>JABLTI010000004.1 GCA_013166835.1 Promethearchaeati archaeon | reverse complement strand
GCCATCCTCATGGTGGTGGAAGTGGTACACGAACTGTTTCAAGAAATGCTCCTCCTGGAGCAAAAGTTGGGTTAATAGCAGCCAGGCAATCTGGTCGTAAAAGAGGAAGAAAATAGTTTCTTTTTCTTTTTTTATTTATTTTTTTTTTTATTTCTTATAAAATTAAATGCATTTAGGTCTATTTACTCGAGAAAAAGTGATTAGAAAACTGGTGCGGGGGATGGGATTTGAACCCACGGAGGCCTACACCATAGCGACCTCAGCGCTACTCCATTGACCTAACTAGGACACCCCCGCGTTTTTTAGTGGGTAATTATGTTTGCTGATACAGTCTCTTTTTAATGTTTTGTTAGGAAAACAAAATTTTAAATACTAACGTATTGTTGCTGGGAATATTAAGATAACATCTGGAAATACCGTATTTTTATGTATTACTTCCGTAAAAGTATCCTTTGTAGTGGTGTTTCCAAATGATTAATTACGAGGATAACCCTGAAGGAATTTTTGTACTTAACGGTCAAATTTTCTCTGTAAATGATTTAATTAGTATTATACGTCGTCATGGTATTCGAATCCATTTGAACAAAAACGGTTTAACAATCGATGGTGAACAAATTACATCAATTTCTAATTTAGACGGAAATAGGTGTCCTTTGGCTTCTGCTTGTGACAAAAGAATTGCTCTTGTTGAATTCTTAAAACTACAAAAGACTCAAGCTACTCAAGAAGCAGATAGCTATGATTATGAGCCACCTTTAGCTCGTCCTATGCAAGAACGTAGTGACTCATCAGATTATAGAAAAGAACCTTCGAGACGTGATTTTATACAACCAAATAATCATGATTTGTTTGAGGGAAATATTTCGGATAGATCGAATTTCTATGAGGAACCGGAAAGAGAGGAACGACCTCAATTTGAAGATGAAAGTTTCTATGATAATCCTCGAGAGAAACAATTTGAGGATTCACTTTTCCAGAGTAAGAAATACCCAGAGAAGGAATACTCTCAAGAGAAACAGGTCTATGATTATGATGATTATAAAACTGAAGAGCTCTCTAATTCATATTGCAAAAGATGCGGTTATGATATAAATGCTACTTGGAATTCTTGTCCAAAATGTGGACAACGAATCTTAGTCGAAAGTACAAATAATGATGATTATCTCTTCAAATAATACAATAAATGTGCTTCCTTATTCTGTTTCAAAAAGGAAGCGACCGAATTTTTTTTAACCTAGAAGAAAATTCCTTCGAATTAGAACATAGGACGGAGAATATTAATGTCAACTACCACAACCCCAAAATGGGTTTTCAATAAAGAATTAGCCGATTTAAAAGGAAAATATATCACAGTTGTTACAACTTCTGGGAAAAGCTTTAATGGTTTGTTAAAAGCCTGGAACCCTGATACTTTTGATTTATGCTTATCAAACGTTAATGAGGGTAAAAACTCTTACTTCAAAGTTTTTCTTAGAGGACCTATCATTTCTGAGATTTTAATTTCTGAACAACCTTTTGATTTAAGTGGACTCGCTTCGGAATTACAAGAAAGATTGAATTTACTTGAGGCTGATGTTAAACTATATGAGGATGCTCGTATGATCCAAGTTTTAAACAAAGTCAAGGTTACAGAGAAAGGAGTCGAAGGTACAGGTCCTGTAGCAGATAGAGTCAGAGTTGTTTTCGAACAATTCATGGAAAGTCTAGCTGAAGAAGAAGAAAAAGATGAATAATTTATTTTTGTCTTCTTCCTAATTTTATTTTAACTTCTGGTGATTGTTTTGTTTGAAATATCTGAAAGTGATTTACTAGGAAGAAATGGAATAATTCATTCCTTAAAAGGCAAGATTAGAACTCCTAGTTTTGTTCCCGTAGTTCATCCAGAAGTTTCGAAGAATCTTATAAATGTTGCAGATTTTCAATCAAAGTTTGATGTTGATTTAATTATTACAAGTTCTTATATTTTAAAGAAAAGATTTTCGGATAGTGAGATTAATCTTCATGATCTTACTAATTTTCAAGGTCCAATTATGACCGATTCTGGAGCGTATCAATCATTAGTTTATGGTGAGATTGATTTGACCCCGGAAAATGTAATTGAGTATCAAGAAATGATTGGTTCTGATTTTGCTGTTCCTTTGGATATTCCAATATCAAAAACTGACTCTTATGAAATTGCTAAATCTAAAGTTCAAGAAACTATTTTGCGAAATCAAAAAGTTCCTTCATTAATTAAATCTCAAAAAACCATTTGGGTGGGTCCCATTCAGGGCGGAAGATTTCTCGATCTAGTAAAGAAGACAGCCATTGAAGCGAACAAAGTTGATTGCTTTAATATGTTCGCCATTGGTAGTGTAGTTGAATTAATGAATGATTACAAATATGATACTTTAGTTGATATTATTCTTACAGCTAAACAGATTCTCAATCCTGCGAAACCCATCCATTTATTTGGAGCGGGACACCCCTCTATGTTTCCATTGATAGTTGCTGCTGGGTGTGATACTTTTGATTCAGCGGCCTATGCTTTATATGCTCAAGATAATCGATATATGACTAATAATTATACTTACCAATTAGCAGATCTTAATGAATTTCCTTGCAATTGCCCCATTTGCTCTAGCATTAATCCAAAGGATCTTATGAAGCTAGAAAAATTTGAAAGAAAGAAATTATTATCTGCTCATAATTTGCATGTCTGTCAAACTGAGATTAAGCATATTAGGAATTCAATCTCTTCCGGTACTTTCTGGAATTTACTTGAGAGTAGATCTAGAGTTCATCCAAGTTTAAGAAGAGGTTTTGATAGGTTACAGAAATACTCGAGACAATTATCTAAGAATACAGCTTCTACAAAGAAAAAGGGTATCTTGTTTACTTCTGAATCTGATTTAAATCGACCTGAGATTTTACTTCATAAAGATCGACTGAACAATTTATCTTCAAGAAAGAGAAAGAAGCTTTTACTCATTTCATTATTGAATGATGAGATTAAAGAAACATATCAAATCTACAAAATTATTCGAAATTATATTACTAAATACCCAGATCTAATTAAGAAATTTGAGATTTGGATTGTTGCCCCATATTTTGGTCTTTTGCCTATTGAGGTTAGTGAAGTTTATCCTTTAACACAATCAGTATTAGTCAAGGATATTTCCAAGGAGAAAATGCAAGCAATAATCTCTGATAGTATAGATCTTGTGAAGAAGCGGTCTTTTCAGGAGATATTTTTACTTGGTGAAATTAAGGAATTTATTAGATTAGAAAAAGAAATGAATCTTCTATCAGACTTAAAGACTAAGATTAAGACATTTGGTTTTAGCATTAATGAGGATAACTTTGAAGAATTATCAGCTATTTTTGACATTATTCTAATTTAATCTTTTATTATTGCTGTGTTTTTATTCTTAAATTTTAGATGTATTTTAGATGACTATGATTCAAGAGTTATTACTTGTTAATATTACAAAAAATTGTTTTAGTACGTATAGTTCCAGGTTAATATTTACTCTTATATCAAAAAGCGACTTTTGTACCAGAAATGAATTAACTGACTGGACCGGCTTCTCTAACATTACTATCTCAAGATACTTGCAAGAATATGGGAAAGCAAGTTTAATTGAAAATGCTCCTGGAATTGTATATTTATCTGAATTTGGAAAGAAAGTGTTTGATTCACTTGGTAATTTATTTCAAAATGAGATTGAAATAGCTAATAATATCAATTATGATCATTAATTCATTGAGTTATTAATTTTGGGAGTTTCTCTCGGATTTCTTTCTTTAATTGATATTTTCGTTCATTTCTATTTCCACTGCGAGTTAAGAATCCATCTTCATATAATCTTGATAAATATGTACTTCCTGTTGTTATTTTCAACCTGGTATTAAATAGGTCTTGATATGAATCGCAGATATCATTTGTTGTAAACAAGGCTCCTGTTCCATAAGCTGTTGAAATTAACAATTTAACTCGATCAAAAACCGGCATATCTAATGCATCTTCTATTGGGATATCAGGTGAATCTTCTAATGATCCAGGACTTTTCCCTAATATATTATTGGCAGAGACAACTAAAGATTTCAAGCTTTTTTCATCTAAAGTTCCTTCAAATGTTATTGTGACTTTATTATCTTGCTCGTCACTCATTTCAACTTTAATTTTTCTCTTACTCAATGGCTTGTCTCCAATAGAAGTATAGGTAAGTTAACTTATATTATATTTTAATATCTGAATATTATGAGGATATTATATTTTTTCCCTACTTATTTTTTCATTGTTACTAATATGTGATCCTGATTTTTAAGGTCTTAGACCCGTATATTTCTATTGGAAATATTTATTTTATTTAAATATTATCTATTTAATTAAAGAAAAGATTAATATATTAGATAGTATCTTAAGTACCAAACTGAGATTTATATATTATATATTATTTAATGAGAATAGGCTATTAGGAAAAATATACTAGTTCCAATAGAAGAGATGGGGAGGTACTAAAAATTTGATCCAAGAGCAGTCAGAAACCCTTATTTTGTGAATAACTATTTGTTTATTTGTGAACACTAAATTTCTTTTAACAAAAAAAGAAAATAACCCGACAAAAATACTCTTTTCTTATTATCATTTATTAAAACCCCTTAATTTCCACTGGAAAATCAAACTAGATACAGATATTTCCTGTTTTGTTCACACGTTCACAGAAAATCTGTGAATTCACAAAAGAATAGGAGAACATTGTCCTTTTGTGAAAAGAAAGCCAGAGAAACCTTCTTTTCTTAATCAATTATACAAAAAATCTTTAATTTTTACAAATAATATACATTGTTTTGAGTAAATATGATAAAAATAGTATAAATTTACAGCTTATTAATACTAAGATCCTGCTTTTTCATTACTTTCCCTATTAGTATCTCGAGTAAAATATTGATTTATTAACTTTTCAACGGATATCTTGTATATACTGTGTATATAGTGTATACTGTGTTCACGTGTATACACAATTTCCGTGAATAACTTGTAAAAATTCTAACTTTTTTCTCGAAATCTTATGAGGAAAATATGTAGATAATAACACTTCTTATGTGCTTATTTTGTTCTACTTAGCTTGTTATTATGTAATGGAGGTCTATATTTGTCTAATTGGATTAGCAAAATCCTCAGTAGAAAAAAGAAAAAAGACATAAGACTTGCGTTTTACGGTGAGGTAAATGCAGGAAAAACTACTTTGGCTAATCGTATTGCCAATGATCTAGGTCATGAAGACTTAGGTCCAGTATCTGAGATACCACATGAAACGCGAAAAGTAGTCAAATTAGAGAATGCACGGTTAAAAAAGGATGGCTATGAATTAAATTTTACTTTAATGGATATGCCAGGAATAGCTACGACTGTTGACTATCGTAATTTTGTAAAATTCGGGTTAACAGAAAACGAAGCCATACAGAGAGCAAAAGAAGCTACGAAAGGAATTCTTGAAGCCATAAAAATGATTGATCAAGTTGATGTTGCACTAGTAATCTTAGATTCCACAAAAACACCCTTTGAACAAGTTAATTTAACAATCATTGGGAATTTACAATTACAAAAAATTCCAATTATTATTATTGCCAACAAAACTGATCTCCCTGATTCACGACCTGAATTAGTACGGCAAACATTTTCTGATCAAATGATTGTTGCTGTTTCTGCTAAAACAGGGGACAATGTTAGTGCATTGTATGAAGCAATTAAGAAGATGTCTTGAGGTGAAAAAATGAAGTATTACGTAGATTTTATTACCAAAAATGCCACAGATAAACTTACTCCTTTTGAGAAAATTAAGATGATTATTCGTTTAGTACGACAGAATAGAGTCTTAATTATTGAAAGTGGATTAACATCTGAAGAACAAGCTGAATTAATAAAACAAACCATGATGGTTATTGATTTTGATAACTTTATTGGTGTTGAGTTTTTCAATTGGAATCGTGGTCCTACAGAATCTAGAAGGTTCTTCAAAAAATTACCTCAAAATAATGATGCAAAATACACTGTAGTAGCTCCTTCGGCAGCAGTACAAGTCATTGAAGATAGCGAAGACTTACTTTCAATTGAGCTTGAACCTAAGAGTGCAGGGTAATTTTTCCTTTTTTTCCAATATTTTTTTTATTTCATAGTTTCTTACATATATTGTGATGTAATTAATGTCCAGAAAACAATCATCTCGAGTAATTCTGCTTTCCGGAACACCTGGTGTAGGTAAAACAACTATTAGTGATTTATTGAGATTAAAAGAATACTCTGTTATAAATCTCAATGATTTTATAATTCAACATGGTTTATACTTTGGTTATGATTACTCTCGAGCGAGTGTTATTATCGATGAAAATGTCTTAAAAATTAAAATTGAAAAAGAACTTGAGCAATTTTCAGGGTTACTATTCATAGAAGGTCATACTTCTGAAATTGTTCCTATGGAATTTGTAAAGTTTGCGTTCATATTAAGGTGCAATCCGAGTATTTTACGAGAACGACTGTCTTTATCTCGAGACTATTCTCACAGCAAAATAGAGGAAAACGTTCAAGCAGAAATTATGGATGAATGTCTTATTGCAATGCAAGAACAACTACCAAGTTCCCTTATTCTTGAAATAGATACTTCTGATCTTATTCCTGAAAATATTGTAGAACAGATAATTTCTCGTATTTCTATAACATAGTGAAATATGTTCCAAAGCGTATATTGATATAGTTTAATGATTATATTTTATTCTGCTTAATGGGTGATCTATTTGTCTCAAGATAGAGGAAAGTCTCAACGAGGCCCCGTTCCTAGGAGTCCTAAAGAACAAGTTGCTCCAAAAAAGAGTAAAATCTTTACTAAGTCTAATTTTACCAAGATTTTCTTACCCTCTCTTTTCTTGATTGCTATTATCTTAACCCCTGTTCTTTTTGAAGCTTTCAATACTCGTCATCAAAGAATTGATGATATAATAGACGCACCCTTTCCAGATGGTCTGTATGATTTATTTAATGATGGAACCCCTGGTCTTGATATAGATCCAGATGATCTAAATGGCACACAAGATTTTATGGATGGTTTTACAAATGGTGTGGCTGATCCTGAACGAATTATGTTTCGAATAACACCTGCAGATGAGTATTTCTATTGGCGGTTAGAAGTTTTTGATGAATACCTTATGGATAGCTGGGCCAAAAACATATCAACAACAGAAATTTTCGGATATCCATTTCATCCTGCTGCTGATGACGATGGAATCTTTACTGTTCAAGCTGATCTTGCTTACGGTGGTGGTATTATCGCAAGTAATTTTCCTGCTCCTTATCATTATCAATACAATGAAATTTTTGCAAATAATACATATTTTGAACCTGATAGTGAGTGGGTAGAACCCTATACAATTTTACAAGAAGATATGTATGGAAGCAAAGTAATTAGTGCTCAATTTGAACCTACACTAGGAAACACTACAATTTACTATGATACTTATTATACTTTACAAAATAATTCGGATATTAGACAAGGAAGTGAAGGCTTCAGTTCTCTAGCAACTCTAGTTGCTTCTGATTCCACTTTAAGTGATAGATATCTTCAGCTTCCTACTGATTATTCAACTCAAGCACCAGATACCGTACAAATAGCAAATAGTTTGCTTAATACTTCTAACACTATATATGATCAAGTTTACAGAGATATGTTTTGGCTTGCAAATAATTGTAGTTATGATATTGATATGTTGTTAGGTCTTTCTACTGAAGCACCTGCCCCAGGCGAGGATTATGTTGAATGGTTTTTGGATCGTCGAATGGGCACTGCTGCCCATTATGCAGCTGCCTTATCTATTATTTGTCGTTTACAAAATATTCCATCACGAATTGTTTTAGGCTTCTCTTCTGGTGATCAAGTTGGTAGCGAATTCATAATAAGAGCAAAACACATCCATTCATGGGTTGAGGTTTTTATTCCTACAGCTAGTGGTGGTTATTGGGTTGCATTTGATCCATCACCTTTAATTCCCGGTTTACGTGATCAATTTGGTGTAAACACCATTGGTTTTGAAACTGTTTTCTATTGTACAAATGAATTCTTTATCTCTCCCATGCATATGTTACCACAACCTTCGTATCCGTATTTTGTTCCAAATCCTCTCTCTACTGCTTGGTACAATGATCCATATAATCCTGGAAATTGGTATGGTCCTTATATTAATAGATCACAATCCTTTTCTCTAACGGCCTATTTAGCCAATGGAAATGATCAAGATTTCTTTAATTATATTTTAGGTTTTGGACCTGGTGACTTAGAGTTTATTCAAGGAGAACAAATCACTTTCATAGACACTACAACAAACGATGTACTTGACTCTGCTCTTACTAATATTGCCGGTGAAGCTACGATTAGTTATTCATATCCTGTTGACGCAGCTAGTGGATTGCATTATATATCTGCTGAGTGGCAAGGTATTCGAACTCCAACATATGATTTAAGATATGTTCCTCTAAGCTTTGTTGAAACAGGCGTTATTGTTACTAGTAGTGTGAATATTACCTCGAGTAACCCTTATCCCAATTTTGGAACTATAAGAATATCCAATCCTCTTTTCACAATAAGTCTTTATGAATTAGTTTCTTCTGATACTCAATTAGAAAATATAGTCACAATTTTTCAAGTAATCTTCTTTACTTCGAGAGATTTCATCTAAAATAATCTCTTTCTGCTGGTCGAATCAAAGTTTTTGCTGAAATATCCTTATCAGAAAATTTGTAACCACGAATTATTATGACAGGTGTTCCTTCCCTAGCTTCTCCCATTATTAAACCAGCCGCTGAGCATAATTGATCAACAACTGAAACTGTTGATTTTTTTAAGGAGTATCCGAATAAATCCGTTTCTTTTAAGTAACTCTTTATTGGATCGATTCCTGAACATCCAATTGCGATATTTATAGCACCTAATCTAAACGGTCTATTATGTGTATCTGAAATTATTACAGCTACATCTTTTTTAGCTTGTTTTTTAATATATTTTCGTATTTTTTTTGCTGAATTATCGGAATCGACAGGTAGTAATGATATTGTATTCTCTCCTGGTACATTTGATTTATCTATCCCACTATTTGCACAAACAAATCCATGTTTCGTTTCCGTAACTAAAACACCATTTCGATTTTTACATATGTTTTTTGCTTCTTTCAATATCATTTCGACATGTCTAGGATCCTTATTACTTTGTTTTGCTATTTCAATCGCAAAATCCGAGGGATTTATTTCATCGAGTTTGATGAGTCTACCTTCTGCTCTCGAGATAATTGATTGCGCTATAATTAATATATCCCCCTTTTTTATCTCAAGATTATTCTTTCTCAGACCTGTCAAAATTTCTTGAGCAATATTATCATCTTGTTTAATAATTGGAAAATGCTTTAGTGAAAAAATTTCTAACATCTTAAACAATCCCTAACTAGATAAAAATAAAGAGTGATTCTGAAATTTCAGAATCAAACTGAGAATCATTATACTGTTATTTCAATCCCTAATTTTCGTACAAGTTCTTTGTATCTATTCCTGACAGTAACTTCAGTAACAGTAGCGGTTTCTGCGATTTCTCTTTGAGTTCTTCTTTCGCCTTCGATGATTCCAGCTATATATATTGATGCAGCTGCTAATCCTGTTGGATCTTTACCTGCAGTAAGACCATTTTCCTTAGCTTGATCTATGATTTCTATTGCTCTTTGTGCTGTATGACCAGATAATCTAAGCTCAGCACTGAATCTTATAATATAATCATTTGGATTTGCTAAAGGAATACGTATTTGCAATTCTCTGATAATTAACCTGTAACATCTACCAAGTTCTTTTTTGGAAATTCTGCTGTTTTTAGCGATTTCATCTAATGTTCTTGGAACTCTTCTAATTCTAGCTGCTGCATAAACAGCTGCTGCTATCATTGCTTCAATACTTCTACCACGAATTAGATGTCTTTCGATTGCTTTCCGGTAAATTACTGCTGCAGTTTCTTTCACAGTTCTTGGTATACCAATCTGAGAGCTTAATCTGTCTAGCTCACTCATAGCATATGCTAAATTTCTGTCCATTGATGAGTGAACCCTTGTTCTAATTTGCCATTTTCTTAATCTATAAATTTGGGCTCTTCTTCTTGGTGATAGTTTTTTACCATAGACGTCTCTATCTTCCCATCCTATCTGAGTTGCTAGACCTTTATCATGAACTGCAAAAGATGTTGGGGAACCAACTCTACTTCTTTTGTTTCTTTCTTCTGATGTAAAAGCTCTCCATTCAGGCCCTTCATCTATAATGTGCTCATCAATTACTGCGCCACAATTTGTGCATATTCTTTCTCCTCTTGTTGAATCACTAATGATATCTGACGATCCACATTCAGAACATACAATTTGAGCTTTTTCTTCTTGAAAATCTTCTTTAGACATTATTTAATAAGCCACTCCTTTATTGAATCAGACTCATACTCTTTTTCTATATCTTTTTTTATCCTGTAAACGATAGAATCCAATAACCCATTATTAATTGGACAAAGAAGGCAGTCTAAAATAGAAGATTATATTTTCTATTTAAAATGGCCCCACATTATTTTACATAAGATTTTATCATTTCGGGAAAGACTTTTATATTACTTCTAACGTTTTTGTTAGAACTTCATATATAAAAGTTTCGAAAAAATATTTATTTGAGTAGTGCTTTTCGAGTAAAAACCATTATTTCTTAACTTAAAAAGATTAGTTATAAATGAAAAAAGAAAAAATTAAGACGCCTAAGCGTCTATTTTTTATCATTTTAGTTTCGGATCTAATGCGTCTCTTAATGCATCTCCCATTAGGTTAAAACCAAGAATTGTTATGAATATCATCGTCGCAGGCCACGTTGGCATCCACCAATAAGTCAGTAAATGATCTCGATGGTATGCTAAATCATCGCCCCACGAAACAGCTGTAGCATCTCCTAAACCGAAGAATGCAAGTGCTGCAATGAACATCAATGTGTTTGCAATTCCTAAAGTGGTAATGACAATTACAGGGGATAGTGAATTTGGAATAATATGTCTAAATATTATTCTTGAATCCTTGGCACCTAGTGCCCGTTCAGCTTCTATGAATTCCGTGTTTTTCAGCGAAAGAATCGTACTCCGCACAATCAGACTAGTTCCACCCCAGCCAATCAGTGCAAATATTACTATTACCACCATATATATTCCGCCTGGGATATTACCAGCTATATCTCTGAAGATAGCAACGATGAAGATGAATAGGATAAATCCTGGCATTGCGCTTATGATTTCATTGATTCTTTGTACTATATCATCGAAAAATCCACCATAATAGCCTGAAAATGATCCAATTATCATACCCAAAATGCTTGTTGTCATTTGACCTATAAAACCTAGGACTAATGATAGTGAGGATCCAAAGAATGTTCTGGATAGTATATCAAAACCTCTTGTATCAGTGCCAAATGGGTATTGTGCATTTGGTGCTAGTGTTTGATCTCCGGGAATAATGTATTTTGGATGTGCTATCAAACGCAGATATTTCTGAGTTCCAGGAATCCAAATTTCAATGTAGTAATTAAGAATATCATAAGGATCATGGGTAGGATTATTCAAACCGAATAATGCATCATATTGTTGAATAAGAAACGCTACAATTGCAATAATAACCAGAAAAGCAACGATATAAAATCCTATCATGCCCATCTGATCTTTACGCATTCGTCTCATAACAAGCGCCCAAAGATTTGAACCTTCTACAAGTTTGATTTCTTCTAGGATTCGTGTTTCTCGATCAACGCTTGTTTCATTCACTGTAGCCATATTCTAAACATCTCCTAATACCGTATCCTCGGATCAACTAGAGCATAACTCAAGTCAACTAACAGTCTGAATGCAAGAAACATTGCACCAAAGATGAAGTTCGTAGCCATCATCATTGGATGATCTCTTTGCAAAGCACTTGTTAAGAACACTGTTCCTAAACCAGGCCAACCAAATACACCTTCAGTCATGACTGCTCCACCCAATAAACCAGGTAGGGCCATACCTACTACTGTTATTATAGGCAGCATCGCATTTCTGAATGCGTGTTTGTAAATTACTGAGCGTTCTGATAATCCTTTTGCCCTTGCCGTTGTAATGTAGTCTTGCCGCAGAATGTCAAGTAATTGCGATCTTGTTAGTCTTGCCAGAAATACTAATCCTGTTAGGACTAATGTAATTGTCGGTAATATAAGAAAGACGTAAAATGTACCATTTAGTATAAAGGGTTCCGTAAAAGCTTCACCTGTAGTTGCTCCGGTGAAATTGAAGATATAAAATGATGCAAGCATTACAAGTTTAGCCAACCAAAACGTTGGCATTGAATATCCTATAAGTGAGGCCAGAGTGACTCCTTTATCCCAAATAGAATATTGTCTTGTTGCTTGGATAACTCCAATAACCGTTGCTAAAATGGTGCTTATGATAAATGCCGGTGTAGTCAGAAATAGTGTGTACCACATCCTTCCTACAATGATATCCATAATTGGCTTTCCTTGATCTGCACTACCTTCTACCCAGTGCCAAGATCGTCCAAAATCTCCTTGTAGAATTCCACGACGTCTGTAAACTCTTTCTACAGTTCCATCGCCGTCTAAATCTTCAATGAGGAATTTCTTCACTAATCCAAGCCATTGTAGATATCGGACAAATCCACCAATTCTTGTATATTGTGTATATTCAATTATCATTTTACCAGTTTCACTAATACCTGTGGCAGTATAGTTGAATGGTCTTTCCAGTGTATAATAAATTTCATTGTTGGATGTGTTGAAATTTTGATCATAAGAAAGTCTGTCCGCTAAGAAAATATAGGTAAAAAGAGTATTATCTCCGGGAAGTTCAAGATGGATATCATATCCATATGTAGTACCATATCCCGTTATACTAAAGTTCCGCGCTATATCACTTCTTAGGTTTAACGTAACTGTTGTAAAATCAATGTAGCCTGTTTCCGGTCCCGTAACGTTGAATTCTTTTAATGAAAACCCAGTTGTTGTATCCATTGTAATATCAAATGAAACTGCATCTTGTCCAACTTTTTCCAGCATACCCATTGATATACCGATTTCATTGTATCTTCGTATGTAATCCGTTTGTTCTCCTTTAAACAACCCCATTCTAATCTGAATAGGATCCCCAGGAGATGCAGCTATCAACGCAAAGCTAACCATAGAAATTCCAAGTAAAGTAGGGAGCATATAAAGAAAACGCCTTATTGCATAGCTTCTCATAGACATTTTTTTAACATCTCATTTTCAAATTTGTAAATTCATAACTACAAATTTCATATTTTTTTCTTTTTTAAACTTTTATAACTTTATAATATATCTCATTGCTCATATATAGGTATTGCGATAGATAATAAAAACTATATATCCAAAGAAAAAAAGGGTTTTATTTAACAAATTTTTCCCAAATTAGCTAAATGTAAATTCATTTTTACTATAATATTCAAAAATTTTTAAAGCAAGTTTTTGACTTATACCTTTTACTTTTACTAAATCATCTACATTTGCATTTTTGATGTTTTCAATGCTGCCAAAATGCTCAATTAACATTTTAATTCTTTTCTCTCCAAGATTAGGAATCTCTTCAAGAGAGGATTTGATCATTTTTTTAGTTCTTCTTTGCCTGTGAAAGCTTACAGCAAATCTATGAGCTTCATCCCTCACTCTTTGTAAAACCTTCAAAGCATTAGATTTTTCATCTAAAATAATTGAGTTTCTATCATCAGTGAAATGAATTTCTTCAAATTCTTTTGAGAGTCCAATAATGGGAATGTTTATACTAGTTTCAGCCAATACTGTTAAAACAGAACTTATTTGACCCGGTCCACCATCAATAAGAATGAGATCAGGATTTGGATTTTTTTTGGCTAAACTACCAGTAAATCTTCTCTTGATCATTTCTCTCATTGATGCGTAATCATCTTGTCCCTCAACTGTTTTTATTATGAATTTTCGATAATCTTTTTTCTTAGGTAATCCATTCTCAAAAACAACGCAAGAACCAACAGTATCGGTTCCAAGTAAAGTTGATACATCATATCCTTCAATTCTTTTTGGTTCTTCCTTAAGGTCTAAAACATCTTTTAGTTCTTGTAATGCCTCAGAAATTTTTTCCTCTCTCATTTCTTGCACTTTAGTTTTTGTATGATAGTTAATTTTAGCATTTGAATACGCAAGCTCAATAAATGCCTTCTGTTCACGAGTTTTTGGTCTTACAAATATTATTCCTATTTTCTCTAGTTTTTGTTTATCTTTTAACCAATTGTTGATAGTAATTTCATCCTCAATTTCTATCTTTGTTAAAATTCTTCTTGGAATAAAATCTGTTTTCGAATAATATTGTTTAATAAATGACGTTAATATTTCATCCTCATTCAAATCATAAGGTAAATCCATAACAAAATGCTTTTGTTCAGTAATCCTTCCTTGTCTCATTGCTAGTATTTGAGCTAATGATACCTTTTGAGTTTGATATAAACCAATTATATCATATTCAGCATTCACATCTTTTGAAATAATTGTTTGTTTTTGAACCAGTTTTTCTAAAGCAAGAACCTTATCTCTCAATAGAGCTGCTTTTTCATAATTCAATTGCTTAGAAGCTTTTTGCATTTCTTCCTTTAACTCTTTTATAAGCTCTCTTTGTTTTCCCTCAAATAATTTAATGAATTGCTTAACTGCTTTCAGGTATTTTTTTTGTTCAACTTTATCAACACATGGTGCTAAACATCTGTCTAGTTGAAAAAACAAGCAAGAACGATTAATTTTACCATCAATTATTGGTTTTTTACATCTTGCAATTGGAAATATTGTTAAAGCTTTTTTTAATGCTATTCTTAATGTTTTCACATCAGTGTATGGTCCAAAATAAAGATCATTATTGTCCTTCCTGTTTCTTATAATTTCAACTCTTGGATATTTTTCACTAGTAGTTATTTTTAGGTAAGGATATGTTTTATCATCTTTTAGTCTAACATTTAGTTTGGGTTTATGTAGTTTTATTAAACTGTTTTCGAGTATTAATGCATCAGTTTCTGTATTTGTAACTATAAATTCCACATCTCTTGCCAATCTTTTAATTGATAATGTCTTTCTATCAAGAGCTCCTTCAACAAAATAAGAGGTAATTCTCTTTTTCAATGATTTTGCTTTTCCGATATAGATTGCTCTCCCTTTATCATCCTTAAAAGAATAAATTCCTGGTTTATCTGGAAAAGACTTTATTCGTAGTAATAAACTATCCTTATCTTCAGCAGTCAATTATTTTCACTTTTTATTATTATAATCTTTAAACTTCTTTTACTCTAATTTATAAGATATTGTAGTTAATTATCATTTTTACATTATTTAAATCTAAAGTCCTTCTCTTGGTGTTTTTATAGCTCTTTTTTAATTAACTCTTGGTCGATTAGCTCAAATGATATCATAATACATTGTTCCACATAAATCGAAGGGTACAATGAAAAATGAGAAGAGGATTATGATTATTAATGTCACAACAACTATTCGAAAATCTTGAATCAATCAGTAATGATTTAAATTTCTCCAATATTTTCGAAAAAATGATGTTGGAATTGTATCCAAAAGTCAAAGAGTTAAACTCTCAGATAGCATTAGATTTAGGTTTTCTCTTCATTTATAGACATCTTGAGGATGATGATGAAAAGTATGATTTGTTAGATTTTTGGCGGGAAAAATCTACTCACAAAATTGTACAACTTCCTATGGGTGAATTTCATTATAGACCATACATTGATTTCATCTATCTAGATAAGATCATGAATGGTTTATTTATTGAGACTGTACTAGAACAAATGTCGAAATTTCAGAATTTATCCTTTTATGAATCATGTGCTATCCTATTTGATTTAGAAAGATATTATGTTGTTCCTTTGTCAGAAATGGATGTTAGGATTATTAAAACAATTAGAGATTTAATTGACACGCAACAATATTACACTAATGAATTGCTATCAAAAAAATTGCAAGTACGTTCTAATTATATCAGTCGACGAATCGGCTATCTACGAAATAATGCTTATTTTCGAGTTACTGGAACCGTCAATTTTCCTAGAATTGGTTTGAATTTGTATATCATTCTTATTGAGTCTACACCTGAATTTCAAGAATCTATTCCCCAATATTTCTCTTCTCCATATACAAGAACTATCCGTCGATGTCCAAATCAGCGATTTGACTACATTGTCTCTTTAACAATTCCAAAAATTCATGAAAAGAAGTTATTCGAATATCTTGTAAAATTAAGTGACTCAAACAAAATTAGATCTTTTTATTGTGATGAAGTAAAAACTATCTCAAACAATCTTAATTTCACTTATTATACGTATTCAAAAAGACCTTCTGTTTTATCAGCTAATAAGCCTGGATTCTTTATTGATTGGTTTAAAGAACGAATTTTAAGTTTGACTGAAAGCTCTGATGATTCCACTAAAGCATTTCACCGTTTCTCTTTCGAGGGTAATCCAGTAAAATTCTCTGAAAGAGATCTGAAAGTTATGACATTATTTAGAAGAGATTTAGATAGTTCTGTTCGTACAATTTCCAAAAGATTATCACTTTCCTGGGATGATACTAATTTTCACATTGAGAAAATTAAGGAATTAATGTTCCCAATGATTTTATTATATTATATGGGTTTAAACCAATCTGCAATCTTATTTTTCGAAAAAATTTCAAAAGAAAATCTAAATTCTATTGAAAAAATTATTCTTAGAATGCCTCAAACTTTTTCGTATACATTTAGAAATGGAGGAGCAATAATAACAGTTGATTTAATGAATGGCGCCCATCGATTAAATGATTTGGTTTGCGAAACTCTTCCAACAATAAAAAACACTCAATTTTCTCTAGCATCTAAAACAAGTGGTATTTTTCGTCCTATTCCTTACAAATTTTACAAAGAAAATAAGTGGGTATTTCCAGATAATTTCTTTTTATTCAACGAAATAGAGTAAAGTTTTCTTAGCATGTAAACAGCTGTCGTTTTATACGAGTTGTTAATTAATTATTTAACTAGCAATATCTATCATATGCTGAGGAAAAATAATTGAGGTCTCGAGTAAAAGTCATTTGTAGTGGTATCGTTCAGGGCATTGGCTTTCGACCTTTTGTCTATCAAACGGCAATGAAATTAGGATTAACAGGATTTGTAAGAAACCAAGGTGATGCTGGAGTATTAATCGTAGCTGAGGGATTAAAGAAAGTTCTTCTGAAATTTGTTGATTCTTTAAAGTACGATAAGCCTTATTTAGCCAAGTATGAGGATTTTCAAGTTACTTGGAGTAGTTCCCAAGATGAATTTTCAATTTTTGAGATTCAAAAAAGCTCAAAACGAAAAATTGGAGGTGTTTCTTACCTTCCGCCTGATATTTCTATTTGTGAAAAATGTTTAAGTGATATGGAAAATCGTAAAGATTATCGATTCAAATATGCCTTTACTTCATGTGCGATTTGTGGACCTCGTTATACAACAATCACTAAACTTCCATATGATAGACCTAATACAACTATGATAGAATTTCCATTTTGTGAATCATGTAGTAAAGAATACAATGATCCACTTGATCGTCGACATCATGCACAGACTACTTGCTGTATTAGATGTGGACCAACATTATCACTTTATAATAAAAATGGGGAAAAATTAGAATTACAAAATATATTCAAAGAAATTAGTGAATTAATCTCTGAAGGGAATATAATAGCACTTAAGGGAATAGGTGGCACTCATTTAGCATGCTCAGTAAATAACGATGAAACGATATTAAAATTAAGAACCCGCAAAGGTAAAAGGAAATACAAACCTTTTGCTATTATCTCAAGTTCAATTACAGATGTGAAGAAGTATGCGAAAGTCAATACCAATGAAGAAGAAATAATAACAAGTTATCGAAGACCCATTGTATTACTCGAGAAAAAAGTACCTTTTCCTTTATCAGAGTGGATTGCTCCAAAATTATTTAATGTAGGCGTAATGCTCCCATATTCTGGGATTCATTCATTAATTCTAGATGAAATTAAAGATCCGGCATTGATATTAACAAGTGCGAATCCTTCCGAAATTCCAATGTATATTGAAAATGATGAGATCCTAGAAAATACAGGTGAACTTGCAGATTATTTTTTGTTACATAATAGAAGAATTTTCCAACGTGCGGATGATAGCGTTGTACGTTTTGCTAATGATAATCCAGTTTTAATTAGAAGATCTCGAGGTTGGGTTCCAGAACCTATTAATCTCCCATTTGATCTAGGCAAGCTTTCTTCAGTAGGTGTTGGACCACTTTTAACATCAACAGGAGCAATCGCTAAAACAAATCGATGTTTTCCTACTCAATTTATCGGTGATGTAGATACTCTTGAAACTCTTGCTTTTCTTGAATCGGCTATAAATCACATGACTTCATTATTAGATGTAAATTCCTATGATTCAATTGGAAGTGATTTGCATCCTAATTTTCTCTCTACAAGATTAGCAGAGAAATACAGGAAAGAACATGATGCTCAACTATTTAGAATACAGCACCATCATGCTCATGCTACTACCTTAATGTTAGATAATAAAGTACCAAAAGAAGAAGAAATAATATCAATTATTGCTGATGGAGTTGGTTATGGTTCCGATGGTAAAATTTGGGGTGGAGAAATCTTTCATAATTCCTATACAGAATTTAAAAGAATAGGACATCTCGAAGAACAATCAATGATAGGTGGAGATCGTGCTACCTTTTATCCTATTAGAATGGTTGTAGGTATTTTATCAAAAAGGTTCTCCGAAAATGAATTATCTGATTTGCTATTGAATATTTATCCAAATAGTTTGCCCGGCGGAGAAAATGAAATACAAGTAGTTCTCTCGCAATTAAAAAAAGGAATAAATGTTTTCAATACTACAAGCACAGGCAGAATTTTAGCTGCGTCAAGTGCTTTGCTTAAAGCTTGTTATGAAAGAACATATGAGGGAGAACCAGCGATAATTCTCGAAGCATTAGCCCATAAAGGTAGATTAGGAAAAATAGTTTTTGATTTACCTGAAAAGAATTCTGGAATAATCAACACAACTTCAATGTTATATCAAGCTTATGAATATTTAATCTCAGATAAGCAACCCGCTGATATTGCCTTAGCTATTCATCATTACTTAGCAAATCAATTTGCAGACTCAGCAATTGACTATGCATTATCTAATTCTATTAAGAAAATTGGTTTTACAGGTGGTGTTGCCTACAATGATATAATCAGTCGTCAAATAGCCAAAAAGGTAAATACCGCCAATTTGGAATTTTTACAGCACAAATCTTTGCCATGTGGAGATGGTAGTATCAGTAGTGGTCAAGCAATAATTGCAGCGTTGAAAGTTAAAGATTAAATTAAGGTGATTGTGTAATATATGTATTACAAGCATTACTTATCTTGATTTGCTAAAGCTGTTTGTTTCTTAAGATTTTGTACATTATCAAATATCATTTTTGTATAGATTTTTATCCATTTCTCTTTTTCTTCAGGAGTTTGATTTTCCAAGTTATTAATAGTAACCAAATCCAGGAAGTTTTGTGATAATTCATTGAAATCTGATAATCTCGGTGAATCTATTATATTTAGAAATGCTGCAACCATTATTGTAAAAATTGCTCTTATTAGATTCAATCTAGCTTGTTCTAATGTCCTATAAAATGATCTTTTAGTGACTCCTCTTAATTTCCCTCTTTCCAAATAACCAAGTTTTGGATTTATTTCATCTGTAACAAGATCCACAATTAGAGTTTCCAGCTGTATTTTGGTAAGATTTGTCCACTCTTTCGAGCCTTTACCTGTAGATTTAGCATCTTCATAAAATAATTTAATTATTGGATTCTCTTGTATTTCTTTAACTCTTAACTTTATATCTTTTATTTCAATTTTACTCATCGAATCACCAAGTATACAATATAATACGACTATTAACTATGACTATAAAACGTTTCCGTTTATCATGAATAACTGAAAAAATGTCTAAATATTCCTTCATAATCCGACATATTGTCCATAAAATCTATAATTGCTAACATGGCATTTTTCACGAAAACATCGCCCTTTTGTTATAAAAATAGACAATTTAAGTAATATTTGTATTACAAATAATACATAATACATAAAATATGATGTTATACACTCAGAAATCATTAGAAATATAAAATTGATCGGGTTATTATTTCAAGTTTTAGCTTTTAGTTAATTTCAGGCACAAAAAATATGAAAATATCAATTTATATGGTATATGATATAGAATAATCCTGCTTAATTGAATAATATTAGACTATTACTTGAGATAAAGCCTTGATTTTAGCTTAATTATATGGTTTTGATAAAAACCAATTAAAAATACGTTAGTTTTCATCAGAAACTAGTACAAAGTATTACTAAAAGATTGTTTTTTCAGATAACAAGTTGTCTACTGTATTACATGTATGACTTGTATTATTCTTAATATTTTTAACATTAAAAATTAATTCTTATTAATTAGATCCAACGTCGTAATGTTTCCAAATGATGAGGAATTGCCGAAATAAGTGAGGAATATTTATTTTCTCCCAAACTTTTGTCCTAACGGATATTATCTAGGATTTATTTAAATAGGATAGTAATATTACTAATATTCACAATACTTGAATTATTTAAAATATAAATAATACTTGTATTACAAATATTATTTATCATACACACAATATTATATGCATTACTATTATGCTAATTCTATAATATCCCAAAATGTGTACCTATATGTACCCCTGTTCACTCTTTATATTATCAAAACGTTGAAATATCTATTATATTACTTGCATTACAAGTAATACATAATATATCCTATGTACCTATATAATATTATATAGATTATTATTTAGAATAAGTTTTAATTTTTGATTTTTATGTCTTAGATCATGTAATTAAAATGAAAATAATAATAATCAATATTACATGAATTATTTGTAATACATGTAATACTTGAAATAGCTGTAATAATGTTTAATTAGAATCCGTATTTTGATGCTATATCAGGAAACTCCGTTTTTATTGTTCGTATTAATGCATCTTCTATAAATTTTGATCTATTCAAATATTTTTCATCTGTTAAAGTGTTTAATGCATCAACTAGTTCTGATCTTACGGTAGCTGAGATCACTGGTCTACTTCTTATACCTGGTCCACCTTCAACTTTTCTCCTTTCAGCTTTCTTTACACTTTCTTTTGGAGCTATGGGTTTTTCTTCTTTCTTTGGTGGTTGTTTAATTGTTTTTCTTTCTTCTTCAGTAGAAGTTTTTCTGGTTTCATCTTTTCTATATTTCTGTAACAAGCTCATCTCATTTACCTTCTTTTGTAATTAATACTTGTAATACATGAAATATAAATATTACTCAGATATTCTATACTTCACTTAAGAAAGATTGATAGTACTCTGAGACAACCTTTGCAATTTCGTAAGTAATTTCACCTTTTCCTTCTTTTCGTAAGAGATCATCTGCAGTAACGCTAACCGCGGCTCTACATAACAATCTTAAATCTCTAGGTATTCCTTGTGAGCTATCAGCCAAAATCTTTGCAGCATCTTCCTCAAAAGGGTAAATGGAAAAATCATTGATATCAAAACTACTGATTTCCCCTTTTGCATAAGCTATTCTTCTTCCAATGAATTCACGGGAATGTTTCAATTCAAATCGGGGAACGTCTATTGGTTCGCTTCTGTCTGCTATCTGTGGTAAAACTGCAGTTAATGCTTGGAAATATTCACTAGTTCCAGTCATAATAATTGTAGCAATTGGTTCTTCAGTTTTCTCTGCATTCAAATCAGCTAAATATTGAAGCTTACTAAAAATCTCATGTTGATTTTCACTTATATCCTCAGCTAACAAAACTGATCTTATTTTTTCTTTTTCATATTTTTCTATAATGTCTTTTCCTACAGAATCCATTATTTCATCGGAATCATCAGTTTTGTTGAATTTCACATTAAAACCAATTGCGCATAATCTAGCAAATTGTCGAGCGTGTAATCCTGATCTATCAATATAAGCAGTTCTAAAGGCATTACCATTTAGATCTTGTAAATTTTGTATGTCTCTTCGAATTAAAATTAAATGAGTTGATTTACCGACACCTACAGGACCTCGCAAGAATATTGCAGGTCTTTCATTTGATACAACAATATCTACTAATGATTCAAGGAATTCAGACATTTCCACTAATAATTCTGGATTTGGTAATGTAAATCCCAAAAAAGGATTTCTTCTAAATTCCATATGTTTTATCCATGAATCTAGGATTTCTTTTCTAGCCTCAAAATGCTTGGTAAAAGGTGATACTTTTTTTTGGATTCCTGACAATGATTTCACCCATTCTGTAATACATGTATTTCTTATTTCTAGAACTAATTATTAGATAACATTTTTTTTATTAAAAAAGTGTCGGTATTCTTGAGTGGATTTAACTGACAAATCTTAGATTATAAAACAAAAAATGTCTAAATGGGAATAAATAATAATGGAAACGAATTATTCTGATATACAAAAGAATATGAGATGATTTAATGTCAAGTGAAGATGATGTATTTCTAAAAACATTTACTCAAATGATAGAAGTTCTAACAAAGATTGATACTACTTTAGATTCGTTAAAAAAAACCGTTGAAAATATCCATCTTTCAATTGATGGACTTGGAACTGGTTTAACTAATATAAATTCACAATTAACCAATCTTGGTAACAAAGTAGAAACTCTTTCAACGAAAGTCGAAAAAATGCCTAAACAACCAACAGCTGAGAAAGTTGTAAAAGAAAAAGCTAAAACAACAACAAAAGAAGTAATTGCTGATGCTGCACAATATACTACAACGACCGATGCACAACATCCTATTTTTGTTGATTTAACTAAGAAAATAAATGAATCGGAAAAATTCAAGGAAGCTGGAGAAATCTTAATCGAAGCTCTAGAACAGATTGAATCAAGCTTTTCATTTAGCCGTGTTTTCTATGAAATTCGTAGAATAGGTAATGGTTTAATTAGAAAAGGAGACAATGATTTTCAAGCGAGTGACAAACAGGATCTCCTAGAAAAAGCTATGGATTGGGAAACAAGGTTAAGTGCTTAATCTTCCCTTCTTTCTAATTGCACAATAATAGAAAATCATTTAATGTAAATAATTACTTGTGATAAAATAATATTATGCCCCGGTAGTGTAGTTCGGTCAATCATCACGGCCTCTCGAGTCGTGGACTCGGGTTCAAATCCCGGTCGGGGCACCATTAATTTATTTTTTAAAAAAAGTGGTGTTTTTAATATAAGATGTGATATTTCTATTGAGGAAATATCATGAGAAAAAGACGATTTATTTTAAAGAAGCTAAAAAAGGATCATCGAGCTTCACCCTTAATTGAGGAGGGTATATTAATTGGTCTTGCTTTGTTTGCCTTTGTTCTCTTAGTTGCTATTGTATCAGATATTCTTGGATTTACACAAAACATTTTTCAAGATGTCTCAGAAAAACTTCAAGGTTTGAATCCCTGAAGACTTTTTCTTTAGTTTTAAGAATATTATTATTCCACCTAATACTACTTTATATTGTTGGGTATGATGGGAAGGCATTTGGAAGAGCATGCTTTATTGCGATGACCTATAATAGAAATCTGACCCAACACTATTCTTCCTTCCAGGAATACTTTCGGTCATCTTCCCCACATTTAGGTATATGAGAATAAGCTTAAGCTTGTTCTTTATCATATTAATAGAATGTCATCTTATTTTAAGAGAATATTTTAACTCAAGAAGGTAAAAATGAATTTTTTGTGTTGATAATCTTGGTGTTCTTAAATTGGAAAAGAATAATGGATTATGCAAACATTGTAATGGCCCTCTTATACAAACGAGAGGTGAATTAGTTTGTTCTGATTGTGGTGTCGTTAATAATTCTGTAATAATTTCGGAAAAAAACGATTCTCATATCCCTTGGGATCATGAAATGTCTCCTGGCAAGAGAGTTCATATTGTTGATGGCCTTGGAAGCTATATAGGTTATCACAATGATGGTTATTTTCATGACGGTAAAGGATCTATCTTACCATCTAAGGAACAATACAAATTCAGAAAACTAAAAAGAAAATACAATCTGAGGATTAAGATAGGAAATCATGAGACAGATTATAGATCACTTATGAGTCTTAATCGGGTATCTGGATATCTCGGAATATCTGACGGAGTAAAGAAGAGAGCTGCGTATTTGTACAAAATAGTTACTACTGCGGAGAACAGTAAGAAAATAAACAAAATTTCTAATCATATTGTTCTAGTAGCTTTATGTTTAATGGTTTCAATAAGAGAGTCTGCTTCGAATGCCCCAATTCGGTTAAGCGAAATCGTTAATATTTTTAAGGATCTTGGTCATCGAGTAAGTGGAAAATCTATCGTGAAGCTAGCACAAATACTTCCCTCAGAATTAGGTGTCTCCTTAAAAATTCGAAAAAGTGAAGATTATTTACAACGAATCACTTCATCAATAGTCGAGAACCTAGAAGTCTGTGGACGACTTAAACAACTTGAAGTTAATAAGAAGGAATATGAAAATAAACTTATACAATTATCCAGGGAGATTCTTTGCGAAACTAATCTTAGAGCAAGAGGCGGAAGAAATCCATATATCTTCGCAGTATCCGTTGTTTACTGTGCAGATCGGATAATCGGAAAAATAAGCGCGCATAGACAAATTTTGACTCAAAAAGCTCTAGCTGATATATGCAATGTAGCCGAATATTCAATTCGTGATCATCATAGAACTGTACTGAAAGAGAAATTAATTGAAAAGATAAAAGAAATCGTTCCTGAAAGCGATTCAGAAATCGATGAACCCGAATCTCGATTTCCGATGCTTTTTTAGTATTTCTTTTTAACATAAGGAGGATTAGTTATGAGCATTCAAGATAAATATCTTGTTCCTCCTTATAAAATCCAAATTGGTAAGGATAAATTAGATAGACAATTTTATACTACTGAGGTTGTTTTTGATACATCAAAGTATTTTTCTTTGACAAATACAATTGAGAAACAAATACTTAATGATAAAGGATTTTTGGATTTAGAGGTTGTTGATTTACAGTTTTTACTCAAGAATTTACAGGGATCTATTGAGGAGAAATTAAAAACTTATTCTTTTGATAATTCAAAATTATTTACCTTCATAAGAGATTGGATGTCTTACAAAATAATAGGCTTAGAAAGATTAATGCCATTATTAATTGATGATCGTGTTCAAGAAATCTATCTTGACAAACCAAATACTCCATTATATTTGGATCATCAAGACTTTGGTCGTTGTATTACTAATATCATTTTATCTGAGGAAGAACTAAATCAATTTAAAACAAGATTGTGTCTAGAGAAAGATGTTGTTTTAAATATACTAAATCCATCTTTAAAAGTCGAATTAAAAACAAATAGTTTTCACATTCGTGCTGCTATTGATATTCCTCCTCTTGCTTCTGATGGTATGAGTATGAATATTAGAAAACTTAGAAATAAAATTTGGACTTTACCTGAATTAATACAAAAAAACATGCTTTCAATAGAAGCTACAGCTTATTTACTCTTTATTCTTAAGAGAAGATATAATATTACAATTATTGGCGAACCTGGTTCGGGAAAAACTACTTTAGCAAATGCAATAGATCTTTTAACTCCTCCAGAATGGCGGAAAATTACTGTTGAAGATGTTATAGAAAGTATTGAACAAACCCGCTTCAAGAAATTTCAAACTAGATATTCTGTTTCTCCTTTTGAAACAAAAATGAGTAAGAACTCAAAAAGCCAGGAAATAATAAAACTACTTCATAGATCACCAAATTGGGTGTTTTTGGGGGAAATCCAAACAGCTGAACACAGTAAAGCTCTATTTGAAGCACTTAGTGCTGGTTTAGTTGGTATTCAAACATGTCATGGTAGATCTGCTGAAATGATGATTTTAAGATGGATAAATCAACACGAAATACCTTTATCGAGTATCTTGACACTTGATATTTTGATAGAAGTCAATTGTTTCTTTGAAGATTGGAGGATAAAAAGAAATGTCTTTCGTATCGTTGAAATTTCAAAAGAACCATTATTTAGCAAACAAATTATCAGCTCATTAAGTGACATTGATTTATTTGAAACATTTCGTTTTGATCTAAAGGGTGATTGTTTAACAAAAAATCACGATTTATTTGAAACTCCCACACTAAATATGATAAGACAGAAAGAGAAAATAAGTAGAGCTAAATTTGAAAGTGAAATGGATAATATTAAGAAAAAACTCGAAAATTTATTGAAAAACAAAATCTTTGATCCAGTTAAAGTTATGAACTATTTATTGTATGATCAGAGTAAATTACTTTCAAAAAAGGAAAAAATATCTAATAAATCTTTAACTTAGTTTTTCTAATTATAGATGCTTAAATGCATTCCTTCTTACTAATAATTGAGTGCTAATTTCTAAAATGTGATACCATATGATTGAAAAAATCATTATTCCATTAGCAAAAACAAACCTCTGCAAAAAAATAAGGTACAATAAATTCTTAGAAGACATACCTAATGAATACTTCGTTGATAATTATGGTATAAAAAGAAGCAATATTAATGGTGCAATAATTTTGTTTTCATTAATTTTGGCAACAATAGTTTCCTGTGGCGTTCTATTTTTCAATGCAGTATTTAGCCTATTGATATTTATCATTGTAATATTAGCAATAATTTTGTTTTTGCTAAGAAAAATTAGAAAGATATACTTCGAAAAAATCTTGGAAGTTGAACAAAATTCGGATTTGATTTGTCGTGAAATACTACTTATTTTATCGACAACAAATTCTCTTTCAATGGTTATTGAATATTTAGCACAAGGATCTTATCCTATTATTTCACCTATGATAACACAACTAATTCAAAGAATGAATATCGGTGACTCTCCAATTTCCTTATTACAAACATTTGCATTAAAACAACCTTCAGAAACCATTAAAGAATTTATTCTTGAATTAATAGTTCCAATTGCTAATGGTCAACTTACTATTGATAAAACAAAGAATTTCGAAGCACAATGGCGTATTAGAAAAAACTTTGATTCCTATATGTCTCAATTAGAAGGTAAAATGAGTTTGTTTCTTGCAATAACTACAATCATCCCAATTACTGTTTCAATGCTTCTTGTAATAATGGGTTATATTAACGTAAGTATGTTGGTTTTTCTACCATTAGTTTTCTTAGTTTTTGATCTAATTGCTGTTGAGATATTTAATAGTGGCAAAGTTGAATTACTCGGAGGTTAATCAAGATGGCTTTAACAAATGAAGAAGTAATATTTTTACTCAAAACAATTGCTAATAATTTAATATTAGGGCGGAGTATTGAAAATAGTATTTTTTTAGCAATAAAAAACCTCCAAGAAAATAATCAAAATAAAGAAAATTGGATAAAGTTATTGAATTTAGGATTAGGATATAAAGAACTCTTAGTGAAATTAGCTGATTATACCGAAGATAAATCACTTTCGAGAGTTTGGCTCTTGTTATCAAAACTAATGGGAATTAGTTCATATGAAACCGGTGAGAAAATACTCGAGATTGCTGATAATCTAGAGACAAATAG
Source organism: Promethearchaeati archaeon (assembly GCA_013166835.1). Taxonomy (GTDB): domain Archaea; phylum Asgardarchaeota; class Heimdallarchaeia; order JABLTI01; family JABLTI01; genus JABLTI01. The sequence goes on along the minus strand of JABLTI010000004.1, from coordinate 32,290 downwards.
GAAATTAATGGAAAAACGTAATTCAATCCTAAAAGCTCAAAGATATAAGACGCTATTCCTTGGTTCCGCTACATCTATTTTCTTGGGAATCCTAGCAGGTTTAGCTCCATTATTTGTAACATTTGTTGCTATTTTTAGAAATATAACTATAAGTCAATCAACATTGAATATAATGCCGTTTTCTCTTTATTTTATTGCAATATCATCAATTTATTTTATTTCCGATATAGGATTTGGTAAGATTAATTTTAAAACAATTATATTTACAACTATAGCATATGTTTGTTCATTCTTTATTGCTAAGGGGATTTTACTACTTGTATTGTGAATTTATATAAACAATCTTTTTGCGCCTTGTTCTTTTTCATCAATATCCTGACTTTTAGTCTGGGTTATTACTTCTTGTAAATTACGTTCAATTAGTTCAGCATCTTGCACTAATTTATTCGTATCAATTTTTAGTTTGGTTACTTTATTCACTAACTCTACTGCAATTGATGCTGCTAAAGGATCTGCTCGAGAGCTTTCAGCATATGGTAATAATGCAATTGCTGGAAAATTGCTGACTTCATAATATGCTAACATTAATGCAATTGGACCTGTTACAAATAATCCATCTTCTAATAGAGGTAATTCCAAATCATTGCTCTCTAAATAAGCAGATGTAGCTACTACACGGATTTTTTCATCTTCTTCTTTTTTTAATCTTGAATCTAAACCTCCAATAAGAATCGATTGTTGGAATTTAGATTGAATAGTCCAATCAACAAGTTTTTCTGCAAATTCTTTATGTTCATGACGATATGGTTGAAACTGAGGAACTAACATGATATTATCCTCAAACTGAAAAAACTCAAAAGGCAAAGACAATTTACCATCTTTTGTTGTAACAAAGGGTGGTAAGAAATCACTAATTATAGTTCCAATTTTTTCTGCTTGAAGCTCATTAACAACATATTTCACAGCAATAAAACCAGTTGTTCCAATTCCATGAAATCCAGTAATAAACGTATTATCTTTGAAATTTTTATTTCCTTCTATTTCTAGTTTTATAGTCATTTTTCTCACTCAATATATCCGTTTACTTAATAATATATAAAGCGTGATAACATGTGGAAATTTCTTCAATATTTTAAATCACAATTTAAGGTGTCAAGTTGTTTCTACGGGTGTTTTTATAGTTTCTTTAGAATAGTTACTTGAAAAATATCGAGAGTAAACAATCTCTGTTATTTTTTCTCATTATGGTCATTGAGTTGAGATCAAATGAAGAAAACAAAACAATTCCTTACCATTGTGACAATTCTGGTCTTTCTAAGTACATCATATATTCAGGGAATCCACTATTATGAGAATAATTTCATTCCTGAAGATTCTTTTCAGTTTGATCCTATACAGAACCTAAAGCAGTTGGATCAACAAATTATAAGTGATCACTTGGCAACAAATACTTTGGATAATTCTGAGTCGAGCACATTCAATAGAGAGTTTCAATATAGCAATGATATTAATGAATCCATTGACTCAATAACTATAGACAAATGTGACGATTGGGCTCTTAATAGTACTTTTCAATTTTCTGATTTAAGAAGTCAGAAAATAAACAATGGAAATGCTGAATCAGAAGACACATTGTGGACTGATTACATTCCTTCACATTATGATGGAAATGTAACAAGAGAAAGCAATCCTCCGAATGGTGATGTTATTGATGGAAATTATTCTTGGTATTTTGATGTTGTCTCTAATGATCACACTACAATAGTTGGTTTTGATGATCCAATAGATGTCTATAGTGACTCAGTAATTTTCAGTTTCTCATATTCATTATTACGTAATAATCTTGGTTCTAGTTATGATTCAAATATTTGCATTCGTTTATTTTTCCAATTTGATCTTTATATATTCATTTGGTTTGATGGGAATCTAGGGGTTTTATCCAACGTAACTGGTCCAGGAGGTTATGCTGATTTATTAATTAATGAAGCAACGTTTGATGGAACAAATCATGAGTATTCATTAAACATAACTGCATTAGGTTTGGAACTATTTAGTCAAAAACCAGATCAATTAAGAAGCTTAGCTGTGGAGACTTGGGGTGAGATTCCATATCAAATGGAATTCATTATGGATGATATTTCCTTAACTGATAATGTTTCTCCTTCAGACATAAGTTTAGTAATTAATTCACAACAAGTAAATGGTAATTTTGGGAGTGGCACGATTTCTCTTTACAATCAACCATCTTCACAATTAGAATATATTATTCAATATACTTCTACTGAGCAAATTTTTTACGATTGTAGTTATTCAATTCTAGGTGTAGGTAAATGCACCAGTAAAAGGATTAGTGAATTTAATAATTGGGATGAAATCTTGTGGATTGAAACTTCAAATGAATCTTATATAACACCTCTTAGTATAAATAACATAACACTGAGCATCTCAATATCAAAAGATTGGATTATAGATCAAATTTTGGTTGATGATATAGATACAAATTATATTAGCAATCTGGAAAATTCAACACATCAACAAATAATCTTTTCTTGTTTACTTTATAATCATGTTGAATTCCGATTTATATCTGATAATCTAATTGATAACATGATTTTATCAGACTATCAAATTACTCATAACGAAGTGTTGAACGTAGTAATTGAATCTAGAATTTACCAGGAAGATGTTGAGATCTTCGTAATAGATGTAGAAGAAAATACTATCTATTCAAATTCTAATATCTCAGACATTAATGGTGCTACAAGCTTCACAGATGTTAATTTCAATAGCTCTTTACCAAGAGCTACTTACAAAGTTATTGTGTTCTGGAAAATTTTGGATAGAGCTGGTATTGGTGAATTAAATTTTGACATAACTTCAATCCCTACTAAAATCACTCCAACACAAAATCAAATTACGGTAAATTATAAACAGAATTTTGTTGTCGAAATTGATTATCTTGATATAGAAATTAGTGATTCAATTGATTTTGCAACAGTTGATTACTCCTGGGATTATGGAATAGGTAGTTTACTACAGAATCCACTGAAAAAATACGATGCAAATGTATTAAATGATGAAGCTACTCCTGGAATATATTTTCTGACAATTCAAGCTAGCAGAAATAACTATGCTACAGCTTTTCTAATTATAGAGGTTACAATAGTCTTTACAGATTTCGATTTGATACTGTATGCTCCAGAAACAGGATACCCAAGTGAAACTATCACAATAAATGCATACGTAGAAGATAATACATCAATTCCTGTTTCAGATGTAGAAATTAAATTTGACATAAATAATAGTCCATATTTGGAAACCTGGACGAATTCAAGCGGATTTGCTTCAATATTATACTTTATTTCACCGATTTACCAGTTTAATACTTTAAATATTACTAGCTATGTAATAATAAGTGAGATTGAATTCCTTCAAACCTCTAAAAGTATAAATATAGAACTCAGTGATATTCCAAGACAAGCAAATCTGGGAAATTCCAATCATTTTGATTCAAATAACAATGAAACAACATATTTTGTTTTTAACATTGATTACCCAACAGTGGGAACAAATTGGTATATTAATATCCCATCTGAATATGATCCAATCTCTGCAGTTATAATGACGCAATCAGCTAACATAACTGCAAACATAACACCAATTGATATCATTACTTGGACTAGAGATGTATCAAATATCTCTGCTGATTTCGATATTTTACTTCTTGAAACAAGAAAACCTGTACCAACATATAAAGTAGAAACTGTAAAGTCAGAAATCATTATAGAGATTTCATTAAATATCAATAATTTACTCTATGATGGTCTAGAGATCACTCTCGGGAGAAAAAATGATTGGTTAAATTATGCAGAATGGGAGTTATATCAAAATGAAATAATTATTACTGAAGAAAGTGAATTGGAAATTACAGATAATTATTTCAAATTTAAGATTTATACGTCAGGAAACTCTAGTTCTATTATATATCATTTAAGGGGCACTCAAAGTAATCTGATTCAAATGGATTCTACAACAATCATACTAGGAATTGGAACTATAGCATTAACAGTTGTATCTACAATATTACTTTTCAAGAAGAAATCAGCAGTTTCACTTGAGGTACAATTATAATCAGGCTTCATAAAATTATTAATACTTGTTTTCATTTTTCCATATTTCAAACAATCTTTTCAATGAGCGAGCCTTTACATTTTCTATTTTGTATCTAAAAATCTTAATACGTCCGAATTTTTTTTCTTGTACCAAACCTACTTTTGTTAAAAAACTAAGATGCTGCGTTGTTGTACTATGATTTAAATTAGCTACTCTAGCAATTGCAGAAATATTTAGCTCTTCCATCTCAGCGAGTGTCTTGAGAATTAGTATTCGTCCTCTTGATGAGAGAACGTCTTCTATTCCAAAATCTATGATTTCGATTTCTTTTTCAGCATAATCTTGTATAAGCTCATCTTCTGCAGTTTCTGCTTTATTTTCATTCAAACGATGTGTTGTATCTCTATACATCTAGATTGTCTACCTCTTTCACAAATAGTAATTATATTATTTATCTGCCTGTTTCTCCAACTGCTCCCTGATAGCGTTCTCAATTTTTTCTGCAGAGACATCTGGTAATCCGATTAGCGTAGTTTGCCCTCTTTGTCCCTTACTACTAATCTTAGTAGTAATTACATCACAATTTTGAAGATATTGAATATATTCCCATAATTGAGTGTGACTTCTAACCGGAAAAGTGAATTCTTCACATAGTCTCTTATATGTTTCTTCCACCTCTCCCATTGTAGTATATGCTTTCTGTGTTGTCTTTAATTTTATTGAAATTGCTAGAAGAATTAATTTTTGTTGTGTTGTTAAATCTTTCACGATTTCTTGCCTAATGACTGGATGGATAGATGCATTTGCATGACGAACATGTTCTGGTAAAACCTTTAATGATTGTCTATGATCCGCATGCATTCCTGCGCGTTCCAATAATTCAATTGCGTATCGCGCATCACCATTCTTTGATGCAATATCTGCTATAAGGTCAGCAGCTTCTTTAGAAACAACATCTTCATAAAAGGCTTCCTTTATTCTATCAGCTATTATATCTCTAAGCTGATCTTCGGTATATGGTTCCAAAAAAATAGTATTTTGTCTTAAAGTACTTAATGTACTTTCATCGAGCATAGTTCTAAAAGCTATATCTCTTACAATTGTGATTATAGACACTCGTTCTTTCATATCAATTTCATCATCAGTCAAGCGAGTAAGATCATATAACAAATCAGGGCCATCTTTTCTGATAACAAAATCAATTTCATCCAAGGTTACAATTAAATAGAGCCTCTTTCTATTGAGAATTTCAGTTAACATATTCAAAATTTCTTCCGGTGAAAATCCTCTTACAGGTATATGTGGATTAAATTTACGAACAATTTCAAGAAGTGTTAAGAAAGCAGATCTAGCTCTACGACAATTTACATGTACATATTCTAAGTTCAAATTTTTTTGAGTCGAATAGACCTTAACCATTTCCCCAAATTTCAAAGCAATTGCAGTTTTTCCACTACCTATTGCTCCGATGATTGAAACTCTTTGTGAGTACTCTCCCGGTTTTTCAATCACTGGTTTAAAATACTGTATAAGCATTTTTTGCTCTTCTTCTCTATGTAAAAGCTTTTTTGGAATATATTTTAAATCCAGTACTCTGGGATTTTTAATTAGAGTTGGTTTTCTTAGTTCTTTTTCTAACAATTCATCCATTGCGTTTGCCCTTGCCCTAAAAGGTCAATATTAACTCATTCAACATAATTATTTACCTATTAAAAAATCCTCTCAAAGGGGGAGTTAACCTAAAGTATTATTTGATTTAAGTGAGATTACTAATGTACAGAATAATCTGATATTGATTTGTCTTTCAATGAGCTTTTTAATCTAACTAATGAGTTATTTTTCCAAGTATTACTTAGATTAAATTCCTTCTTAAGGTCATTCAATATTAGATTTATCGTACAAAAAGTTAACATCTTAGGATTTATGCCCTCAAAGTGTCCATTATAGTAATCCAGAATTTTCTCAGTTATATAATCAGGATTTTTCTCAAAAATATCAATCATTGATCCCAATTCTTGTCTTGTCATCAACTGCTTTGAAATTTCTTGAGCAATATCTTGTATTTTCAAACATATATTCTCTTTTATCCAATTAGAACTCTTATCTTTGTACTCGTATCTTACTGGACATATATTTATACACCATTCCCAAGAATAGTTATTAAATTGTCTTTTTCTTGGGATTTTCTCAGTATTTGTAGTTTTCTCATTTTTAGTAAACTCTTTAGTAACTGCATCAAAGTTAGATTTTTTTGGTTTATAATTTCTTTTTTCAAATATACATTTTCTCAATTCCAGTAAATTCTGTGATATCATTTCATATCTAAAACCACTTCTATTGAATTTTTCTTTCGCTAATTGTAAATATTCATTTTTTGAATATGGTCTCCGTTCAAATGTTTTTGTTTTCATTAAAGCAGGACCTGATAATGTTTTTGACTTTAAAATGAAGTTCCTCTCAGGTAAGTGTGGTAAATAATTAAATTGCTCATCAGTTAGAATTATCGCATTTCGGATTTTTTCAGTTTCCTCCCCCCTAAATAGAACTTTAGTTAAAGAATTCGCATGTACAACGGAACTCACACTATCCCATAGTTGATATATTGTTATAGTTCCAATTCCTAAGGATCTTCCCGTTATGAAGTTTTGTTCTGAATAACCAATACTTGCTGTCGAATCCAGATTAAATCTCTTAGGGATCAAATACATAGCTTCCTCCAGTATAACTAAATACCTCAAGCTGTTAGTGATTCCTTTTTGAGATGCATGTTTTGATAATAAATGTAAAATTAAATTACAAACTAGAAATAAAGAGGCTGTATTTGCTCCTCTTCTAAGATATTCACTAAAGTCTAGAATTATCTTCTTACCTTGATCAAGCATTGAAAAGTCTAATGTATTACTCATGGCACTAAAAACTTCATAATTCACTCCCCCAAAAATATAATTTAATCTATTAAGAATAGCATCAATAGAATCTCTTGAATATGATGTTTTCATGCTGCTTGAATATTCCTCTGAGCTTTGATACAAGCAATGCATAAAGATTTCTAGATTTTTCTCTTCCCTTTTAGTAACCTTTTGCAATGCTGACTCGAAAATATTTAGCATTGTTGGACTAAATGGTGATCCAGCAATTGTCAACATTTCACAAATTAACGCTATTATATTTTGAACATCATCATTTGAGTTCATTTGAAACAGATTAATTCCTAGCGGTGCTGGATTACCAATTGTGTAAACAAAGACATCTGGATCATTGACAAAGAATTCTGCATATTCTCCTTTCAAATCAAAAATTAAACAACCTAGATTCTTATTTAATAATTGCTCAATAATTGACGCTACAAGATAGGATTTTCCTCTACCAATCATACCAACAATTTCAGTATTAAACAAGAAATTCTCAAGCGGAATTGTGTATTCATCTAAAATTCGATCATTTTGAACAATATTACCTAATACAATATCAGGATGTATTTCTTCTTTTTGAGAAGGTATTTCAAAAATAGGCTGTCCTGTATCTTCAGTTAAGAAAGGTTTTTCCGGTAAATGCACAAAGCTGCTCAAAGTTTTATTACTCAATCGAGTATTTTTTATTGGATTAAGTTTTTGTATTCTTTTATAGTATGTTTTATTTGTGCAATCACCTAATTTTTCTACATCAAAAGTATGTGTTCCTGACCAAATACTTAGTAATGCAGCTAAAATTATGTGCATACCACTTTCAGTTTCCGAAAAGGCATATGTTCCTATTTTGCTTTGGCCAGTTTTCTTTGAATCAAAAAAATCATTATCAAATTCATTACTGATTTCTTTCCGAATAAAAGTCTTTGAGCTTTGTCGTTTTTCAGAACCTTTTCTTATGCCACTAAAACTAGTAACATAGAAGCAATCTTCTCCTATAGAACTAAAAGTATTAATTAATCTATCAATCTGTGTTTGATTTGTTTTGAGAGCTGGTATACCTTTTGTAAGTAAACCAAAATCACACTTGTTAATAACATTAAGCAAGACCTTTGAATCTTGAAGAGATGCATTTTCAAATAAAATAGAAGGATAAATATTATTAAATGCTGCCTTAAATGATAAAACACTATTGATTGCTTTTTTTGAAGCTTTTTCTTTGGTGAACCAACTCCAACCTGAAATTGAAAAATAAATTTGAATCTGATTTTTATTTTTCACAACCCAAAAAGAAATCTCATCACAAACTTGAGCTAAACTTGCTATTACATCCCAATTTCTCAAATAAAGTAATTCATCAGATGAGTTGTCCTTCTTCATCTTTTCAATAAATTTTCTAGGCAAACCTTTTATTTTCAATATATGTGTAACTCGGTATTGAGGAAAGAATTTCTTTTTCTGGATTATTTCATCTGAGGAAACGAGTTCTCCTTGAAGTGGAACTTTTCTATATGCAAATTTAATAGCAAAGAATATACTAACAGTAACACCAATTGTTCCTATCGAACTAAACATGTAGGTTAATATTTTTTTGAAATTTAATGAAATTGATCCTTCAAAACCAATTAGATCTCTAATTATTTCCATTTGAAATAAGAAAACAAATGCTATGATAATAAATAGACTAAGAGTAATAATACCTGTTATTTTTTTTCTCTTAGTATTTTTTTGTTTTACTTCGCTGTTCATTTTGCCCCTCTAAATAAAATACAAAAAACATCCTTTAAACACCGCTTATATTATTGGGTAGTCTATAATATTGACGGAAAGATTTGATAAAATGTAAATGCCTAACAAATGATTTAAAGCATAGCAATCTCTCTCGAGAAAATAACACGATTTAGAACAACCCATGCTTCTATTGATTGTGGGTAAATTGACAGTATTTTATTTGATGTTCTCAAAATTTTCTCGGAAAAACTACCATGAGGAAATGCTCCAATTATTAAAACTAAATCTTTTTTTGCATAGTCGATGAAGTATTCTGGCAATTTAATTAGTGATCCTTTTGATGAGAAGATTAATCTATTCTCCTTTGGAATATCTCCTATTAATTCTTCAATGGATGTGTTCTCTATCATTTCGATGAGTGTTTTTTCATTGCTTTTAATTACTTTTTTACTAAATACTTGTTCCATAAGACCAATGAATCTGTTAAAATTCTTTGGAAGTCTTGTTTCAGGATTTATTTTTAAAATTTGATTATTGATTGTATGTACATAAATTTCTATTGATCCTGGGTTACTTCTCACTAATGGTGAACCAATTAGATTTTGTAAACAGAAATGTAGAATATCTGGTCTACCTCTCTTTTTTGAATCAGGAATCTTTACCATTGCTTTATGATGATATGATGAATCTAGAATGACTGTTGAAGGCTGTTTACCTCTTTTCTTTGCATGTCTTTTTATTATTTCATTATTAGTCAAATTTGACGGCATTAACTCAATAGATGAATCAACTAAAAGGATGGTTGTTTTAGGCATATATGTAATCCCAACTAAATCTCATTCACATATAAAGGTTAAAAATTTAACCGTTTTTAATAAAATTATCATTTAGTTTTTGCAGAACAAACATTAAATAATAATTATTGAATAGAAGAGTTTAACAAGTAAAAAGTTATAATATTTCTTCAGTAGAGGCGTGAAAATTGGCTAAAAAAACTAAAATAAAAAGAGTCAACTGTAAAAAATGTGGCGAAAGCTGGTTACCAACTGAGGTTCCGACAAACAAAGAATGGACAAAAGTAGCACCTATGCCAGATTCTGAGGGAAGAGTAACAGTTATGATTATGGCAACTTGGACCTGTCCTAGTTGTGGGAAAAGCACTATGGGATTGAAAGGTAAACATAAAGATGAGGGAACAACAGGCCCCTCTAAAAAAGAGCTAATAGTTGAATTCATTGAAAAAGCAGATAAGAAATTCTTACTAACTGAATTAGCTGCTGAATTATCATTAAGCGAGGACAATCTCGAAAAAGCTCTTCAAGCCTTTATAAAAATGAAGGCAATCTCGGGTAAAATCGAAAATGAGTATTTTATAAAAGAATGAATTAGTTGAACATAATCTCATTAAAAGATAAAAAATTTCATAAAATGATGTTGATATTTTATGGTAATAGCGAAAAATAAAGAACTAATTTCAGGTGCTATAAAACGATTAGAAGCCATAGCACCAAAAGAAGAAATAAAAATCACTCATGTATGTGGAACTCATGAAATGACCGCATCACGTTTTGGTATTAGATCAATAATTCCTAGTACTATTGGTATTATACCTGGTCCAGGTTGTCCCGTTTGTGTTTGTCCTTCCTATGAAATTGATTATGCTTTAAAACTTGCAGAACAAGGTAAAATTATTACTACATTTGGTGATATGCTCAAAGTTCCTGCAACAAAAAAAAGCCTTTCTGATGCAAAAAGAGATGGAAATGATATAAGAATAGTTTATTCACCACAAGACGCAGTAAAAATTGCAGAAAAAAATCCAAATAAAGAGGTAGTTTTCCTCGCGGTCGGATTCGAAACAACTGCTCCAATGACTGGTGCAGCTTTACTAGATAATCCTCCGAATAATTTCTCTTTACTCTCTGCACATCGATTAACTGTGCCTGCTATGGAGCTATTACTTAAATCTGAAAGAAAAAAAACTAAAGGTTTTATTTGTCCAGGTCATGTTTCGGTTATAATTGGTTTGGAATCTTACCAACCATTTAGTGATAAATACAAAATGCCTTGTGTTATAACTGGATTTGAAGCAATTGACATGGTTATTGGATTAATACAAATTCTGAAAATGATAAGAAATGATAAACCAGCAGTTGTGAATGAATATTCTCGAGTAGTTAAGCCTAAAGGTAATATTAAAGCTCAGGAAATAATGAACGAAGCATTTGATATTGTGGACGCTAATTGGCGAGGTATCGGACTTGTGGAAAATAGTGGTTTAGCAATTACTAAGGATTTAGAACACTATGATGCGTTTATGAAATTCGATATTGAGCTTGAAAAATCTGTAGACATTCATCCCGGTTGCAAATGCCATGAAGTCATGCTCGGGAATATGCTTCCACCTGAATGTAAATTATTTTTGAAAAAATGCTCTCCAGATAAACCCATTGGACCATGTATGGTATCTCATGAAGGCACTTGCTCAATTTTTGCTCGATATGGATCAAGCCATTTTCAAAAAATCGAAGAAAAATGAAATTATTCGATAAAATTTGTAGCTTTCATTTCAATTTTTTCTAATTATACGATATTATTTCTATTAGAAAAATTTACAAATAATCAATAATGAATTTCATTTGTAAAAATATGTTGAATATAATTCCTAACTTACATGGGATATTCTCCCTTAAAACTCAAAATTATCCACTCGGTAATTTTATATCTATATTATCTCTTGATTTATGGTCTTTGTCTAGAATGGATTTCTTTTTAACGATAATTTCAGCAATAGCAGGCTTCTATTTTCTCATCATTTTATTAATTCTAAAAAACTCAAATTTTCCTATTTGGGTTACAAGGAAAATTATACACTCTATTGGAGGAACATATATAGCTTTTATTATATTTTATTTCCAATCCATTTTCGGTGTTATTTTAGCAATTGCTTTTTTCCTATTTATTTTCCTTATCTTGATTTTCTTCTCAAAATTCGAAATAATAAAAGAGTATTTTATTTTGAAAGATTGTAGAGACAATGAAAAAGACTTCACATTCATACTAAATACTTCAGTAACCTTAATCACTTTACTTGTGTTATTAATTATTTTTAGAGATAACCTTCCAGTTTTTGTAGCTGGGGCATTAATAATATCGTGGGCTGATACTTCTGGAGAGGTTTTTGGAAAGAAATTCCCTTTAGGAAAATATCAAATATTTAATCAAAAAACAGCCTCAGGAACATTCGCTGTTTTTATTTTCAGCTTACTGAGTTTTGTGGTAACAGCTCTTATATATAAAATACCATTTTCAATATCAAGTATTTGGATCATATTATTCGGAGGAATATTATGTGCTATTGCTGAAGCTGTTAGCTGGAAATGGTTAGATAATATCTTTCTCCCTGTTATTGGTAGTATAATCATGTTTTGGATTGTTACTATAAGTTAATGAGTAATTTTTCTATCATATCAATTGAAACAATTAACAAAATTCAAAAGGACCAAAGAATATTTTTTCAGTAACTTCTGGAGACTCCATATAAACAATGAATTATAAGAAATTAAAGTTCGAGTATGTTTTGGTGTTTATTATAGCATCTATTATATCTGGGGTTTTGCTTTGGTTTATTCTTGATTATTTTGATATTGAAACATCAATAGAGATATCCGTTTTAATTGTATTAGCATTAATCTCAGGAATTATTATTTACAATCTTCATGATCGCGGTTTGCTACCTCAACCTGTTTTCGATGGGACAGCAGACTCAGAGAAAACACCTGGTAGGTATAATCGTAAAAGATATCGTACTAAAGATTTCTCTCGAGTAGAATATCGCGTTATAGCAGAGCATCAAAGAAAAGTAAAATCATCACTAAGCGAAGAAAGAATAAAATATTTTCAGTATCAAAGACCTAAATATCGTAATTGATTTTATCTTCTAGGTGGATTTTGATTTGTAATATTCTAATTCTTTGGAAAGTAGTTCTTCAATAGCTTGTCTGAGAACATCACTTCTATTGTCATAAATCTTGTTCTTTTCCACCAATTGATCTATTTCATCCAAAAGCAAATCTGGAATGCCTAATGATATTGTTCTCATTAAATACGCCTCTTTAACCTGTCACCTATATTTTGCACTAAATGAAGGAGTAAATTTTGTAATTTATAGTACTATTTACATTTTTGAATTTGATCTATAATGAACTACATGTAAAGATATTGCTAACAAAAATATAAAACCTTCTCCACACAAAAAAACATTAAAAAATACTTTCGGTCATCTCTTTACGGAGGTTTAAATAGGAAGAAAGAACTACTTATTTTCAGAACTTTAACTTGGAACCTCAAACGAAACCAAACGCAATAAATAACTCAATATGGAAATCAGATTGAGTAAAAAAATTACATTTCTTTCATTGATTTTGCATTAAAGTTCTAAATTGGCTTAAAAAAACTTTGAGCCTTAAATAGTAAAATAAGATATATAAAATAAATAAAATGGTGAAATCAATGACCTTAAACATGCCATATGATGAAGTTGTTGAACGAATAACTTCAGAAACAGAACTTTCCAAAGATGAAATAATAAAACGCATCAATGAGAAAGTTAAGGAATTAGGGGGATTAATTACCCTTGAGGGTGCTGCACATATAATCGCTAGAGAATTAGAGATCAATCTCTATGATTCACAACAAATTCAAAAACCACAGCCAACATCCATTAGTGATTTAATGGGTGGTATGAATAATGTAACAATAACTGCAATGATTAAACATATCTATGATCCAAAAACATTTACCAGAAATGATGGGACTCAGGGTGCAGTACAAAATGCCCATTTATTAGATAAGACAGGTTTCTGTAGACTAGTTTTATGGGATGACCAAATAAGACAATTCACTGATTATGGATTATCATCTGGTGATATAATCAAAATAAATGGCGCTTATGTAAAAGAGAGTAAATTTGATCAAGTAAAAGAAATAAACTTGAGCTCTCGATCTCAAATTGAAACCGATCCTAAAGATATAGCGAAAGAGGATTTTCCGAAATCACTTCTTGACTCTAAAAAGATTTCTGGGTTATTATTGGGTGAAGTCGATGTCGATTTAATTGGTAAAATAACTGCTATTAGACCCGTCAGTACTTTCACAAGAAAAGATGGTTCGGAAGGACAAGTATCTTCATTAGAAATTGCTGATGAAACTGGTAAAATCAAAATTACTTTATGGGATACTATAGCTGAATCAGTGAAAAACTACAAAGTAGAAGAAATCATTGAAATTATCGGTGGTTATATACGCCAAGGAATCAGTAATACAATTGAAGTTCATCTTGGTAAAAATGGAACCATAAGTAAGAAACCGAAAGCTAAGCTAGAAATACCTGATGAAATCTTGAAAAGTGACAGTCTCATTAGTTCTACTGCGAAAAAAAGCTCTGAACCTAGCGTTGAAGTGAGATTGGTAGACCTAAATGAAAACATGTCGAATATTTCTATTATTGGTAGAATTACAGGCACTAGTAGTATTAGGGAATTTGAACGTAAAGATGGTACAAGCAGTATTGTAGGATCTTTAATGGTTGCAGATAATTCTGGTCCAGGTCGAATAACACTTTGGAATAGTATGGCTGAATATATCAAAAAAGTTGAAATCGGTGACGTAATACGCATTGAAGGTGCTTATGTTCGCTTAGGATTAAGAGGTGAACCCGAAGTTCATGTCGGACGAAATGCCATTATTGAAATTAATCCCGAGTTATTGAAAGATGCAATTCCGGAGATAAAACTGGATTATATAGACCTTTCTTCACTTGAACCAAACAATCGTGATGTAAATGTTAGAGCAATGGTTATGCGAGTTCAAGAAATTAGAACCTTTCCAAAAAAGGATGGGTCCGAAGGGAAAGTACTTAACATCGGTTTGGGTGATAAAACAGGTTCTGTTAGACTTGTTGCATGGGATGATAAAGCAGTAGAGTTAGAAAATTTAGAAGAAATGACCCCCATCGAAGTTATACATGGATACACAAAAGAAGGTAATCAAGGGGTTGAAATACATCTTGGTTCATTATCAACAGTTAAGATTTTGAAAAAATCTGAAGCTAAGGATTTATCTGACATTAAACCTATGGAACAGGATGAACCTAGAAGCTCTAAGGCAACTCGAGTTGACATGGTTGATTTGGAAGAAGGTCAATTCTCAGAAGTAAGAGGGACCATCTTAAAGGTTTACGAAGGAAAGATGTATTACAATTCTTGCCCTGAATGTCGTAAGAAAGTAAACGAACAAGAGGATAAATGGCTATGTAATGAACATGGCGAGATAGATCCTCAAAAAACAATATTTATGTCATTAGCATTAGACGATGGTACAGGCTGCGTTAGAATAACTTTCTTCAGAGAGTTG
Organism: Promethearchaeati archaeon; assembly: GCA_013166835.1. Taxonomy (GTDB): domain Archaea; phylum Asgardarchaeota; class Heimdallarchaeia; order JABLTI01; family JABLTI01; genus JABLTI01. The sequence continues at coordinate 17,126 of JABLTI010000004.1, read as the reverse complement.
GCAGAACAACTCCTCGATATGTCCACTGATAATCTAATTGATGAAATTGAGAATACAGGAATACAATCACTCCTTGTAAAATTGGAACAAAGATTAAAAGGAAGAGAAATAATCGTTCGTGGCCGAAGTCGAAAAAATAAATTTGATGATGGTATGGATATTATTGCTTCAACTTTTTCAGATGCCGATTCAAAAGCTGAAATAGAATTAGTCAAAGGTTCTCTTAAAGTCTAAGAATCCAGCTATAAAACCTTACACCCCAATAATTGGGGTTTTTATTTCTTTTTTTTAAATAGTAATTGTTAACATTTGTGAGTATACTAAGATGGCTTTCTTCAAATTTGAGAAAATATCCAGTAAACACCTTCTACTAGGGTTATTTATTTTTAATATTCTATTATTGTTATCTTTTATAATGCATATTCTAGTTGGATTCAATGTTATTCCAAGCACCCTATCTTTTATTGCTCTGCCAATAGAAGTGATTTCACAGAATATTCTCATAGTTTTACTACTTCTCGTTGTAGAAATATTTATTGTTATACTTGCATGGATGAAAAATAAGAAGAGTGGTTTATTACAAGAAGGCAATCAAGATAATTATGCTATAGATTTAATTGCAGAAAGTAAAGATGAACCCAGATTACAATCAAATCTTTTTTCAGATGACACTAATCAAGATATAGATGAGCTATTTTCCGAAATAGATATATGGACAGAACAAAATGATAGAGAAGCTATAGATTTAATATCTAATGATTCGCAAAATGAGTCTGTTCAACAAGAAACATCTTTACTAATTGATGAAGGTCAAGACTTCTCTCCTAGCTTCTTAGCTATTAATGAAGAAATAGTGAATGAGCCTACAGAAAAAAGCAATTCCATTGTAAGCCAAATTGATGGTAGTGAAAATAAACAAAAAACGAGTAATCTCTCCCAGGATTCTTTAAGCGAATACCAGTTTGCTTTTTATCAGAACATAGTTAATAATGGTTGGATATATGAAAATTCAGTAGACAGAGAGAGAATTGGATTTGATAAAAATGCAATTGATGAATCAAAAATATCCTTAACTGACTTGGAGAAACTAATTAAAACTGGAAAAATATACAAGAAAAAAATACATCATCCAACAGGTCCCTTTACTGTTTTTGCTTCTTCTCCTATTGTTGAAAAGCTAATTATAAACGACACAATTAGACGTATATGTAGAAAAAAAAGGTTCAAAACAATCATTAGAAAAATTGAATTCGCTAACTGGATTGAATTTGGACTGGCAAAGAAAATATGGCAATTTGACTTTGAAATCTCCTTCCCATCTATTATTGGTTGCATATGGGATGATAACTGCTTTCTAATTTCAAATGACACAACAAATTATTCTATTAAACAAGAGAAAAAAGATGAATTAAAAGCATTGATTGCTGCTGCAACTCTTAAAATGAAGAAAGAAGGTCTTGCTCTAATTATCACTAATAAAAAAGATCATGTAGATATAATCAAAAAAACAATAAAAAACACCGGTTGGGGAAAAGCTGAAATCCTTCATTTTTCAGATTCGAAATTCACTGAAAAACTGTTTAAAATCATAGCGAGTAAAAAATAGGTTACATAGTTATGCTTTCCTAAGTGAAAACTTTGGGTTTTTAAATTCAAATCTCAAATAATTTGTGAGTGGTAATATCAATCGTAAACATATTTGGGAATGTAAGAAGTTGATGCATAACATAGAGAATTTTTCTGAATTAAGAAAAAAAGAGATTACCAAAAAAACATTGGAAAAATCAAACAAATACAATGAAATTCTATGCCCCTTAACAAAAGATGGAATAATTGTTTCAAACTGCGAAAATTGTCAATATTGTCAAAAAATGAAAGGCAGGCATCTTTCCGGTAGGTCTTTGACTTCAATAATATGTTTATACAATTCAAAAAATAAGGGTGAAGTTCAATGACATTTAATCCACAACTTCTTGAATTGAATAAAAGTGGTAATGATAAATTGCAACAAAATAATTCAATCTCAGTGTGTTTTGCAACATTTGATGATGCAATAGGACCAATAAGCGCTTATCACAAGCATTTGGATGATCATTCTGCAGGCGAAATAGCTGTTAAGGTAATGATTGGTTCCTTATCTCTACACACAGATAATAAAAGTGAACTTTGTGGTGAATCTATAATACCTTTTAGTAAACAGGAAAAAATTGCTTTTTCTTATTTCTTTACGATACCTGCCCCAAAATTAAGAGGTGGTCAGAGGTCATGCTCTTTGATTATATTAATGGACGCAAAAGAACAACTGCAAATGTATCGTTTAGCACCATTTTTATCAACACAATGCAAACGAGTTAGTAATTTAGTAAGAGAAAGATACGTTTTTGGAAAATCAATGCCAAATTTAGTTAAACAAAAAATTGATGATCTTCTAGATGTTCAATCATATAAAGTGGAAATTGAAGAATTTTATGCAGCAAGAAAAATTACCATCACAAAATCAAAAACAAAGGGTAGTATGCAATTTCTAAATAAAGTAATAAAGAAAGATTTAGATAAAGCGATTTTGGCAATTCTGATGGGTCGACCTGTTGTCGTTACTGGTGACGAAGTTATGACGGAAATTGCAATAGCTAGTCTTGAGATATTTGCTCCACATAAAGACTTGAAGAAAGTTTTTTGGACCAACCAAATTGTCGAAGCTGATTTAATCGGTACCAAAAGAAACATAGCAAAAGCATATGACGATGCAGTTATTGTTGATCTTATAAAAGGTAAGGTTACAGGTGGAGAACAAAGCAAATTCTGTAAAAACCTCTTAGCAAGCCTACGTGGTATTGATGAAAGTGCAGTTGTACAGAAAGTAAATGACAAAATCAGCGAGATTATAACAAGTGCAAGTATTTTAGCGGAATTAGCAATGAGAAAAGAAGTCTCAAAAGGTGATATTAGCACCGTTGCACCTATGTTTAATAGTGAAAAAATGGGCATTATCGTAACAATAGCGAAAAGCATGAATCCAATATTTACTAAGAAAATCGATTATTTGGCGCCAATCATTGCTAGAGAAGCCAGTACATATGATGTTTTCGCATAAGCTAATAATGATGGGTTTAAATTTTCTTAAGCAATTGTCTGAGATACTCTATGTTTCCTTTATCATCTCGTCTTTCATCAACTGGTGTTTCACATACAAAAGGAACTTTTCTTAGTCTTTTGTCCCCCAAAAGAGCTTTAAAGCCTGTTTCTCCAATACTTCCTAAACCAATATGTTCATGTCTATCTCTTCCTGATCCTAAATCAAATTTTGAATCATTACAGTGAATTGATAAAAGCTTGTTTAAACCAACACACTCATCAATACCATTTAGAATTTCAGTAATGACTTCTGACTTTCTAAGGTCATATCCTGAAGCAAAAGCATGACAAGTATCTAAGCAAAAACCTATTTTCTCTTGTTTTTTTATCCTAGAAATAATATCACAAATATCTTCAATGCTTGAACCAAGGCTGCCATCTTTTCCTGTAGTATTCTCAAGAAGTATCACACATTTTCCTCTATAATTTTTGAATACTTTGTTTAATGCTTTAATAATGTTTGAAATTCCTTTTTCTTTTTTTGCTCCTTTTAGACTACCAAGATGCATTATAATGTATGGAATTTTTAGAGAATCGCATCTCACAAGCTCTTCTTTTAAGTGGAAAATTGATTTATTCCACATTTCTGTTTCAGGACTAGCAATATTTGGTAAATAAGGCATATGAGCGTATATAGGCCACAAATTAGATTCCAAAATACTATTCCTGAATTTTGATATCACATCTTCAGTTAGCTCTTTTGCGATCCAACTTCTGGGATTACGAGTAAAAATTTGAAAGGTATCACATCCAATAACCATTGCTCTCTTTATTGATAATTCAATAGATCCTGCAATAGAGACATGAGCACCAAATTTCATAATAACACATTATCTATGAATTTAATTCAAAAGATTTGTTAAAATTTTCATAATATGCTCCACTTTCAAAGTCATTTTCTAAATGAACCACAAACAAATCTTTAATTAAAACTAAATATGTTTCATTTATTCATAATTTGTCTTAAAAATTCAGTAAACAAATAATATGTTATTGTTTTTCATTAATAAAAAAGAAGATATAAAACAAAATTTATCGCATAATTTTTAGCGATATTCGCACTTTGATGCTCCAATTTGCTGTAATTACGTCTTACTTCGCTTATAGGTATACGAATTTCGCGGTAATTAGTGCGCTTTCGTAGTATTTTTTAGTCGTAAAAGAAATGTTTAAATTCGACATAGTTAAATAATCCTTAGTAGTTGGTTAAAAACAGTCTTTTATTAAAAATTAACAGGAGAAATAAAAAAATGGCAACACTCCAATTATTTAGTGGTAAATTATTAAATAACATGATGCAAGCTTCTGCAAATCTACTGAAAAAGTATCGTAGACACTTAAATGCAATAAATGTTTTTCCAGTTGCTGATGGTGATACCGGAGCAAATATGTATCTAACAGTTGAAGCAATCATTGAAGAACTAGAAAATAATAATTCTTCCTCTGCAAAAGAAACAGCTCAACTAATTGCTCGGGGATCATTTATGGGAGCAACCGGTAATTCAGGCGTTATATTATCACAGTTTTTTGGTGGTTTTAGCAGTTCTTTGAATAATTTTGAGGACATAGGACCAAACGAATTCTCACAAGCTTTTGTTGATGGAGCAGCAAAAGCATATGAAGCGGTACTTAATCCGCAAGAAGGAACTATCCTAACTGTTATTAGAAAATCTGCTGAAGCAGCTAATTTGGCTGCAAAAAATGGTTCAAGTTTTATCGAAATGCTTGATACTTCATTTGATGCAGCACAAGGAACCCTTGAGAAAACACCAGAGCTATTACCTGTGCTCAAAAAAGCAGGAGTAGTAGATGCTGGAGGTCAAGGATTCGTCTACATAATGGAAGGATGGATAAAAGCCTACAAGAATGAAGACATCGATGATGTTGGCGAAGCAGTCGAAGTTGAAGCAATAGTACAAGACACTGAAGAAGATGATGAATTCCAATTCTGTACTGAATTTATCATAGAATCAGTAGATGTGACAGCTGAATTCGCAAGAGAATTTCTAGGAAAAATGGGCGGATCACTTGTTGTAGCAAAGAATGATGATATGATAAGAGTTCACATACACACAAATGATCCAAAAGCAGTCATAAAGCAATGCAAACAACACGGCGCAATATCTCGACTTAAAATCGATGATATGACAAAACAACACAGAGAATTCTTGTTCGTAGAAGAAGCAAGCTAATTTAAAATCTAATTTCCCCCAAGAAATTGGGTGGAAATAATACCTTTTTTTAACTAAAAACTTTTATTCGAGGATAAGTGCTAAAGCTGCAGACTTTAATGGAATAAGATAATAAATGTCTCTAAAAAAAGTTAAAATTGTATCAGATAGTACCTGCGATTTACCAGATGAGGTAATAGAAGCATTAGGTATTATTGTAGTTCCATTGAAGGTTTATATGGATGATGAGACCTTTACTGCAGGAATAGATCTGACACCTGAAGAATTTTATGATAAAATGCCAAAACTGAAGGATACTCCATCAACAAATCCTCCTTCACCTGCTTTGTTTTTTGAAGCATATGAGGATGCTGCAGACGAAGCTGAGACAATTATATCCATACATATTTCTCGTTTAATGAGTTTAACAATTGAGTCAGCAAAACAAGCGAGAAGCATGCTCCCACATATGGATATTCGAGTGTATGATTCCTTGACAACTGGAGCTTCACTTGGACTTATAATATTAAAAGCTGCTTGGGCCGTAAATGAAGGGAAGAATATTGATGAAGTCTGTGCAATCATAGACGAAGCAATTGAAAAAGTAGTAGTACTTGGGTTCCCAAGCACATTGAGATACTTGGTGAGGGGAGGAAGAATCGGGAGAGCAAGGGGATTAGTTGGACAATTACTAGGAAGAGTACCAATATTAACTGTAACTGAAGGAGAAACAGATAGTTTAGCAACAGTGCCAGGTCGAGAGGGAGCAATGGATTGGATAATCGAACAAATGAAAGTGGAAGGGTTAGATGCGACATCATTAGTTGCTCTCACACATGGTGACATGCCAGATGTAACGAATCAGTTCAAAATTCGATTAGAAGAAACATTCGGGTGCAAACCGCAATATACTGGATTAGTAGGACCAGTAGTAGGAGCACATTTAGGTCCAGGATCACTATTCTTCACTTATATGAAAAAGTAGTGCGTATAATAAGAACTCTTTTAAGAAACAATACAAAAGTAGATGAAAACAGGAAGTAGTAATAAAAATGGCATTTCCAGATTGGGCAACATATGTGTTGCTAGTTGTAGGTAGTTACTTAGTTGGAAGCTTTCCAACAGGATGGGTTTTAGGAAAGATAACGAAAGGGATAGATATTAGGGATCATGGGAGTGGAAATACTGGATTTTCGAACGCTTATCGCTTACTAGGCAAACGAGCTGCAATACTAACGATTATCGGAGATATTGTCCTAAAAGGAGGAGTTGTTGCTTGGGCTGCAAGATTAATAGTGGGATTAGTAGTAATTAATCCGCCTGCAGGACCAAGATTTGTGTACACGTTAGGATTTACAGAACCTCTACCTCAAGCAATGGTAGTATTAGCAGGAATAATGTCTGTGCTAGGACACAACTATCCAGTGTGGTTAGGTTTCAAAGGTGGTAAAGGTATGGCTACAACTGCTGGAGTATTCATTTGTTTTGTCCCAGTAACTGCTGCAGGATTAGCAATCGTGTGGTTTACAGTAGTGTTTACAACAAGATACACATCCTTAGCAAATATAGTCACCACTCCAACATTGCCAATCTTCATATTACTGGAGACACGTTACATAATGGGATTGGATATAATAACAAGTATACCCTTAATGGTTGGTGGATTGCTAGCAGGAATTTTCATTTTATTCAGACATCGAGATAATATCAAACGATTACTTGCAAAAGAAGAACGGAAGTTTGGTGACAAGTCGGAACGAATAGAAAAAGAAGCAGAGTAATTTTCTAACGACAAAATCAACCTAATTTTCTTTTTTTCACTTTTCAGATTCTAATATAGTCCTTTTCCTTATAATTATTAAACGGAGACTCAAAAAACATGAAAAAAATGAATTCAAAAATCGTTGCAGTAGCATTCGTTTTACTAACACTCTTAGCTGGTGGACTAGCAGCTAAACAAGCAATAGCTCCTGGAAACGGTGGTTTTGGCCCCGATCCAAATAGTGATGGTGGATAAAGCATTAATCCTTATCACCTATTTTTTGTTTTTCTTAGCTGTTTTATCGTTTAAAAGAAAGCTTAAAATTGCATTGTTTAATTGATAATGTAGATTAATTTGAGTCTAAAAAAACCAAAAGATATTCTTGAAGAAATTCAGATCATCTTTGAAGATATAAAAGAAAATATTGGTTGGGAGTCTACCAAATTAACAAGTGATATTAAGTTTGAAATTGGTGATGCTCCTGAATATTATGAGAATTTCGGGGTTGTTAGAGAGAGGAATAAAATTGTCTTTGGTAATTGGATTAATGAAATAGAACCCAAAACTGTTGGCAATTATTTTTGGGAGTTTATGATAGTAAGAGAATGTTTTACTTTCTTTTTAGAAGAAAAAATCTTATTTGGTGAATTATCACAATTAACGAGTTTTATTCTGAATTTCTTAGCTTTGAGTTATATACAATTAAAGGAACCTGATGGTTCTCATGATACAAAATTCTTGCCAATTCAAGGTCGATTTTTGCTTCCGAAAGAAAATCTTGATGAAATGGAAAAAGAAATCTATTCTAAAATTGTTTCTCTATCGGATGTAATTAGGCAAGGTAGTTCCTATAAATTACTTTTTAATACCTACATGAATTTTATAAGCGAAACGCCATTAGAGGAATTAGACTTAGAAGAGACACTTGATGATATAAGACGTTATATATCAAATGATCCTGAGGAAATTGCAGCTCCAATTTATTTAAAGAAAAATACTATGGAAGTCTTGTTAAATCTAGTAAAATTTGGTTTTAAATCATCAACATCTGATTTATCAAGAGAACTAAATGTAAATCAATCAACTATTACTAGACAAATCGCAAAACTTGTATCGAAATTCTCAGCTAATTGGAGATTAGAGAAGAATTTCTTCAAATTAGGTTTACACACTTATGTATCTATAATACGTTTTACAAAGGATAATAAGAATAATATAGATGCAGTCTCTGAAAAACTTCTTACTTTTGATTATATTGACAGAATTTTTGAAGGACAAAATAATGACTATTATTATATTTATACAATTTTTAATTGCCCTCATTTGGTAGCTGAAAGAATCGCTAAAAGCTTGGAAAATTTGAAAGAAAAGAGATTACTTAATTCTTTTGAGATAGAACTAACTAAAAATAGATTTTATAGAACAGCAATTATAAATACGAAATTTCGACCAATTATTGAAAATTATAAAAAACTGTTAAATAAAGAAATTCCTGTTAAAAAAATATCATTTTGGAATATTGATTTTATATTGAACAAAGAAAAAGAGAATTTTGAAAGAAAAGATATACCTCTTTTAAAATTAATTTCATTTTTACTCTCTAAGAGTATAAGTAAATATGGCCTATTCGGAACTCACCGTCAATCAAAATGGAATGAATTTGTCAGAGATAATAATATTGATCCCAACAATTATTCAGAAACAATTAATTTTCTGAATAAATTGCTAAATCAAACAATAGAAAGGGAATTATGTAATTTTAGATTTAATTTTTCATTAAGTGGAACATCAGGCACTGATCTTTTAATATTGAAAATAAAATCAAAAGAAGAAAATTATAATTATGCGAAAATTATTGATGAAATTTCTATATTCGGCTTAATGCCTGGTTTAGTAACTCTTGATGGTGTTTATTTCTTAGTTTTTGGACTAAATTTTAACAACAAAATTACTGAATTAATAGTGGATTTCTTAAAAAGTAATGAATTAATTTGTGAAACTTTTTCAGTGAAAAGCAAAGTGTTTAGGTATATTGACTACTCAGAATTATATGATTTTGACAGTAGAAAATGGTTTCTATAAAAAATAAAATAATATAGGGAATATCCCTATACTGGATCTGGATTAGGATCTATTCCAACGCCACCAGTACCTGGGGCAATTGCTTGTTTAGCTGCTAAACCACCAGCTAAGAGTGTTAGTAAAACGAATGCTACTGCAACGATTTTTGAATTCATTTTTTTCATGTTTTTTGAGTCTCCGTTTAATAATTCAAAAGAAGATTTCGGAGTTGCTTATTTTTAAAGCACAATAAAGAAAAAAATGCATGAAAAATCGGGTTTGTGTGTTTTTCTTCACAAAACGACATTTTTCTCATCGAATTAACTTTACAAATCAAATTATTTAAACTCTGATTTTCCTCAACATTTTCGTCTTTTTGTAGGGGTATATATAATAATTTCCAAACTTTAGATTGGGTTAGGAAAATTGTACGAAGATAGAATAATCACAGATTCAAAATTTCCAAAATTAAAAGCATTTTTTACTCCTAAAAATACCTCCTGGGTTGTTTTTGGAGGAATTATTCTTGCTGGTATTATTGTTCGAATTTTTCTTTGGGACTTCTCATCATCAGATATGCTTGTTTGGAAACAAGCTGCAGAGATGCTTTTGAATGGTCAAAATCCTTATGAAACAACTCTCGAGAGCTTTCAGATAGAAGGCGTTAAGCATTTTTACGCTTACTTTCCACTCTGGATGTACATTTGTTCTCTTGTCTTACTGATCTTTCCTGAAGGAGCATTCTTTCCATTAACTAAAGGATTAATCCTTCTTTTTGATATACAAGTAGTAATTCTTCTCTATACCATCTTAAAACCCAAAGTAAAGGATACTTGGCGATTAAAAATTCCCATTGCGATTTGGTTTGTGACTCCAATAGTTTTGATGACGAGCTCAATGCATGGGAAATTTGATTCCTTGATGTTTGTCTTTATTCTTTTGGCTTGTATTTTTTATGAGAGTGATAATTTTATTCCAGAATCAATCTTCATTTCTTTAGCAGTTTTAACTAAACCGATAGCACTTATCCTCGTACCTTTCTTTTTCCGTAAGAACCTCCGGGAGAGGAATTTTAGAAAGATTTTCTCTAGAATAAGCATAATTGTTGGTCTCCTCCTATTATTTAGTGCCCCCTTCCTGCATGATCCTATAACCTATATCCAAGGTGTTCTTGGAGTACATGTTACTCGAGATCATGATATGGGTCCAATTTTTGCCCTCCTCTCCCTACCCTTCTCTTCAGCCAGAGCAGATTCAATTATTAGATATTGTTTAACGGGAGCAATTGTAGTTGTATGGATAACAATTATCATTCTTTCATTTGTTAAGAAAACAGACATTTACAAGTGCATGCTCTTCACTTTCATTGCTTTCAATTCACTTTACTGGGTATTTCTCGTGCAATACACTGTATGGATTTATGTCTTCTATGTAGTTGTTACATCAAAATCCAAAATGCGCCATTGGCAACTTGGATCGCTTACGAGCTTTATCATAGTTTTCTCGACAGTAATGCTAGCATTAATTGGAGCTTTTGTAAAAGTAGGATTGTAAACCCCACTATAATTTAAGGGGTTTTTATTCCCAAATGATTACATTTTCTTGATTTATAATGTATTCAGGGCGTCTTCAACCAATTCTTCACGTGAATTTGGATATAATTGAAAATATCAAGGGAATTCCCGATAACATACAAACAATTCTCACAAATGCAATTGCATTTCTAATAGCAATCTGTTTTGCAATGGGGGTTATCTTAGCAATAGTTGGGGCAATACAGTGGGCAACTGGGTGGGATGATCGTGGAGGAAAGAAAACGGTTGTCAAAGGAATTGTTTTAATAGGGATTTCGTTATTATCCGGTGGAGGTATTCTGGCAGGATATATGTATCTTTGACCTTCATTTAAATAGTGAAGAAGCAAAGGTAATACGAAAGATTATTAGTTAACATTTTACTCCCAGAAATTAGAAACGTAGAGAGTGTTCATTACTGTGTCTAAAATCGCAAGTTCACGAAAAAACGACAAAGCTGTAGCCACAATCATTGGTATTTCAACTCCCTCAGAAGTTGCACTTATAGTTGATCCTAAAATGGCTCGAACTCATCCTTTGGAATTAGGTGAGTTAGTTGTTGTTGATTATCCAAGTAATTTGGTTCCGAAACCAGTTATTGCAATGATCTCCAGAATTGCATTATCAAATGAAAATCTCATTGAGAGCCTAATCAAATCTCCAGAGTCTATTGAGCGATTAAAATTACTGGGTCATATTGAAGACGGTGAGCGATTAGGAGCTGAAGCAAGAATTTTGGGTTATTTAGATGAAGAAAAGGATAGAATAATCTCCCCAAGATTTCCTCCTTATCCAGGAGCTAAAGTTTACAGAGCACCTTCAGACATCTTATCAAAAATCTTCAGTAAAGGACACATTACAGTAGGAGATTTACGATCGCATGAAGGAGTAAAAGTAAAGCTCAATATAGATGAGCTCGTCTCAAAACATTTTGCAGTTTTAGCAATTACAGGTGCAGGTAAATCCTATAGTGTGGCTATAATTGTCTCGAGAATAATCAACAAACTCCAAGGATCCGTTGTTATTATTGATCCTCACGAGGATTATGTTCCATTCGCAAAAAACAAAAACATACATGGAAATGTGGTCATTTTTTCTGCTAAACAAACTACTGGAAGGCAAAGAATTGCTTTTAAATTGAGAAATTTTCATCATGGAGAATTAATGTCCCTTCTGGAAATTCCAGAAAATGCCATTATTCAACGAGAATTATTTAGTAGAGCTTATTGGGAGTTACAGCATTCTCAAAAAGATTGGGATTTAACTGATCTGAAAAGTAAAATCGATGAAATTATTTCTGCCTTAAAAGCGGAGGATACTACAAAGAAGGAAGGAAATCGTCTCGAGAATTCCAAATATGGGTTGTTTTCACGAATAGACCTTGCTCCTGCAAGAGATGTATTAACAAAAAGTTCAGAATTACCGGTTTATAATCCAAGTGGGCCTTCTCTTACAAAACCAAATCAAATTAGCATTATTACTCTTACAGGGTTAGGAACAAAAACCCAACAAACAATTGTAGATTTAATTGCTAGAAAAATCTTCAATGCAGGTAAAGCTCAAGTAAGAAATGAACCTACAATACATAAGTTACCTTGTGCCGTACTAATGGTTGTAGAGGAAGCACATAATTTCATTCCAGGTTCAGGCCGATCTTCTGGTATTCTTAAACAAATTGCAGCAGAAGGAAGGAAATTTGGTGTGGGATTAGGACTAGTATCACAGCGTCCAGGAAGATTAGATAGTGATGTTTTATCACAATGTAATACCCAAATTATATTAAAAATAGTAAATCCATATGATCAACAACAGATTTTACGCTCGAGTGAAAGTCTAAGTGAGGACTTATTAAACGATTTACCGGCATTAAATGTTGGTGAAGCAGTTATTGTCGGTCCAAGTTTACCAATACCTGCTTTAGTAAAAATCGCGTTATTTGATGGAAAACTTGGAGGAAAAGGCGTAGAAATAACTGAATCATGGAAAAAAGCATTGGAGAGACAAAAGAGTTCCTCCAGAAAGCCACAGAAATATGAAGATGACTTCGATTTAGATTAACATTAAAATATTATCTTGCGTGTACAAAAAATTCCACTAATAATAATGCAGGTGATGAAAAATTAGTGAAAAAAAGAGTATTGAATACAAATATTGCCATACAGCAGATTGGCATCTAGATTATTTTCAATACCAGAAAAAAGAAAGATGGTATGATTTCTTCAAAGCTGCAAATGAATGCACAAAGTTAATGATAAAAGAAAAACCGGATTTCGTAATTCATTGTGGCGATCTCTTTCATCAATTCAAACCAACACCAGGAGCAGTTCGAATAGCAATACAGATTTTCGAGAAATTCAAACAAGCAAATATACCGTTCTACGTTATTCGAGGAAATCATGATGCTTCAAAAGCACAAGCCCAACGATTTGGGGGAACAATCCTCAAATTACTTGAGGATTTAGAGTATTTGCATTACGTCCAAGATGAAACAATTGCGATTAATGATCATATCAATTTTACAGGAATAGGCGAGTATGGAAAGACAACAGGGGATGTAATTGAAGAAGTAATGAGAAATAATCCCTTAGATACATCCAAATTTAATATTTTAGCCCTTCATGGATACTTACAAGGACAAGTAAGTGATTCAATTTTCGATATTTCAGGTTACCAACTCTCGAGTCTAGGGTTCAATTATATAGCATTAGGACACTATCACAAAGTCTGGGAAGAAAAAGAAAGCAATATTTATTGCCCTGGTTCAACTGAGCATACGAGTTTGAATGATTGGGGAAAACCAGATGAAGATGGGTTCTTTAGGAAATCAGGTTGTTATAGTGTAAAAGCAACTCTAAATCAAGAGCAAAATACTTGGAGTTCGAAAGTAAAAAGAAAGGAGTTTGAGGTAAGACCAAAAGGTCGGTTCAAATTTAAAATTCAGGAAGATCTCCCCCTAAAAGATCTTATCGAAAAAGCCAATTCATTTGTAAAAAAACATGAGCAAGAGGGAGCTATAGTAAAATTTGATTTTATCGGAGAACTACCCTTTGGAAAACAAAGCTTAGTTAATTTCACAAAGCTACCAGCAATCTTGGAATCCGAAGCATTGCACATAATAACGAATCAAGAAATATCGAATATTGTGCTAGGAGAAGCAAAAGCTGGTCTGACATCTGATGAGGCAATTGTAGATTTGTTGAAATCTCAAGGATACAAAAGTGCTGCCATAAACAAATGGTTAGATTTAGCAAATGAAACCGTAAAAATTCTTGGACAAAAAACTATATCTTCAGAAGAAAAAGAGGAAATTAAATCAATTTATGGGTTAATAACAGAAGTCTCAAGTAATTTATCGGATGCTGAATTAAAGAGTTATAAAAAAAATCCTAGTGAAAAACCAAAGAAGACCAAGAAAAAAGAAACATCTGAAAGACGCGAGAAACTAGAACCAAAAAATTCAACGCAGTCTAATCTTGCAACATACTTTGAGGAGGGGAAGTAAATTGAAAACGTTCGAGATTTCCGACATTGAACTTGAAAACATTAAGACTTACAAATACGAAAAAGTCGTTTTTTCACAGGGAAATAACGTTTTAATTGGCGAGAACGGTGCGGGAAAGAGTACTATACTCGAGAGTATCTATCTTTCACTCTTTGGTGATACTGTTCCGGGAAGAAATCTTGTAGATATGATAAGATATGGGGAGCAACAAGGCAAAATCACTATTAGATTCGATGTGGATGGTACGAATTATCGAATTGTAGATGAATTAGTGAGAAAAGATCTAACTCGCGCAACACAATCACAAGTACTAGTAAATGAAACTCAAGAGGAAACAATTGCTGAAGGAAAAAACGCAGTAAAAGCTAAAATGGAAGAAATATTAGATATTGATTCTACAACTTTTATTAGTGCAGTATATGCTTCTCAAGGAGAAATAGGAAAAATCGTAACAGCAAAAGATATGGAACGTAAAAAATTATTCGACAAATTATTTCAGATTGATCGATATGAGAAAGCGTGGAGCAATTTAGCAAAGGTTCAGAAACTGGTTGACCAAGAAATAAAGAGTCTCAATAGTCATATTGTAATTTTGAAGAAGGATTTAGAAGAACTTCCAAAAATAGAACAAAGAATCGATGAGAAAAAAGAACAATTAGAAATTGAAAAGAAACAACTAGTTGGATCAAAAAAATTATACAAAAAAGTTAATCAACAATATAAGCAATTAGAGAAACTTGTTGAACAACACACAGGACTTATTGGTGGGAGAAGGGAACTCGAAGAAGCTTTAGAAGATTTAGAAATAAAGATCTCGGAATTGTTCAAAACTTTTGAATCAAAGATTAACGAGGAAATAGAAAAATGCACTATGTCAGTTATGCAAAAACATCAGAAGAAAGTGGAAAAGAGACTTGAGCAATTAAACGAATTATTGGAAAAACATAGAGAAAGTGAGAGTAACATTAAAGTTGTGTTTGAAAAAATTCGGAGTACGGAAGAAAATCTGCATTATCAAAGAAGCACAATTTCAGAGAAGAAAGAAGTTCTAGAAACAGACGTAAAAGAATATTTAGCTAAACTACCAGAACTGCAAAATAATATAGAAACATGGAATGAATTATTACCTGAAATTTTAACTCAGAAAAAAGAAAATTTGGATGTTTTCGAAAAACAACATAAGAAATTAGATAAGATAAAGACTGATGTGACAACACAAGAAGTTGAGCTGAAATCACTTGAGGATGCAAGTAGTAAATACAATAACAGAATAGTCAAGAAAAGATTGATCCTATCGAAAGAAGCAGGCGATAATTGGACTGAGATAATAGAAGAATATTCCAAAGTTAATTTTGAAGAAGATTTAGCTAGTCTTGCATCTGAAATCAGCAAAATTGAGAGTAATCACTCAGAATCTATGAATCGAAAATCTGTTCTAGACGAGGGAATAAGACGAACACAAAGTGATCTTCAACATTTGAAAGAATTAGATGGCGAAGAAACATGCCCAACATGTAAACAGAAATTATCGGACAAAACACTAGAAAAATTATGTGAATCATTGAATGAGGAAAAAGGGAAATTCCAAGAGGAAAAGAAAGAAATCGTACAAGAGATAAAGAAATTCGCTTCAACAATTGAAGAACAAAAAAAGAAAGAGAGAAACTTAAGCAAAAACCATCAATTATATGTTAAAATTGAGCCAACTCATGATGACTTGTTGGATTTAGAAAAAGAGAAAGAGTCTGTTGATAAGGATTATCAAAAATTAAAATCAAAAATAGACAAATTGAAGGTAAAATATTCTCAGGAAGAATATGATGAATTAGAAGCAAAAATTGAGGAATGTGAAATATTAATTCATGAAATTTCTTTAATCAAGAAACAGATTCCAAAATTACTAAGAAATAAGCAAAAACTCAAGGAAGATATTAAGGAAGTTGAGACAACAGAAACTGAGATAAACGAATTAAAAACTCAATTCGATACAAAATCTCTGGATAAAATACAAGAAAAAATTAGTAAATACACCGAAGAACATACTCAACAAATAGGAATTCAAGACTTAATTAGACAATTAGTGGAGAATCTTCAAGATTTGGAAGAGAATAAGAGAAAAATCGAAGTAAATACAGTTAAGATTTCTGAAATCGAATCAACAGAGAATTTCAAGGATTGGGAAGATATAAAATACCAGAGAGAGAATTTAGGAAACGATATTTCAGCTAAAGAGTCTTTGATTACAAGTTTAAGTGAGGAAGTTATTCCACCATTAATTGAGCAAAAAAACAATCTCTTAATAAAGGAATCTGAACTAAAAGAAAAAGATGGAAATCTCAAACTCGAAAACAAAAAGCGAGAAATTACGATAATTCTTAGAGCCTTAATGAGAGAATTACCTAATAGATTATTACCTAACTTTATTGAAAGAATTAATCATGCAGCAACAGATATTTTACAAAACATTATACCCGGTAGTGATATTCAAAGCATTATTTTAAACGCGGATTACTCTTTAAACATAATACGGTTAGGAAATTTGGAAGATATCACTGTTTTAAGTGGCGGAGAAACTATAATCATAGCTTTGGCTTTACGTTTAGCATTTGCTAAAGAATTTTCAACATTAGATTCACTCATACTTGATGAACCAACGATTTTCTTGGATGAACGAAGAAGAGGAGAACTTGTTACCGTACTCGAGAGAAACAGATTAGTCAGACAAATGTTTGTTGTAACACATGATCCTGATTTTGAACGGATATCAGATAAAACCTATTTCATAACAAAAGAAGCTGGAGAAACAACTGTAAAACCAATAGATGGAGAAGAGGAAGATGATTCCAGTCCGACAGAGGCTGGATTTAAACTCTCATAATTCATCAATTTTCTTTAAAGCAGACATTAATTCATTTTTATCTT
>JABLTI010000146.1 GCA_013166835.1 Promethearchaeati archaeon | reverse complement strand
TAAAAAGAATGTACAGTAAGACTAACTAAGGAAATTGAGGAATTAATCATGAGTCAATCTATCGACACACGCTTTGAAAAAGAATGCAACGTCCTACATGCGTTAAATCCCGGTGTGGAATCAGTAATTGTTATTGAACCATCAGGTTTACTTGTGCTAAACTGGACTTCCACTGAGGTAGACACTGAATTTACAAGCTCATACGTTCGTGAGTTTCTCTCTTTGGTAAAAATGACCACAAATCATTATGGTATTGGTGAACCTATTGGCGTAATGCTTGAGGGAGGACAAGGATTCTTCTTAGTTTTCAAGACAAATTCAGGTAATTCTATTGTCATTCTAATTAAGGAAGAAACCACTCGATCCACATTACGTTATCGACTTATGAAAGATTTCGCTGGTCGTGTTGAAGAAATCTTAGTGAATTTCTAAGATTCTCTATAATAATATTTTTTGCAAATCCAAGAATGGATAGTTATTTATATTTAACATAACGTTCAAGTTAATAGCTGATTATAGAAGGTAGTTTTTATTGAACATTAAATCTCGCAGATATGATAAAGGGTACGTTGCTTTAGTACCTGAAACTATTGATGATTTATATGTTCTTTATAATGTAATTCTCCCAAACGATCAAGTTAAAGCTCGAACGTACAGAAGAATACGACAAGTGGATGATGAAGGACGAGCAGATAAAGGTGAAAGAGTACCAATGATTTTAACATTGGTAGCTGAAGATGTCAGTTTCCATGAATTTGCTAATAGATTAAGAGTAAAAGGAAAAATAATTGCAGGTCCGGAAGATCTCATTTCTTTTGGTACTTATCATACAATAAACATTGAAACTGGAACATTAATAACAATCATCAAAGAATCTTGGTCGAAAATTGAGAAGAATCGTATTGAGGAAGCAGTTGAGAAGTCTACTAGCGCAAAAGTTTTGATAGTTGCTATTGATGATAGTGAAGCTACATTAGCATCAGTTAGTGCTTTTTCTAGTACAATAATTGCTCATTTCAGGGAAAGAATACCGAAGAAAACCGGCAGTAAAGAAAAGATTCGAATGGAGTATATTCACAAATTCTTTGACAAAGTAACTTTTGCTTTAGAGGATGCTTTCACTAACAAATTTTCAGATGCATCTGCAATGGTTTTAGCTGGTCCGGGTTTCACTAAAGACAATTATTTTAGACGTTTAAAGGAAAGGAAAAACCAAACAAAAATCCCAATTGAAAAAATAATTGTTGAAACTGCTAGCTGTGGAGGACCAAGCGCAATAGGAGAGATCATAAGTAAGAATATTCTTGGCAGAATAATCGAAGAAGAACAAGCAAGTTCGGATGCTGTTTATCTTGAGGAAATAATGTCAAGACTTGGTAAGAACACTGGAACTGTTGCTTATGGTTCTGATGCAATCATCAAAGCAGTTGAATTTGGAGCAGTTGAAACGATTTTAATTGTTGATAACCAATTGAGATTACGTGATAAGTCAAAGAGAAAACAATTAGACGAGTTGCTAAAAGATGTACAAAATGCTGGAGGAAAAATTATAATAATGAGCGAGAACCACCAAGCAGGAAAGCAAGTTGATAAGTTTGGGGGAAAAATTGCGTTACTACGGTTTCCTATAATATGAATACATTAAACTGCTTCCGCGAAAAATATGTTATGGCGATTTCTTGTAATTCGAATTTTAATTTTCTTGCCAAGAGAAAGATGATTTACGTTTGAAACATGAATTAATCTATTTTTAGCTTTTACTATAACCTCTCCTATTTGTCTACCTAATAATACTATTTCAGCATTAACAATCTCGTTTATTTTCATAGGATTTTGAATCATTTCTGTTTTGTAAATATTAAACATATAAGGTTTTAATACCAAATTTTTCGCGCCAAATTTTTTCTCAATTTTCCTTAATTGTTGGTTAAACTCTGCAAATTTCTTTTGAGGTATTCCTTTCAAGTTTCTCCCAACATCATGAGTCAGATAATTCTGAATACCAAGTGTTGGATACTTTGTTTCATTTGAATTTACTTTTAGCGAGAACTGTACGATTTCTTCAATATCTTGATCGTTTATTCCTGGAATCCAAAGAGGAGCTAAGAGAAGAGAAATTTTTGAATTGGCAATATATTCAGCTAATTCAAGCATTTTATCTATACTATAATCACCTTTGCCTGATAATTTTTTACTTAAGGAAGAGCCTAGAGCATTAATCGACAGGTTAATTCTAGTAAGATTCACCTCAGCTAATTCATCTATCAATTGTTTTGTCAAGTACCACCCATTTGTTTGTATTGAAACAACTTTTGTATTCTTATTTTCTTGCAATTTTTGAACTAGTTCAGGCAGATATGGATAAGCCATGGGTTCTCCTTGACCATCTAAGTGCGCTTCAGCATCTTTCAGCTTTTTTTCCGCTACAATGAAATTATAGGTATTAACCAAATAATCAGTATCAACAATGTAGTCCCTTAATTTTGTTTTAGAGATTGGTCCTTCATCCACAGAGCAAAAAGGGCAATTCAGTGGGCAACCTGTGATGGGGCGAATTTGTAATAAATTTGTACCTCTGTCAATCACACCAAAATAGATTGATCCAATTAGTGGGATTCCAAACAAGTCATTTGTAATATATATTAAGGGTTTCTTTGTATCCTTATTTCGCAAGGTTTGTGGTAATTCTTGAGAAATTGTTTGTTGTAAAACACTGATGATTGTTTCTTGATCTAATTTCAATTCAGAACTGATTTCAATAATTACATCCTGTGTTTTATTTATTCGAAAATCAATCGAGTTTAAGTTTATTGGAAATTTCTGTGAAAGCTCTAATTTCAAACTCTCAATATCAATCTCACCATGCATGATGCCCCTATTAATCTGTAAAACATTATCGCTTGGTGGAATGGAGAGAGCAAATGGGATATTTTCAGATAAATTGATTTCTATTCTAAAAGCATTATTTATTGATAATTCTTTTTCTGTCAAAACAAATCCCATTTATTTATTTTCCTAAATTCATCTAATGTGTTAATTAAAACTATGTTAATGTACAAATAAAAACTATTCACAAAAATAGGATTAAAGAAAGAGTATAATCTTAAATTCTAGGTCTAGACTTTGACCAGAAAAATCGCACATACTCCAAGATTTTGAAGAAATCTTCTTTTTGACTAACTGAAACCAAACTAATGTCATGTTTTTCCGGGTCATAAGTTAAAATTATGTCCATGCTTTCTCCTTTATAATCAAGATTTATTACGACTTGTATTTCCTGGATTGTGATAGATTTTGCAATATGATACATTTTTCTAATTGCGTTTAAAACTCGCATAAATGAATCACCAGTATCCATCTGTTCCAAAACTATGGTTTGATTAACATACAAACCGTCTTCAATCGCAGTATCGAAAAGTTTCGAGTATTCTCCTATGATAGAATCTGGTAGAGGTGGTAAATCCATTTGTATGAACTGTACTGAACCTATACTATTCAGTCTTTGAAGCCCTTCAGTAATTCTATAAACGTAAATTTCTGTGTCTGCATCCCATTCATCTTCATTTATTGGCTTTTCTACTTCCGACACTTGATATCCTCCATCGTATAATATACACCATTCAGATTTTATATTTATCTTAAGGTAACATTAATGGAAATCACGCAATTATTACGAAATTTTTGCGTTCCACAATATAATAGCATGTTGGATTATTTCAAGCTATCTTATAGAATCCCTCAAAATTTTAGACAGCGAGTTAATTAATTATAAGTATTACTAATTAGTGAATAATTTGTTTGTGTTTTCGAGGTTCATTTTTGATAATTAAATTAAAATGTGTGCCTTAAACTGTTATCTAAAGTTGCTTATGTTGAAATTTCAAAAGAGTAATTTAGAGCACACCGAAATAGATAAAAAACAATGACTAATACTTTTTGTTTCGGTCTACATGTGTTAGTGGATTCCTAACTGAGGTATGTCTAAGATGACTAAGAAATATAAAATTGCATTTATGCCTGGCGATGGGATAGGAAACGATGTTTTAGAAGCTGCCAGAATTGTAATAGATGAAGGCACAGACTTCAATGCTGAATTTATCCCTGGTGATATTGGATGGGTTTTCTGGGAAAAAGAAGGTGATGCTTTACCAGAACGAACAGTTGAAATGTTGAAGGAAACAGATGCAGCCTTATTTGGTGCAATAACTTCTAAACCGAATGTTCCCGGATATAGATCACCCATTGTTAGATTACGACAAATTTTTAATTTGTACAGTAATATGCGCCCTTGTAAAGCATATGAGGGAAATCCGTTAAATTATCGTGATGATTTAGATTTAGTGGTTTTCAGGGAAAATACAGAAGGGCTGTATGCTGGAATAGAATTTTATGATACTACTGAATTACAAGATGTAAAAGTATTCAAAAAATTCGATCAAAAGAAGACAACTGTCTCTTGCAGAGTGTTTACTGAGGAAGGTTGTAGAAGAATTGTCAAAAAGGGATTTGAATATGCTAAAAAGAACAACTACCCAACAGTAACACTAGTACACAAAGCAAATGTTATTCGAGCTACAGATGGGATGTTTCTTAGAGTTGCTGATGAAGTAGCAAAAGATTATCCAGATATTGAGGTTTGGAAACAAAATATAGATGCTATGTGCATGCAACTAATTAAAAATCCTCAAAACTATGGAGTAATTGTAACTACTAATATGTTTGGCGATATTGTATCAGATCTCACAGCACAACTTGTCGGTGGTTTGGGATTTGCAGCATCCGCTTCAACTTCAGATTCATTTGCTCTTTTTGAGCCAACACATGGTAGTGCACCAAAATATACTGGTCAATATAAAGTCAATCCTATTGCAGCTATTCTTTCAACAATGTTAATGTTTGATTGGCTTGGTGAAACTGAAATGGCTAAAAAACTAGAAGAGGCTATCAAAATAAACCTAAAAGAAGGGAAGGTTAGAACTTACGATTTAGGTGGTAGCTCTTCAACTTTGGATGTGGCTAAAGACATAGTCCGAATAATGAATAAGTAGGGGAATTTTTCCCCCCTTATATTTTCTTTTTACAGTTTTCATTATGAATTATTTGAAACAAGTTCAAGTAAAGATTTTTAAATGGAGGTCAATGTTTCATTTCGTGTTCAAAATAAGATTTTTAAATGCAATCTTAACCAGACAACAATAATAACATAGAAGTGATGAATAATGCCTAAATCCAAAGGATACAGACACAG
The DNA here is from genome assembly GCA_013166835.1 of Promethearchaeati archaeon. Classification (GTDB taxonomy): domain Archaea; phylum Asgardarchaeota; class Heimdallarchaeia; order JABLTI01; family JABLTI01; genus JABLTI01. The sequence goes on along the minus strand of JABLTI010000146.1, from coordinate 939 downwards.
TACTAGAAGATTATTCAGAAAATCCCCACGAGATAAAGGAATGCAATCTTTAGGTAGATTACTAATCAAGTACAAAGTGGGAGATAAAGTAGTTGTAAAAATCGATTCCGCGATTCAAAAAGGCATGCCACATCGAAGATATCATGGAAAGTTTGGAGTTATTTCAGAAGTACGTGGAAGAGCCTATGTTATAAAGATTAAAGCTGGTAATGCTATTAAACAAATCATTGCAAGACCAGAGCATGTTTATCTTACCAAATAGATTTAATAAAATGTTAAACATTATAATCACTATTTATTGGTGTGAGCTAAATGCCTAAAGAAACATTAGATAAAAAAACCGTTTCATTTCCTGAAGTAGTTGCTATTTTCAATAAAAGAAAGAAAGCAGGAGAGTTAAATTACTTACAACGAATAGCTTTAGAGCATGCACAACGTTCATCAAAAATTACTGGTAAGCAAGCAAAAACTTTGATCAAGAAATTAATGACTGAATTTGAGTTAACTGAAAAAATCGCAATTAGCATTGTGAATTTCATGCCTGAAACTTTAGATGAACTCCGAGTATTTATTCAAGACGCATCACGGGTTTATTCTACTGAAGAAGTTGAAAAAATGCTTGATTTGCTTAGAGAATGAATCACTGAAGTCACATGGGATTAAAGATTTTTACTATGAGTTATTTTCTCATCAATTTTTAAATGTTTTAAAAAGAACTCTTTAAATTGGAAACTCTTTAAAGTAAAATATATCAATATAGAATCAAACAAAATAATAAAAGTAAAGTGATTAAATATCTATATGTGTAAAATAATACCTAATAGCTAAAATAAAGATTAGTAGTGGGTTCATATGTCCGATAGAAACTCAAGAAATAGAGACCGCTCTTCCAGCTATAGTAAGAAACAAGACAATTATCGACCAAACTATAATAGGTCT
>JABLTI010000145.1 GCA_013166835.1 Promethearchaeati archaeon | reverse complement strand
GAATTCTTATTTTAAATTCTCACTATACATCATTCATTATTGCAATTGGTGTTTGTGTTGAAGTTTGTTAGTAGCATGAAGAAATTTGGCATCTTCTTTTTGGGAATAATAATTCTTTCAAGTTTTTCAATAAACAATGCCTATATTGAATCTGGAGAAGAAAATCCAATATTGGATGTTTCTGCAAATTCTCTATCAGATATGAAAATTTTAGCAGTTATAGCAAACGGTTTTGGTGATTCCTATTTCTGGATTAAGGATCAATTAGAATCCTGGGGTTGCAATGTTACAACTGCTGGCTTAACATCAGTAGTTGCTTCTTGTCCTAATAAACCTCCAAGACCAGTAACAGCAGATTTCTTGATAGCTGATGCTACAACTGAAATTCTTTCTCAGTTTGATGCTGTTTATGTTCCTGCAGGTCCTCATTGGGTCATTTTGGAATTCAGCTCTGTAACTCACGATCTACTTGCTTCTGCTTATGAAGCTGGTTTGGTTGTATCTGCTATTTGCATAGGTACAATTGCTCTAGCACAAGTGAGTAGTATTATTAATGGAGTAAAAGTTGCGTACTATTCGCAAACAGCTAATGATATGATGGATGCAGGGGCAACTATTGTTTATGGTAGTGGTGTTGTTTCAGATAAAAGAGTAGTAACTGCTGGATCTGGAACCTATCAATCCACAAATCAAGCAATCTATCCGTTTTGTGTAGCTATTGCAAAAAATATCTTAGGTTTATCAGCTGTAATCCAAACAACTGTTTCGTCAGTAAAAGGAGAGACAAATACTACTTATACTATATCTGCTGAGACAGTCAATTTGAATGATACATTTTATGGAAATACTACAATGGATATTCACACCGTTAGTGCAAATGTATACCTTGAAGGGTCTACTTCGGATCCCACTTATGTTTATCTAACTGATCCAGATGAAGACAATATCTATACCGGTAATTTTACCGGAACAGAGAAAGGCACCTATACAGTAGATCTTGAGATAAAAAGTTCAGGATGGGGATTGGAATCAATCAGAGATGCTGTTGGATTCAAAATGAAAGCTCTTGCCGGATTTGAAATTTGGCTTGTTCCAATAATATTCTCCGCTATAGTTTTCACAATAAAATATAAGAAAAGAATGAGGAAATAATTCCTCTTCTCTTATTTTTTGCTGCTCCTATCAAGAGCATTTGTAATTCTCTCGAGAGCATTTTCTACAATTGATTTAGGACAAGCAAGATTGAATCTTTGGAATCCTTTGCCTGATTCGCCAAACATGCCCCCATCATCTAAACAAACTTTGCCATCTTCTTTGATACATCTATCTAATTCTTTAGGGTCAATTCCTAATTTTCGGAAATCAACCCATGGCAAATAAGTTCCTTCAAGACTAAAAACTTCGATGTCTGGATTGTAACCGGCAAAATATGATTTCAAGAATTCATAATTCTGCCAGAGATACTTTAGTAATTCCTCCAACCATTCTTCACAATCATTGTATACTGCTTCGGTTGCTACTGCCCCGATAATTCCTGGTCCTCGAATGGAAAGTGTACCACATTTTGCGACAAACTCATCGCAGAGGATTTTATTTGGGATAATGACATTGCTTGATTTTAAGCCAGCAATATTGAAAGTTTTTGATGGTGCAACACAAGTAATTGATTTTTGAGCAAACTCTTTAGAAATAGTAGCATAAGGAATGTGTTTGTGTCCTGGAAAGATTAAATCACAATGGATTTCATCTGAAACAACAAGTACATTGTTCTCATTGCAGATTTTACCCAATTTAGTTAATTCTTTTTTAGTCCACACCCTTCCTACTGGATTATGTGGTGAGCAAAGAATGAGAAGCTTCGTTCTTGGTTCCTTGCATTTTTTCTTGAGATCTTCAAAATCCATTTCATATCGATTATTTTTGATAACTAATTGATTGTTTACTACATTTCTACCATTACTTTTTATTTGGTTCGCAAATGGATAGTAAACAGGTTCTTGAATGATTATATTGTCTCCTGGGCGACTAAAATATTGAATGATGAAATTAATTGCAGGAACAACTCCCGGAGCAAACTTTATCCAATCTTTCTCAAGACTCCAACCATGTCTGCGTTTAAACCAGTTAATTATCGCTTCATAATATGAATCAGGAGTGACAGTGTACCCAAAAATTCCGTGATCAACTCTTTCTCTTAATGCATCAAGTAGTTCATCTGGTGCACGAAAATCCATATCAGCTACCCACAATGGGAGTAACTCATCATATTTGAAGTACTTCTTCATGAATTCATTATCCCATTTTACTGAACTAGTTTTGGTTCTATCAATTATTTCATCAAAATTCCATTTAGATTTCTTCATCAAACTATTACACCAACATTTCTATAATATATGATTTCAAATTGGTAATCTAAATTTACTTTTCCTTCTTCAGAATTTTGAACCAATCGGGATATTCAGGAATGCCTTTTTGTTTGAAATTGTACTCCCAAATAATGAAATCATCTCTTTTCTCTTTTAATTGTTCAAAACCAGCATCTTCAAAGATTCTCTTTATTGCTTCATTTCTATCTGTTTGGATATATTTTCCTTGCATGATATTAGCATTCTCCTTTTTGGCTTCTCGCATTATGTAATAAAGGAAACTTTGTTCAACTGTTTTACCCATTGCTCTACATGAGAATGTTACTAATTCCATGTTCCAAATTTCTTTATTTATCTTCAGCAATGCTACACCTATAAGACCATAATCTCCATAACGATCATAGAGATTTGCTACATAAATTCTGTATTCATTGGATTTGTTAAAATCTAGAATCTCTTCCTTCGAATATCGTACTGCAGTTGCATTTAATTGATTAGTTCTCTGAATTAATTCAGTTACTCGTCCAAGATTTCGGTTTTGAGCTTCTCGCAACCATAATTCCATGTTGCAAGACATTAAGAAGCTTCCTTTATCTAAACCATATTGTTTTTCAGCTTCTTCTCTCTTCTTCTGCTGGTCATACATTTTGGCTCTCTTATTGCTCTCAGCAGTTAATTTCCCTATTGGTTCAAATTCAAGCATTGTTAAACTGTTCAAAATTTCTTCATCTGCAAAAACATGAACCATTGGAAGGAAGTTTTTGATTTGATCCCTTTCATATGGATTATCATCAAAGAATGCTAAAGAATCTATACCAATGTTTAATTCTTGAGCAATTTCATGCAAACTTTGAGCCTTATCATTCCAATTTATTTTTTTAACGGTAAATAACTCAGCAGCATTGCCTAGTACCTCATCAATTATGGGAATACTTGAAGGATCATTCTTACTCGCAAGTGCTAGTAATATTCCTCTTTTTGCTAGTAATTCTAAAACATGTATTCGGTTTCCAAGAAGGTATACTCCTTCTACTCCATCATCCCTTAGAATTCCATCCCAAAGTGTATTGTCTAGATCCATAACAACACATTTGATTCTTGGTCCATGACCTTTTATTACTTTCAGAGTTTCAACTAAATCTAAGCCAATTGTAACTGCTCCCTCTCGAGTAAAATGCTCATAGATACCATCTGCATCTCCATCTCTAATCTGATACCCTACTCCATGTTTCAAAAATGAATCATAAATAGGCAAAACAAAGACATCATCATGTAGTTTACCAATTTCATACAACAAGAGGTCGAATTTATACAAAAATTCACGTAGACTATATGCATTATCCATATGTTTGTACGCAAATTTCCCTTGTGCAGGACGAGGAACGATAGGGTAATCCATAATAATGTAATTAGCTTTAAGGTGTTTTCTTGCTTCGCTAACTGCGGATTCGAGGCGACTCCTAATTTCTGTTAATTGTTGCTTTTGGATCTCAAAAGTCGATTTACTTTTTTGTACGTCTCCAATATAACTCCTAATATTCTGAGCATCACTAATAATTATAACATCTGGTTTAAAAGAGTAAATCCCTCCTTTAAGATCAGTTAGTGCTAAGTAAGGATCTGATGATTCACCATTATCAAAGGTATGATAGCAAACTACTCCATTTGCTTCTAAGAATTCTTTCACAAAAGATAACTCACAACCACCTACAAAACCAATCTTTAGCTCTTTAAGAAATTCTTGTTCATCATCTGTAAGTTTTGTAGCAATATTGATTGGACGAGATGCTTTCTTCGTTTCCTCAGTTAAACGTCTAATGACTGTTCTTCTGAATTTCCTATCTGTGAGCATACGCCAAAATATCTTGAATAGTCTTCCTTTAGCCAATGTTTCTATAACCACCAGTCTGCATGAATTAATATTTGAACAACATCTCCTTTTTTGGCTTTTTCTAGTTCTTCAAATAAATGATGACCAAATCGTCTTATGAAATCGTATCCTCCCGAATCTGATAGATACATATCTGATTTTATATCATATGCTGAATAGATGTTTAACTCCTTTAGATTTATTAATGGCCTTATTTCTCGATTTTTATATTTATCTCCATGTGCTGCAATAACAGTAATTGGAACGATTTCTCTTAGTTCTGCTAACTCTTCAGCAAAGAGTTGAATTGCCTTCTCTTTGTTACCTTTTGTTTGAGCTAATACCTCATAGTGATAACCTATTTCGTAACCTTCAGTGCTCAATTGTTTAATAAGAGGAATAGCTTTTTCGAAGGAGTATTTTTCAGAATGAAGTCTAATCATTATAGATGATTTTATGCCTTTTTCTTTCTCAATATTAATCAATTTAGAAAATCTTCTCAAAAAAAGATCAACATCATGTCTAATGAAAACGTTAATCTTATCTGGATCTATCGTTTTCTGAACAAAGTAATCTGATAAGACTTTCACCGAATATTTATCATCATTCAATCTATCAAGAAAATCAGCATAAACCTTTAATCTATATCCATTAATCCATCTAACACTCAAATATAGCATTAATACCGTTAAAAACATTCCAAATATTAAGGGTAGAATCCAACTCAGATTGTCCAACCATAAAATTGAGCAAGTAATTATTGCTATATAACCAATTACAACAATTATCGGATAAAATGGTAATAAATCAAAAAGAATGGTAGCATATCTTTTCATTCTCCAAATAGAGATGAAAGTAAATAACCAAAGAACTACTGAAATACAGATGATTACAAGATAGATTATCCAAGCATCCATGATTCTTTCATCCAATATTCTTTTGATTAATTATCTATGTGATTGTTCTTAAAATCCATATCATATATTTGTTTTACCTTAATAGAGCTATTGTTGCCCAGAAAAGCAAAAAAAAAAATTCAATCAAATAAAACATGAAAAAATGAAGAAATACGGGTATTCACAGTTAAAACCAAATAAAATTAAATAACATTAAGAATTCTTATCCAAAGTGAATAGTTCTTAATGGGTGTTATCTTTTGCTTGTAACCATAACTAATCTTTATAATGATGTGATCCCTCAAGATTCTGAATTCATTGCTGATCATGGACAATCATTTCTTATTGAGTCTGATGAAAAGAAAGTACTATTTGATGCAGGAATGAATGGAAAAAAATTGTTACACAACATGAAACAATTAAAAATCGATCCTAATAGTATAGATGTCCTGGTTCTTTCACATGGACATTTAGATCATACAGGGGGATTAAAAACACTATTAGAAAATAGGACAATCAAGGAACCTTTAGAAATCATTGGGCACCCCACTGTTTTTGAACCAAAAGGTATGCATAATGCAAAGAAAATTCCAGAAGAAATTAACGAATTCTACCTTCCGCCAATAGAAGGCGAATTAAGAAAAAGAATGTCATTAAATCTCACAATAAAACCAATTGCAATAACGGCTTATTTGTCAACTGTAGGTGAAGTGAATCAACGTCCACACAAAGATGGCGTGGAGAAAAGAACACGACATTATGTAAAAGGCAACTGGGAGCATGATAAATTAATGGATGACTTATCTCTTGTTCTTAAAACCAAAGATGGTTTGGTTCTCATTTGTGGATGTTGTCATGCTGGTCTTCTAAATACACTCGAGCAAGTAACTCGAAATCATAAAGAAAATATCATAGCGATTATTGGTGGCACACATATGTTTCGCTTCTCAGAAGAAGAAGTTGATTTTGTAGCAGGGAAACTCATGAATAAATATAGTTCACCCAAACTTTACTTCAATCACTGTTCAGGACAAAACACAATAGATCGTTTGAGATCTCA
>JABLTI010000044.1 GCA_013166835.1 Promethearchaeati archaeon | reverse complement strand
AAGTCTATTCTTAGCTCAAATTGAGCTCTTGATTCTTTCTTAATTTTGCTTCTGTTTTAGACATTTTGAACGAGAACTTTCTGGTAGGTTTATGCTGCTTATTTCTTTGCGCTTCAAATTGCATGTTGTAATTATCATAACTAGAGAAGGATAACGAGAACTCATTATCCAGTTCAATTACTCCTATAAAATTCATAAGGTGATAAAAATAACAAAAGCAAATAAAAAATCAGATAAATTGTTGAAGAAAAATCAAGAAATAGAAGATGAATTAGAGTTACATGCTGAATCCTTACAAGAAGATCAATTACGTACGGATGATCTCGAAAACGCTGAAAGAGTAAAGATAACTCAGAAGATTAAAGGTACAAAAAGAGTTACCCAAGCCACAGAAAGAGATCCAAAAGAAGCAGTTACAAAATTCGACAGACATACATTCGATCCGGGGTTTCTCAGTATGCAAACGAAGGAGATAACCTATAAGCTACTTAGAGATGAGCTGAAAAAATACGGGATAATCAGCGATTTAGTTGCAGAAGTGAATGCAGGTAAAGAAGCTACTATCTTGGTTGCTCATTTAAGAGGTGCTCCAGTAATCGTCAAATCCTTTCGTTTACAAAATACTTGCCATAACAGATCAAAAGGTAACCCTCAAATGAGGGCAGCAAACATTGCTCAAGCTGAATATGATCGACTGACTCGTGCTTTCAATGCTGGAATGAGAGTGCCAACGCCTGCAAGAAAAATCAATAATATCATAATCATGAGTTTCATCGGTTCTGACTGGGAACCTGCACCTCAACTTAGAAATTCGACTATTGAGGAACCAGAAGAAGTCTTTGATGAAATTATTGAACAAATAAGAATCATGTACAGAAAAGCAAAGCTTATTCACGGAGACTTCTCAGAGTACAATATTCTTCTACACAATGGTAAACCTGTAATCATCGATTTCCCACAAGCAATTGATATAAGCTTAGTTACGGCACGATATACTCATATACGGGAAAAAAACCTACAAGTGCTTCGAAAAGATATAGGAACAATTGGAAAATACTTTGAAAGAGAATACAACTTAACTTATGATTTCGATGAAGTGTATCGATATATTGCTGGTAAAGATCTTGATATTGAAAAAGTCGATTATTCAATTGAAGAGATTGAAAAAATGATTGGTTTTGAAGGATCGCAACCAGTGATTAGAGATAAAGCATTATTATCCAATAACTACCAACAATGATTGGTAGTTCTTTTCACTTTTTCTCTACATAATAATCAAGAACGCTTTGAGTGTCTTTTTTCGATTTCCACTGCCCAGGACTAAATTTATCTAAATTATATTTTCCTCTATATTGTCTAAATAATAGATTAATTTTCTCACGGTAATTTTTTGGTGGTGATCTTCTTTTATAGAATAATTTGTATTTCTCAACTAAATCTGGACAGTGTTTTTCAATAAACTCAAAAAAGCGATTCTTAGTTGTTCCAGTTAAGTAGAGAATCCCGGGAATTACGTAATTAGCTCCCGTTTCACTCACTGCTTTGAATAATTCCTCGATTTCATTTTCTGAGTCATTCAGGAATGGTATAATTGGCATTAGTAAAACTCCAACATTAATACCACTTGCTCGAAGTTCACTTATAGCTTCTAATCTTTTCTGAGTAGATGAAGCTCTTGGTTCAACTTTTTTTCTAATTTGATCATTTATAGAGGAGATAGAAATGACGACATCAACGTGTGAGTCTTGAGACATCTCAGCAAGAATATCTTTATCTTGAGTAACTAAATTCGACTTTGTAGCAACTGTAAGGGGTGTTTTGTATCTTTGAAACTCTAATAACATTTCACGTGTAATTTTATACTTTCGTTCTATTGGATGATATGGATCACATACTGACCCTAAATTTACAAGTTCATTTTTCCATTTAGGGTTCGCTAACTCCTTGCGGAGAATCTTTGCAGCATTTTTCTTTACAATAATCATTGTTTCAAATTCATGCTCGGGATCCAATTCTAAATAACTATGTGTGTACCTAGCAAAACAGTAAATACAAGAATGCAAACAACCTCGATAAGGATTTGCTCCCCAATTAAACGGTAATCTTGGATTATCGATTTTATGGAGAATGCTTTTACAATTGCGTTCAATATATGTTACATTCAATTTTCTCACAACATAATTTTCCATCGCTGAGCTGTTGGAATTATAATTAAGTGTTCATCTTGTAATCTTTACTTTTTATATCGAAAATTAAATAGATTATGAAGATTATTGAACTATATCTTTAGTTTGGAGATAATAAAATATGTTTGAATCTATAACTGCAATCTTAATGGTTCTTGGGGAATTAATCGATCCGACAACACATATAGTTTCTTATGCTTTTTGTCCATTCATCTTTGGAGGATCAGCTATTTATGCTATAGTCAGATGGGTGAAATTGGAATCAACTCAAAAGCGAGAGATTATCTGGTCTATTCTTGTAATAATACTAGCAGTATTAGTACTTGTTTTTGTAGGATTAAACACATTCCTTTGGTTAAACGATATTATGTTTTTCATCTTTATTGTATTACGATTTTCACTCTTGTTTATTTTAGTAATACTAGCAAACCCATACATCAAATGGGCACCATTAAAAGGATCATTCATAACTAAGGAAAACACGGAGAAAATATAGAGAAAATTCTTCTTTTTCCTTTACTTGAAAAAACTAATTAATACGAATAGTTGGAATAAACTATGAAAGACTTCAGTTCAACAATTACTTTTCTACAAACAGATGATCTTGAGAAAACAACTGAATTTTATGTTGATTTGTTGAAATGCAAAATAATTGTTGATCAAGGGCAATGTCGTATATATGAAACTTCTAAGGGTTCTTATCTTGGTTTTTGTTCACATAAGTTCCTTGATAAGGATAAAAACACAGTTTGTTTGACTTTTGTGTGTAACTCTACAGAAGAAGTGGATCAATGGTTTGAGAACCTAAAAGCAAAAAATGTAAAAGTGAAAAACCCCCCAGCAGAAAACAAGAAGTTTAAGATATACAATTTCTTCGCAGAAGATCCCAATGGTATAACTATAGAAATCCAATACTTCTTACATCCCTTTCCACCTTCAGGATGAGCTAGATTAATGACTGAATTAGAAATATCTTCCGAAAACGAAAATTCATTTGCTAAAGAGAAAAATTGGAAGAGCTTTTTGAAAATGTATCTAGTTTTAGGGGTATTATTTCTAATCATGTTTACAACGAGATCAACAGTAACAGCTCTTCAAATGTTTGTTCCTTATATTAGTGATTCCATTGGCGAACCAGTGGAAATAATTGTTATAATGTTTATAGTTTATAGTGCAACAGCTGCAGTTTTTTCATTACTTGTTGGACCTCTTACAGAACGTATTGGGTATAAAATTGTAATGTATGCTGGCATGTTTACTTTTGCAGTAGCAATAATGCTTTTAGCTATAGCAACAAAATTCTGGCTTATGGCTTTTAGTCAAGCTCTTGCAGGAATAGGTGGAGCTTCATTTGGTCCTGCAGCTATTGCTTATGCAGGAGACTATTTTCCAAAAAAGAAACTTTCAACAGCGATTGGGTTAATTATGTCTTCGTTTTATGTGGCGACAATCGTTGCTGTACCATTAATTGCGCTTGTTGCTGAGAAATTAATTTGGCAATGGGGTGTAGGCATTATGGCAATTTTAAGCTTTATTGTTTTTGTACTAATAATGCTAATCGTTCCCAGAATAAAAGGTAGGGGAATTAAACCAGTTACTAATAATAATGAAAAGATACCTGAGCAAGAAGAAATAAAAAGTGAAGTAATACCAGATAATGAAGAGATTCCAAGTTACTTTTCAAGAATGAAACTTGTACTTCAGAATAAATATGCACGCGGGGTGTTCTTTATTACACTTTTTCAAAGGGGAGGATTATTTGGTATGATTACTTTATTATCGACATGGCTAGATCAAGATCTGTTTTGGAATGGTTACGCTACCGGTCTGAGTAAAACCCAAATAGGGTTGGTTTTCTTAGGAGGAGGTATTGCAGCATTAATTAGTAATACAGTTTTTAGTTATATTGCTGATAAAATTGGAAAACGAAAAATTATCATAACTGGTACAATCCTTACAGGTATATCCATAATTCTTTTCCCATTTTTGGGAGAAATAACACGCAATATTCCTTTAGCAATTAGCGGTATAATCCTAGTAAATTTCTTTGCTGGAATTTCAATGGGAAGCTATAATGCTTTTATTACTCAAGTTGTTCCAAAATCTAAAGGAACAGCAGTAGCAATAAATAATGCCTTTGGACAAATTAGTCTATTAATGGCAAACGCTCTAATAGCTACTTTTGTTTGGAATTTATCAGAAAATTTCGCTTACTGTGGTCTCATTGCTCTAGGATTTTATATTATTACTGTAATCTTAATGTTCATTTTTGTCAAACCAGATGATTTCTTTGAGCAGTTAAACTTAACAGAGGATTCCATTTAATATTACACCATTTTTAATTTAAAAAATTTTGAACAACACAAAGTTATTTGATGTAAAGTACATATACATTGATGAACAGCATGAAATTAGAGGGTATTAATTGAAAATTAAAGGTGAAGCTATTAACAAACTCGATTTATTCAGCGGTTTTTCAAAAACATTAGGAACTGCAAATTCACTTGATGAAATTTTCAAGAAAACAATGACTTTTTTTGAGAGTAATTTTACTTATGATTCAATAATTATCTTTGTTATTGATTTTACCAAAAAGATGCAAGAAAAGGTAAAAACAGGAATTAAGACATTCAGACATTTACCTTCTAAATCATTGGATAACATAAAATCACTTACAGAAATCCTTCAAGGAAAAGGAGTAATGCAGATTAAAAATTGGCAAGAAGAGAAAGAACTCCAAGTTATCTTTTTTGAATCCGATCTAATAAAATCAGTTCTACTAATTCCTTTATTTTCCAATAAACAGATATTTGGTTTTATTACTATTGGGGAAACCACTGATTACACTTTTTCAGAGAATGAAATTATACTTTTTGAGACAATAGGACATCTTGTTAGTTATAATGTCTGTCATTTTCTCTTCCAAGAAAATATGCAAAAGCAAAACAATGAATTAAAAGAAATCACAAAGCGAATGAGACATGATTTCGCTAATGATTTACAATCTCTATCGATGGCTCTAGAATTATTAGCAACAACAAACTTGAGTGATGACCAAAAAAAGTATCTGAGAATTCTTGAGAAATCAAAAAATTCAGCAATAGAAAAACTGCAAGAACTGAAACAGCTGAAGGATAAGTATGAAAAAGATGTTGATTTCTTTATAGGTATACAACATGAGTAATATAGGAATAGCTTTTTTAGCTCTACAATTAGAAGCTAAAGAAAGGTTTTTTAGGATTTTCAAACGATGAAAACTAACTCTTAAGTGTACTAGGATTCATAATATCTTTAACACTCCTTCAAGAGATTAACGGAAATACAATGAGGTAGAAACACATGAGTCAAATAAAAGCTGATAGTGGTACAATTATTCTAGATAAAAATGGCGCAGAGATAGGAGTAATTAAGAAAGTTTATTCTGAAAACCTAGCACGACTTGAATTAGTCAATTCAGATTCCATTGCATTGGATTTAGTTCTAATAAAAGATATTGAGACATCTGGTAGAATTCTCAAAAAGAAAAGTGCTGAACTTTTACCTGAAGCTGAGAAGTTCATTAAAGGAGCAACTGATGACTTAAAAGAAATGACTTACAATGGAATAGAACTTATAATTGATCATCTGATGAGTAAGGAGATCAAGAAAGCTCTACAGCATTTTGAATTTGACATTCTTAACAGGGTAATTACACCAAAAACAATTTCTTACCATGAAGCATTGGGATTGATTAGAGGTATTGAACTCGCAGGTAAGACTCCCCAGGATTTCATTGTGAAAACAACTTTCCAAGTTAGTGAATTAAAACCTGAGCTGAAAAATAGAGTTCCCCCAGAAATTGTTGTTGACAAGTTAAATCAAGAAAAGGCATTTCTAAGAATTCTCTGGAACTTTGCAAGAATTGGCGTTGCTCAAGTAGTAAAGTTGAAAGAAATTAATTTGGTTAGCGCAGCAATAGATGCTCTTTTCGAGATTGGGTTAAGACATCTAGAAATTGAATCAAAAACTGCAACATCAACTACTGACATGCTTCACTGGCAAAACAGAATTGAAGATTGTATCGTGAAATATATTGCTTTGTTGATTAACTCATTGGAAGTGGACACTCAAGAAGCATTTTTGAATAATTTGAAAGAAAAATTGCTTGAAGACTTAAAGAAAATGAAAGTCAATGGAATGATAAAAGAACATGCAATAAATTCAATTGAAACAATTGAATTAACCAAGTATGAAAACCTTAAACAAATTGAATTCTTATATTCCGGAATTAAGGGATTCAACCTCAAAGTAATGTCCGAGAAACAAGCTATGAAGGATTTGAAGGACATTGTGAATCGATTCTTAGAGGAAGATAAAACTAAGAATATTATAAATCTCCAAAAAGAAATAACAAAATTCGCTAAAGAGGTAAGAGATGTTTCTAAAGAATTCTGTAACATACTGTTTGAAATCTCTCAATATCTCAAAAAGATTGAATATGGTGATAGTAAAGTAAATGATTTCTATTCAGTTTTGATGGATAAAATCCATAATGAAAAATATTTTGATTTAAGTCATATTCTCAACAAAGTAAGTGGATTTTACTTGAAAGAAAAATTGTAAAAGGAAAAGAATACTCTTAATGAGTTATTCTTAACCCTTTGATTACTCTAATTTTCGAGTTCCACTAGATCTAAGTTTTATTTTAAATGCTTTGCCTGTTTTAGTTTTCGCTAAGCCACCTTCAGAAGTTTCTTTGATTTCACAAGGCATCATTTGACCAATGTCATCCATAGCTATTACAACTTCATCAAATGGAATATTACTTTTAACACCGCTAAGAGACATATCAGCAGCAAGAAGAGCCTCAGCAGCCATCATACCATTTCTTTTAATACAAGGAGTTTCAACTAAGCCAGCCACAGGATCACAAGCTAAGCCTAAAGAATTCTTAAGCATTATAGCAGCAGCATTAACAGCTTCCTCTGCAGTTCCACCGGTTATTTCAACTGCAGCAGCAGCAGCCATAGCAGCTGATACACCAATTTCTGCTTGGCACCCGTGTTCAGAGCCACTTGTGGATGCTTTTGCATCACACACCAAACCTATGAGACCAGAAGCAAATAAGCCTTTAATGATTGATTCTTCAGTTGCATCACAGATTTCAGCAGCGGTAAACACAACTGCAGGAACAACACCAGAAGAACCAGCAGTAGGCGAAGCAACAATGATACCCATTGAAGAGCTATATTCTGCAACTCCTATTGCTCGAGCAGCTACTTTCAAGATATTTTTACCTGCAAGGGATTTTCCTTTCTTTGATTTAGCAAGTATTTTTTTCGCATCTCCACCACTCATACCACTTGGAGATCTCTTTGTTATTTTAATGCCTTCTTCTATTGATTTTACCATGACTTCCCAAATACGTTTCATTCCAAAAACAACATTTTTAGCACTCGTTTCTTGAACAGCTGCCTCATGTTCAATCATGATTTCTCCAAGAGATTTTTCTTCTTTTTTCGCTTTTTCTAAGAAAGGTATCACACTGTCAACTGTCAAAACATTTCTTCTCCTTCGGTTAAACTTGGTAATATTCTAACCATTTTCATTCCTTTGATCTGTTTTAGTTTCGACTCTAATTCTTCAGGAGCAGCTTCTTCAATCTCTATTATCGTTAATGCTTCTTCTTTCTCAGGTAGGTCTTTGCTTTTTAGAGAGAGAATATTTAATCCAAAAGTGGACACTATCCTAGTAATATCTGAAAGAGCACCAACAAGATCACCATGCTGTAAGATGATAGTTACATTTTCACCCGTAATCTCTGTTTTAAAACCCATAATCTCTCGAATAACTATGTCTCCACCACCCACAGATTCTGCAATAACATAAATTGGATCTTTTTTAACATCCTTAACAACAATTTTGATGCTGTTAGGATGATAACGTTTGCCAAGATTGATTTTTTTGAAGCGGATTTTCAATCCAGCTTCTTCTGCAAATTTATCCGCTTCTTTTAATCGTTCATCAAATGTTTTAAAACCCAATAATCCACCAATTATTGCTTTGTCACTTCCATGACCTCGCCAAGTATCAGCGAAAGATCCGTGAAAGAAAACATTTACTTCTTTAGGTTGTTTACCATAAAGCAGTCTTGCAGTTCTACCTATTCTCACAGCACCAGCTGTATGCGAACTTGAAGGTCCGCACATCACAGGACCCAGAAGTCTAAACACGCTATCATCTGTCAAAAAGTAATTCCACCTTTTATTATTACTACAAATAGTGTAACTAATATCTCATATAAAGAATTGGTGTTTAAAAGTAGATATTGAGTTACTCTCCACCAGCAATCTTTGCTTTCGAAATTCGTATTGTAGGTGAGATTGACCCTGATTCATTGATTACTTCCTTAGATACTGCGTTTATGTTTTTCAAAAGATCGAATATATTTGTCCCTACCATTGTTTCCTTTAATGGATGGCTAATTTCTCCTTTCTCGATTATAAATCCTTGATCTATTAAAACAGAAATATTTGGTGATCCAGATGAGGGTTCAAGTGAGCTATCTTTCAAATACAAACCTTTCTTAGTTTCAGATATTATTTCATCTACAGACCATGACCCAGGAGATATTTGGATTTGGGTTAAATCTGGATGTGGTTTACTACTTAAACTTCCTTTTGAAGCATGACCAGTATTTTTTATACCTAAGACATTTGCACAATAAGAATTTGAAAAATAAGCTTTCGCAACACCTCCATCAATCAAGGTTAATTCATTATGTGGAACACCTTCATCATCAAAATTCGCAGAACCAACTCCCCTTGGATACAATGGATTATCGATTAATGTGATTTCTTCGTTTGTTATTTGCTCCCCTAATCTATCTTTGAAATATGCAGTACCCAAAATAACTTCAAAAGCATCTAAACCAGCGCTAATTATTGAGGAAAGAGTATCAAGAGAACCTCTGGAATCCAAGATAATTGGTAATTCTTGGCTTCTAATCTTCTTTGAACCTAAAAGAGAAATAGCATTTTCAGATGCAGTACGACCTATTCGTTCCGGATCAAATTCCTTTACTGATCTAGTTTTTTGATAATCCCATGAGGTGGCAATATCATCTTTTTTCTCTGCTTTAACAAATATTACTCCAGATAATGAACTGAGATTTTGTGTAACCTCAACTCCTAAGCTATTATAGATTGTTTCAGTTGCATGTGATCGCGTAAGATTTCCGCTAACTACTACATCATGTTTTTCCAGTGCACTATCGATAGCATGAATAGCCATTTCAGTTAATTTATCAGCTGATAGATTACTTACTCCCTCATTTGATAATCCATCAATTGCGGGATATTTTTCAAAAGGACCTGGTAATGTTTTGAATAATTTATCTGGTGGTGAGAGTTTACTAAGTTTTACAGCTTTGTTAACGATATCTTTTGTTGAATCCTCATCAATTAGTGATGTTGTTGCAATGCCAAGACCCTTTTTTGTATAAGCTCTAACACCTAAACCAGTTACAGATTTACTCTCTGAAGCTTTAATAGCATTCTTTTCTAATTGTATAACATCAGAATATCCTTCTATCACAAATAATTCTACTTGATCTGCTCCCTTTTTCAAACCATAGTTTATAGCTTTGTGATAGATGTTTCCCAAGTCTTCATTGCCCTCCAACAACTATTTCCTTTACAGCTATAGGTGGACCACCCGCATGAACAGGAATCCATTGTGATTGTTTACCACAAGATCCTGGAAAGTCAAAACGCAGATCTTTCCCTACAGCAACAGTTCTCTGCAAGACTTCTAAGCATAATCCACTCATACTGACATTTTGAATTGCTTCAGCAAGCTCGCCATTTCTTATAATATGTCCACCTTGTGCTGAGAAATAGAATTCACCTTTTGCAGTGTCTACATAGCCACCATAAGATTTCTCGAGATAAACGCCGTTTTTAATTGATTCAAGCAATTCTTCAAAAGATGAATCTCCAGCATCTATGTAGGTATTTCCCATTCTTACAATTGGACGATAATTGAAATTCATAGCTCGAGCTGCACCATTTGGTTTTGCATCCATTTTTGCAGCCGTTTCAAGTGAGTGCAAATAACCAGTTTGCACACCATCCTTTACTAAGTCTCTTTTTATTGCCTTGGTTCCCTCAGAATCATATAAATAACTACCACGTAAACCAGGTAACGTTGGATCATCATAAATATTGATCAGTTCACAACCAATTTTCTTTCCCATTTTGCCTTCTAAAATAGAATCCTTTGCTAAAATAGCATCTGCTTCTTCCGCATGTCCAAAAGATTCGTGAACATAAACACCGACCAAAGATTGATCCATAACAATATCCATTTTCCCACTTGGAGGTTTTTTGGCCTTCAAAAGCTCAATAGCTCTTTTTGCTAATTGCAATCCATCTTCTGTAACATTAAGTTTTTCAACTTCCTCCCATCCATTGGTAGTACCCATAGCGGAGTACACATTTTGCATTGTATCTCCTTCTCTCGAAGTAGCCATGCAAGCAAGATTGAGATTTCCATATTCTGTTTCTACTTTGGTTCCTAAAGTATTCACTATAGTTTCTTTCTGAAACCATTCCTTCATTGAAGCATTTGTAGAAACGATTTTATCTGAGTACTCTCGAGTTACTTTTTCATATTCTTGGACAACTTCATACTTTTGTTCAATCGATATATCTCGAGGATTTTTTTTATAGTTTACTTTATGCTTCCCTACAACTGCAAAATCTTCAATCATCATACCTTTTTCTGTTGTTTTTTTAGCGGTTGCTCGAGCAATCTTTATGGCTTTCTGTAATGCTTCTTCGATTTCGGTTAAGCCAAAACTAACAACTGATACAAACCCCCATCCACCATCAATTAATGCTCTAATTCCCACTCCAATTTCTTTTTCGTAATTTATTTGTTCTGGTCTACCATTTTGTATTGTAATTAATGTCCCATAACCCTTCTGTAATCTGATATCGGCAAAATCTCCCGTTTTAAAACTATGTTTCTCTAGAATGTGTTTAATTTTATCTAACATCTAAACCACTAGTGCCGCTGGGTCGCATGTATTCATCGCTAATGACCATTTTTCTTAACTAAAGTCTTTCTATTGTGCCGAACTTTTATCGATTTTTATCAGTTCAAGAAAATTTGAACTACAGGTTCAAGATTACTTAAAATAAATGCTTAAATAGTAAGATGATTATCTAAGTAAATAGACTTAATCGTGAACTTAAGATTATAAAAACGAAAAAAAGTGAAAAAAATGAAAAGCAAGACTTTGAAACTCTCAATTGCTTTGTTCGTCTCATTAATATTTATAATGTCTAGTGTTTCAACAGCTGAATTAAAAAGTTCATCTTTGGAAACAGGATCCCTAGCCATTCAGGCTATTGATGATCCCCGGACATATAATGCTTCCAGATATGTGGAATCAATTAACATTCATCCAATGAGAAGTCAAGCAGTGGGAATTAATATGGATCTTATAGGTGGAAATGTAAATCTACCTTTTGATTTATCAGCTTTGACAAATCTTGTCGGATTACAACTTGTCGTTTCCAACCAAAAAGCTTGGAGACAACATAGCCAAAGAAGATTTTGGGATGTTCCTGATGGTGCAACATTATTACTCGTTTTTAGAGGTTTGACTCTTCAAAATGCTAGAGTTGCAGCGTTTAACACCAAGAGTGCTTTGGAAAACATATATGGTTTCAATCTCCATTTAATTTTTGGAGAATGGGATAACAGCAAACAGGTGGCTATGTTTGTTTACCATGGACAAGTTTCAGAAGGAGCTTATGCATCCTTTGTTGATGAATATGTCAGTTATGTGCCAAATGATGGATTTGGTGAAGGATTAACTTCATCAGTTTTATTAGAGTCTCCTATTACAGCTATGTCTATCGGAGTTTTACATGAAAGATTTCCAGCATTAGGTTTGTTCACTGAATGGATACCTATGTTAAGTGCAGCTTGGATTGATCCAGATGGATTAGTCAAGGTTGGGACTGAAGTAGATATGGACTTGTCTAATATAATGCCAAGTTTTTCACCTGTTGAAGGAGCATCTTATGCTGATGCTAGTATTATTACAATGAAACTTCCTTATGTTGTAGAGGTTCTCGAAGTTGTTCCTCGCACAGATAATATGTATCCTCACTTGAAGGGCTACTTTGAATGGGTTGTGAAAATGGATCTACCATTATTCAATATATCAATAGATCATTCCTATTCTGACATTCATGTGAAATATGATTTTAATCTGATCAATCTGCAATACTATCCACAAGTTATAGGTGAGATGTCAATAGCATCAAATCTACCAATTATGGAAGGTGATGACCTTATGTATAATTTCACCTTTGAAAATGTTGGCAATGAGCCTGCTTATGACATAGATGTTGTTTACGGTGAATTCTTAAAAAATGAAACACTTGGGGTACAATTGCCTTATGCAAAGGCAGGATTGACTTTTGACGTTAACAAAATCATGTATTATGATTCAAATACTGACATACTTTCAGATACTTTCGCTACAGGACCAGGAATCGTTACAATTGAAGGATGGTTTTTCAACACAACTGCTAGTGATTGGGTTGGCAACAATCAAGTATTTACAGGCGAAGAAATGGACAAGATAGATGAGTTAATTCTAAAGAATGAAACTTACTTAGAGCTTGATTCCATGGACTTTACCACATTTGATTTATCTGATGATAAAATCGGTCTCAATGCAACAATACCAGTTCTTAATCCGGGTGAAAATGTTACCTTAAGCTTTGCCATTAGAAATTTCCCAAGTGACACAGAATACATCTATATCCCAATTCCAACAAATCTAACTAATATTCAAGTTGTAAATATGACCATTGTTGACTATTTACAAATTCTAGGTTCAACACTTCATCTTCCAGAGGATCAACTAACTTGGACACATTTATTCCTTGAACCTGTAATGGGCACTGCTTTTGTTTACGAAGATGCAGATGGCACAGAATTCATGGGCATAACGAATGGTTTAGTCATTCAATTTTATGATGATGAAGCAGTTCTTGTTGGAAAAGTAACTCTGGACAAAGACGTCTATAGATTTGGTGAAAATGCTACGTTTACTCTTGAATTAACTAACGTTGGCGATGCTAATGCAACCAATGTAAATTACAGTTTTGGCCATGCTTTCGTTACAGATGAATTCACTTTATCTTATATCAATCTCATACCTGGAAGTGAAGGAGTTATTCCACTTATTGAACCAGATGAAACAGTTGTGATACAACACGAACAACCTGTTACAACTAATGTTGGATTACATCCAGTATTTGCTATATTTAATTATACAAGTGATGAAGCAGCTCATCCAAAGTACAATATCTTTGGTCAAGTTGGTCATCCTGCAGTTACTAGCAGCATGGATTTTGGCATAGTTTTGCCACCCGCAGACAAAGAGGATAGACAAGAAGCCACGTATCCAACTCCTGAAGTAGAAGTTGTTATGGAGGTTCTTGGATACATTCCCGAAGTCACTGAAGTGGGTGATGAATTACTAATCAGATATAACATAACCAATGTCGGCGATGAAGACACAAACATCATTATGTTGCAAAGATTCCCAATAAATGAAGAAACAAATCGAATGCTACTAAAACCAACCACCCCAGCAGATGAGGTAAATATCACAATTGATGGTGTAGAAGTAACAGATTATTCGGTTACATTCGTAAATGAAGTTGTTATTGGAATGCCGTTTGCAGTATTATCCGAAGACGTTGATTGGCGTCGTGGTGATGTTTATGGAGTCCCACTTGCAGTAAATGAGACTTTAATTGTTGAATTTAATGTTGAAGTCAACAGTGCAGGAGAAGTGTACTTACCCCCCGCAGAAATTCGATATAGAAGTGAATACGAATTACCTGAAACTAATGCTATCAATGAGGAAACAAACACTGCATCGATTTCAGATGAAGCAACAGTTCCTGAAAGCTTTGCTGTAGCATGTGGTGTTGAAAATATTCTAGAAACATCCATTTTTGGGGTTCATATTCAGATAGTTTATCTCTGCTTTTCCAAAGTGGATTTAATATGAGCTTCATCTACATTGGAGCTGGTGTGATTGCAGTTACTGGTGTAGCTGTTTTAATTTACTTCACAGCTAATGGTAAGAAAAGATAACCCTCGAGTCTTTCACGATGAAAAAGGAGTCTTTTTTGACTCTTTTTTCATACATACTTTTTTTATTATCGAGTAAATTCCTTTTTGTTCATTTCTTGTTCCCTACCGAAATAATTTTGAGCTAATTAATCATATTCCTATTGAGGATTTACTACGATGTCAAAGAAAGCGGTTAGTTCTGATTATTTGCGTGCCAGAGATTTAAGTGAAATGGAAATAAAAGTATATTCAACTGTTCTTGGCTTAGGCAGTGCAACAATTGGAGAGATTAATTTAGCCATTAAAATGGAACTACCTGAAATTTATATTCAAATTAAACAATTAGAAGAAATTGGGTATATTAAACAAATTCCAGGCAAGGTTCCAAGATATATTGCTATGGAACCATTCCTAAAGAATTATGCTCAAGTTACTTCTCAAGTAAAATTAGGTTTAATTAAGATTCGAGATAATTTTCAAACTCAAGCAAGCGAATTTGATACCAAGGTTAAAACAATAGTTCCTGGTCTTGCAGATTTTTGTGAAAGAGAAAAAACTGTCCGGGTTAGTGAATCTTGGAAAAAAATGGATCGCTTAGAGGAAATTATCAACCAAATGATTGATAACAGCTATCTCCAACTTCAGCATTTAGCTAATACAATTTCTACTTGGCCAACTCAGAGTATAGAGAAAACTATACCAGCATTTGCGGAAGATTTAAGCAAAAGTAAAGACACCTTTGTGTCTGCTATTTCGAAGTACGCAGATTCTCTTGTTATTGACTCCAGAGATATTCGAGATAAACTCGAAAAAGCAACTATTCATCACAAAATACTCGTTGCTGAATGTTTAGAGAAATTGAAAGGAGATATTGATAATTCAATTACAGAGTTGCGAGACAATATTGTGAAAAAGAATTTCGCTACTTCATCTAGTTATAGTGCTAATTTAGATGAAAAAGATATTTCTGCTCGAGAGAGTGCTGCTGAATTAATCAGTGGTCTTATTAGGAATGTTATTGTTCTCGCTCGAGAGATGCCCGGAGATATTAGTACTGAAACTGCACAAATGATTAATAATTCCTTAGGACCTCTCTTTAGAACCTTTGATTTCTTACAGAATGAAGTAAAAACAACCTTGGAGACACTACTTGAGGATAATTCTGATGAAGTTTCTAAATTTGTCAGGCATGTAAATAGCTTGGTTGATGGTTCTGTTCCAGAGGTTTTAGATATCGTCACAAATCATCTTGAGGAGAGTCGTGATGAATCTGCTAGATTCATTGATCAAAAAATAACTGATCCTTTTAAAGAGCTTGAAAAAATGAAGGGAGATATTACTCAAGATATTGTTCTTTTTAGTGAGAATATTATAAAAGAAGCACTTAAACAAGATGGTGTTGCTAAGGCTTCAATTTCTGAACGAATGACAAGAAGTGAAGAACGTGTTGAGCTAGCAAAATTCGAGGTAAAAGATGCATTAAATCTTTCGAGAGTGGAAATGGAGGATATTATTCAAACTCTAATTAAGAACGTGATCAATGAGAATTCAGCAAAAGTTGAGCAAATAGCTCAATTACTAACTAATGCCGGTACACAGCTTGAGAACACATTAGGAAATACACTCTATCTTTTAGATAATTCCCAAAAAACATTTGATGATATGCTTGATATGTCAGAAAAAGTCATGCCAGTTGATGAATTAGAAATAGAGTTCATTTATGGTAATGAAAGCATTGAAAGATCTATGAGAGACATGTTACTTCGTACGAAAGAAGAACTAATCTTGATTTCACCATCAATTAATACTGAATACTTGTATGAAATAGAAAAACAACCACAAGTAGCTAATTATCAGATTGTATCAAACTTCAGAGAAGAAGATATAGGACTTCTCACTTCATTGGTGAAAAGAGGAAATGTCAGTACCATGAATTACAAAGGAATGGATTATTGGATTGCGATTAGAGATAATGAAGAAATAATATATGCTCCAAAAATACATCCGGAAAAGAATGTTGCCTTTTACACGACAAATCCAGATTTCTTCAAGATATTCTTTGATCTAACAAATCAGAACGTTTTTGCAAAAATGAAAGCTCAAGATTTCCAATCTTAAGGCTTTTATTTTTTGATTTTTCTATATATTACATTCTATTCTTCAATATAAATCATAAACTCATATTCTTCTGGATCAGTATAACCTAATTTAAATGCTAAAACTGTCGATGGTTCATTAGCTGCATCCCATCTAGGATCCAAACCATTTTCTAAACTATATTCTATCATAAAAGCAGCTAGCACAGTTGCTAATCCTTTTCTACGATGGTCAGGATGAGTTTCGATATCTATCTCAAAGGTATTCTTATAGGTAATTCCAGCATTAGTTATTTCAGCCGCTATTTTACCATCATATAAAGCACAAAAACCAAATCCATCTTTTCTGAAATTATCTATAGATCCACAAAAACGATTTATTTTTTGTATTGTATTTTCCTCGAACTTATCAATTATTTCGTTTTTTATTTTTACAATTTCATATCCATCTGGAACATTATTTTTTAATTTTCTTATATACTCAAGATCTAAATTAGCTGAAGAAACTTTTGTTCTTGTTTGGAATCTTAATTTATCTCCATAGTTCTCTTTAATTAATTGTTCCCATTTTTTATTTGGATAAATGAAAGCAGCACTTTTTGTTATTTTTGAAAATAACTCTTTAGCAGTTGTTCCTTCCCCTGAACCACCAAAAACAACAAGCATCGTTTCTTCATAAACCAACATTAGATTTTTTGGTTTATCTAAATCATCAGCATATACCTTGCCTAAATCAGAAAGGAGTACACCTAAAGCTAACGATTCTAAATATTCAATTCCTTGGAATAATGGAAGAAGTTCAGCCCTTTTTTTCCTGTGGATATTCGTAAATCATCTTGAATCCTCATTACTTGTTGATTATTACTTTACTCTGGATATTGTATTTAAATGAACTCTTTAACTGCTATATGTGATAGTTAATCAAAATTAATTTACATTGCCAAAATACAGAAACTTTAACTAATTACAAATTTTTTAATCTTAATCAATTTTCTTGATAAAATTATATAAAAGGGTATTAGTTAACTATCATCCATATAACAACAGAGCTTATATATTAGTTATAGTTCACTGATTATTGAAAATAGAGTATTTACTATGTATTTGTTAGTTGGAGGAAATAAAAGATGCCCAGAAAGAACGAGAAATCCAGTGAATCAGCTAGTATGATGGCTGAGCTCTACGAATTAAGTATTCCAGGCCAATTAATTGGTAAAGAGGTTATTGATGCATCTGCAAGGAAAATTGGTGTAGTTCGAAATGTAAAATTAACATTTCCACCTGCAAAGATTAATGTTATAATTAAAGGATTAGATGTTGAATTTCAAATACCAATGGATTCCATTTCTACAGTCGGCGGCGTAGTTCAGTTGAAAGAAGCAATTAAACAAGCTGAGGAACTAGAAATTCGTGATGTTGCTAGACTAAGAGAAGAAATTGCTAAAGAAATATCTGCTTATTTGAGTTGAACCAATTTTTAATAGAAAAATTCCTCCTTTTTCCTCTACTTTTTTTTCTTAGTTTCTGTTTTTCCTACAAAAAAACATCTAAAAAGGGATTTTAACCATTTATATCTAGATAAGAACATATTTGCCTTTAGAACAGTGGGAATTTATTCCACACCTGTTTCATAAGGAGGTAAGCAATTTGTCTGAAAACAACGAGAGAATGCTTAGAGAGGAATTACGAGCAGCAGTTAATGAAAAGGATTATACAGTAGCAGTCGAGAAAGCTGAGCAAATGGCTAATCATTATGAGGAAATTGGTGATGCTAAAAAAGCCAGAGAATCCTGGATTGAAGCCGCCAGATTATTTCTCGAATGGTCAAAATTCCAAAGAGAGAATAGAACTCATAAGAATTCAGCAAAATCACTAGTATTTGCTGCGGATATTTTCAGTAAATTAGGTATTGATACTGAAGCTGCTCAAGCAATTGATCTTGCAGCACAAGATTTAGCTTTAGCAGGTGACGAATATATTGTTTGGAAACAGCCTGTTGGTGCTGGGGTATGTTATGCTACATCATCAATATTATTTGTGCTGGTTTCTCAAGAAGAGAAAGCTCATCAAGTAATCAGTCAAGTAAGAACAAGACTCGATGCACTACGTCATGACTCCACTGCAAATTCATTGATGGAATTGCCTATACAACTCATGCATGCAAAAAATAACCTTGACATACGTTTATTGAATAACGTTAAAACTATGGTTTATTCAAGTCTAATACCTGCTTTAACCAATAGTGGTTTATCTGAATTCGCATCTTATATCGAAAGAACAATTCTAGGTGTTGAAAATTTCATCAATGCTACCCAGAAATATCCTGTGATAGATTATGATATAAAGATGAAGGGTGAAGTGAAAGTTGATGAAGCCTTTGACATTGAAGTAATGATAAAAAATTCTGGAGAAGATACTGCTTATAATATTGAGCTTGAAATGGTTCCTCTAAAAGAAGTAACTATTGTTAGAGAATTTAGTAAATTAAAAGCAAATGATTTAGCACCAGGTGCATCTGCAGCATTAACATGGCGATGTATTGTAAAAGCAAAAGATCTTATCGAAGAGAGTAAACAGATAAATATTTCTGCAAGATTAAGCTTTTCAGATTCAAAGAATCTCCGTCAAACACTAACTGTAAGTCCAATTGCCTTTTCAACTCTTAGTACAAAAGAACAAGACCAGATAATTATGGAACTTGACATTATCAAAGATAATATTCAAAAAACTAAAGAAAAAGTCCTACCTGCGGCAGGAAAAGCTGGTAAGAAAGTTGTTGCTAAAATATTTGATATCATTGAACAACTTGTAGATCAAACTGATGGATTTATTGAAGCTGGTGCAATTCAAAACGCAAAATCTTGGAATAAACTACTACAGCTGCAATTAGAATTAATTGGTGATATTCCAAATCAAATTGATTTTGACAAAGATGAGGATAAAGACAAAGAAGAAAAGAAAGATTCTTAGTTTTTTGAAAAAAGGTAATCTTTTACCTTTTCTTTTCTATTTTTTATTCGTCGCTAATTTTGTACTCCAAGGATATCGTTCTAAAATATCTGAGATCACAGATTGAACTTTCTTTCCTTCATAGGAATTATTGTAATATAGAAAGACACCGATCCCCCCTCTTATCCTTTTCAGCTGCTGATAAACTGTTTTTGTAGTTCTCACACAATCAAATATTATTAGTTTGTCTGCTTCTGGCAAATCAATATCTCGTTCTCCTACTGGAGACATTATTATAGCTGCTTTTCCATCATATTTCCGAAAACTTTGCAAAACAGCATTTTTATCAAATATTTGTCCTGTGAGTAGGAATGGCTTTATGTTTACTTTTGTTAAATGAGAAACAATAGTTTTTGCTGTTCGTATATATGAACATAGAATAACAGTTTTGTTTGTATTTTTTGCAATTTCAACTGCTTTGATTACTTTTTGAGGCGTTGTTGGTAACATACTTTCTTCCACACCAGGAAGTTTCCAAAGAAATTTTTTCAATTGTGCGGGCATCATTGAGAACAAATATTTTCTTGTCAAAGTAAGAGATTGTGCCTTGCCACGCAATGATTCCGAAACAGGGGCTTGGAGTAATGCTTGAGGACCAGTTTTTTTCACTTGTCCTAAATATTCAGGAGCTTCTTCTCTTAGTTCCGCCTCGATAGCTGCATATGCTTCTCTGAGTTGCTGACCAATAATTTCAGAAATCTGAGATATAGCAGGATCCTCTACAGGAACTGCTTCTATTTCGGTTTCCTTTGTAAACTTCGTTACATCAGTTCCCGCAAGATAATCCATGAAAATAAGCTCAACATCCGGAATGAATTCAACTAATGTGTCTAATTCTTTTCTTATTTCCAATTGATCTTGATCCAATACATAATGAGAATCTCTGAGTGTACCAGACATTCCAATGTATAATGAAGAACCAAGCTGGGTTATTAAATCAGTCCAAGGATAAACAAGAACTCTCCTAGATCCCATACGTCTTATCAATTTGTCAACTTCATTTATTATAATAATATCAAAAGTATCTTCAAAATCTTTAGGAGCTCTTTTTATTACATTTGATAGTTTTTGTGGAGTACAAAGAATCACTCTTGATTCCTTCAGGATTTTTTGTGCATATGAATTACTAATACCAGGTCCTATCCAATTAAATCCCTCAACCCCACCATATTCATTTTGCAGAAAATCTTTGGTTTCATGAAGAGAAGAAGAGGATAATACTACTAAGAGAATGCGTTTCTCAGGAAAAAGTGTAGTTAATATTTCATACGTAATGACACGTTTCCCCATACCACAATCAAGTTCAAGTAAAACACTTTTCTTCTTAGAAGTGTGTAATTTTATTAGATCGAGTATGAGCTTTTGGTATCCTCGAGGAACAATTTTTCTATCTATTTTCTGCATTCATTTATCCTCACATATATAGGGTCGTTTTCTTTAAGAAAGTATAAGGGGCAAAAAAGGGGCCCCCATACATGGTAGCAAAGTGCGTGCCGAGTGCACATGATGGAAGAACGCTTTTAGTTTTTTCTCTTGCCGAGGAGATGACATTGCCGAGGTATCAACCCAAAAGTAAATGCGTCCTTCATCTATGGTTTAATATGAGTATTTCATTATAAAAAGAAAAGGAAAAGAGTTAACCGAAAGTATTCTTATGGTTTCTCAAAAAAAAATCAAAAAAAATTTGGGTGAAGAAATTATTGATCACTAATAATAACGTTCTCAATATCGAAATGTCTTTTCGCAAGCAATCGAGCGCGCTCTATATTGCGACCATCTTTACCAATTGCTAATCCTCTTTGACCACGTTTTATTGTAACGAATGCTAAATCATGCTTGTCTTTTCTTCTGACTACTACAACTTTTTCCACAATTGCAGGTATAAGGGAGTTCTTTATGAAACGTTCAGGTTTCTCATCGTCTTCAACGATTTCTATATCTTTAGCAAGAATAGATTTCAGTTTTTTAATGTGTAATCCTTGTCGTCCGATAGCTGTACCAACTGATCCTCTACCAACTAAGAAAATAATCCTATCGAGTTTCTTATCAATTATGCAATCTTTTGGGCTAATCTTTGTAACACTAATAAAGACGTTGATAGTTTTCATTTCATCGATAGAAAGTCTAATCCCACTTGACAGTTTATAACACGACCTACAATTCAAATCAAAATTGATTTTTATTTCTTCTTCAGCATTCTAATTATTTTGCTGTCTCCGGGATCATAAACTGACATTGCTGAAACGACATGTCCACGCCCACAAAGAGCACCAAGGTCATAACCAGTTCCTGTGTATATTACAATAGGAATGTTTGCTAGTTTAGAATAATACTCAATTTGGATTCTTTTATCTTCAGAACAGTTATTGGCTAAAATAACTAGTTGAGCTCTACCAAGCTTTGTTGCTTTAATAGCTCTATTTATTCCATAATCCTTTTTGCCAGTTCTGGCAATTATTTGTATTTCTCTGTTTAAATCATATGACATATTACTTTTCTCCAACAATTGTTTTCTCAAAGTAACGATTTTATTCATATCCCAATAAAAGGGGAATTTAAATTATTCCCTTCGATTGAAAAGTGAAGTCTACTCATCTTTTTACTTTTTTGCAAGTTTTTTGTCTTTTTGAGACATTGGATTCATCATTAAATCAATGGCTCCAGTACCTAAAGGAATCATCTGACCCACTATAACGTTTTCAGTGATGCCTCTCAAATTATCTGCTTCACCTTGTAGACATGCTTCTAGAAGATGTTTCACTGTAATCTCAAATGAAGCACGAGCTAAAACACTTGTCTTCTCACCGCTTATCCCATGTCTACCAATTTGTCTAACATCTCCAGTAGCAGTCATTAAATCAGCAACAAGAGTAATATGACGAATATCAACGTCTAAACCTTGTGCTTTCAGGACTGCCATAGATTCCTTGATTATTGAATTGCGAGCGGCCTCAATACCTAAAGTTTCAGAAATTTCATAAGTATGATTTGTGTAAATTCTAGTTTGATCAACACCGGGAATTCTAAGTGTTTTTACGAAATCAGTTCCTTCTGTAAAGATAATGAATTCCCCTTTTTCAGGATCTTTAGTAATTTGAGTTCGCTTAATAGGCAAGAGTCCTTTTATAGGCATTTGCCTAAGCTTCGAAGCAAATTTCTGCAAGTCCTTTATTTTCTCGATTTTCGGATTTACAGTGATAACATTGCCTTGAGCTGTTACCTCAACTTTTTTCCCTTTTTCGATGGCAATTTTTGCAGTTTCTACGTCTAAACCTTTGTCATGTAACAATTCTAAATCAATTTCTATATTGATGAGCATTTCAGAATAATCCAAGCTGTAATTAGATGCAATATCTTCAACACGAGTTAACCTAATTTTCCTAGCTACGTTCTTTGCTTTTTCAACATCAACTCTATGTTCTTCGTCAAGATATACTTCAGTCATTGGTGTACTTGGATTCCTTCTTGCATCTACAATTTCAATTAATCTAGGCAAACCTTGAGTTACTGTGAATTCTGCAACACCTGCAAAATGAAACGTTTTCAAAGTCATCTGTGTTCCGGGCTCACCAATAGATTGAGCTGCAATAGTCCCAACAGCTTCCCCGGGCTCTACTAAAGCACCTTCGAATTGAGTTCTTACTCGAGTTAGAATTTCGCTCAATTGCTTTTTAGTTAGCTGTCTATCTTTCAACTTATCAGCTAATTCTAATTCTAATTTTGCAGGAAAGAGATCGTCTTTGTTAATTTTTCTGACTTCTTTCTCAATTAAATCTGAAGTTACATAAGTTTGCTTTTTTGCAGTGCTACTTGTTGTATTTGACATTTTTTACGACCTCAATCTATTCCTCTACTGTTGTTTTTAGGACTCTATCAATGACAGCATCAATATTAACTGATTTTCCATGCTCTGATTTGGCAGGATCAATACCATCATCACCATAAATAAATTGGATAATCTCACCATTAGCATCTCTTACAGTACCATCATATTCAGCTTTGATATCCAGTAAAGCATGTATAAGCCGTCTCTGCATATAACCACTCGTGGAAGTACGAACTGCTGTATCAACAAGACCTTCACGGCCACCACAAGCATGCATAAAGAATTCTATCGGAGTTAATCCTCGTCTGAAACTATTTCTAACGAAACCTCTTGAAGGAGCATCTAGAGCTCCTGGTTTGAAATGCGGTAATGTTCTATCTCTAAATCCTCTTTTAATTCTTGCACCACGAACGGATTGCTGTCCTAAGCAAGCCGCCATTTGCCCTAAGTTTAACATACTACCTCGAGCGCCGGTTTTAGCCATAATTACTGCTTCATTTTCCATTCCTAAATACTCACCAGCAACATCACTTGCAGTTGATCTAGACATAGAGAGTATTTCCATAATCTTCATTTCCAGTGTTTCGTCTTCTGTTCTTCCTGGTAATCTTTCAAGTATGCCTTGTCTATAAGCATCAATTGTATCTCTTGTTTCCTTTTCAGCGTCATCTAGAATCTCATCAATTCGCGTCTTCGCTTCTTTAGGAATATCAACATTCCAAAAGCCGACTGTGAAGCCTTTGTAAGAGAGAACACGAATAAACAACTTTGTAATGGCATCTAAGAATTCTCTGGCAACATCGGTCCCTTGGTCAATGAGGATTCTACCTAAGAGACTTCCTTCTTGTTGTGAACCTATTGCTTTTTTATCAATAACGCCTGTTTTAAGAACACCATTTCTTACTGTTACATATGCATCATGTTCACATTTTTCTTCTAAACATTCAGCACATTTTTGGCAGATTTTAGCAGTATTAGTATAGTGAGTATCTTCAGGTATAAATAAGCTGAATATTTGCTTGCCGCTCCAAAGTTCTTCTGGCTCTGTGATTTCGGGTGTTGGTAAGTCTTTGTTGAATCCGGAAGAGATGATGAATTGCATAGCTTCTTTCCTTGAGAAGAATGAATCTTTCTTTGTTAGAAGATAAGAAGCTGAAATATAATCCCAATTTGCTCCAATAAGTGGGCCACCATATCTTGGTGAAGAAATTTGTTCTTGTGCTAACATAAGGGTTCTCGCTTCTGCTTGAGCTTCCTCACTTTGAGGAACATGAAGGTTCATTTCATCTCCATCGAAATCTGCGTTATAGGGAGGGCAAACACATAAATTCAAACGAAATGTCCTATATGGCATTACTTTGACTTTATGAGCCATAATTGACATTCTGTGAAGTGATGGTTGTCTGTTGAAAAGGACAATATCACCATTTTTTAAATGTCTTTCAACTATGAAACCAGGTTCCAAAGAATCAGCAACATTTCGTTTCTCTTTTACGAAACGCAAATCGATACGTAATCCTTCTTGTCTAATTATATAATTAGCACCTGGATGATTAGCTGGACCTCTCATTATTAATTCTTTTAATTCTTCAATATTCCATTCTGTAACTTTTTCAGGAATTGTTAATTGCATAGCAATTTCTTGTGGAACACCAACTTCATTGATACTTAGATTAGGATCTGGAGAAATAACAGTTCGGGATGAAAAGTCAACACGTTTACCACAAAGGTTACTTCTAAAACGACCTTCTTTACCCTTCAGTCTTTGAGTGAGTGTTCTTAATGCTCTTCCAGAACGATGTCTTGCAGGAGGGATTCCAGATACTTCATTATTGAAATATGTGGTAACATGATACTGAAGCAACTCCCAAAGATCTTCTACAATAAGTTGGGGTGCACCAGCTTCTATATTCTCTCTTAATCGCTGATTAATTCTAATAATATCAACTAGTTTATGTGTTAAATCGTCTTCAGAACGAATACTTGATTCCAAAGTAATACTTGGTCTCATAGCAACTGGTGGAACGGGTAGGACAGTCAAAACCATCCATTCTGGTCTAGCATGCTTAGCATTTATCCCAAGTAATAAGCAATCATCATCAGAGATTCTTTCCATCCGATCTCTAACATCTGTAGGGGATAATTTCTTTCGTTCAATCACTTTGCTCTTTTTGCTTGCTTTAATTTCTTCAAAGAATGTTGTTGGTTTTTCGAGTTTTATTTTGGATTGTAGAGCTTGACAATGTGGACAAGTATCAGCTTTTGCAGCTTTCTTGAGAATTTCATTTATAAGATCTGTATTAGCTTGTTCCCATCGTTTCTCATACTTGAGAATTTTTTGTTTGTTTTCATAGACTTCCTCTTCAGTTAGAAGAATTCTACTGCATTCACGACAAATTGCTCTGAGAATTTTGTATATCTTCTTGTTAAAACCTACATGAGCAATCGGACGAGCAAGTTCTATATGACCAAAATGGCCTTCACACTCGCCAACTCTATTGCCGCATGTTTTACAACGTTGACCAGGATCAATAGTGCCCAAACGACCATCCATTAATCCAGAGGGAATTGCTGTTCCGTCTTCATCATAAGTGTCTGCGGTTATTACTCTGACAACACTCATTTTTCTTATCTCATCTGGAGATAAGAGACCGAATTGTAAAGCATCGATAATTTTTGGTAACTTAAATGCCATGTTTCTTCCTCCGTCTCCTTATGCTTGATCCTTTAATACTAGTCTGGGTGCCATACCAAGTGAAAATAATTCTTGTAATAGGAGTTTAAAGGCATAACTCATTATTACCGTTGACACCTCTGCTTCTCCCTTACATACAGGGCAGAAGTATTTGTCTTTGTTTCGATCATAGGTTGCTATCACTCCACACGTTCCACAGACATTGATGGAGGTTTTGTCTGACTCTTCGAGTAAACGCTCTTTTAGGAGGAGAGCTGCACCATGACCTACAAGACAGTCTCGTTCCATTTCTCCGAAACGAAGACCACCTTCTCTTGCACGACCCTCTGTTGGTTGCCTTGTGAGAATCTGCACAGGTCCTCTTGATCTTGCGTGGGTTTTATCCTTCACAAGATGGTGTAATTTCTGATAATAGGCTATTCCCATGAAAATATCTACTTCATACTTCTTTCCAGTAAGACCATTATACATAGCTTCTTTTCCATAATAATTCAAGCCTAAATCTTTCATGTGTTTTACTAGATCATCAGAAGAGATTCCTTCAAAAGGAGTTGCATCTATAACTTTACCTTGCTTTGAACCAAGAACTGCTGCCATAGTCTCAAGGATTTGACCAATGGTCATACGCGAAGGAATAGCATGACAGTTTACAATTATATCAGGAACAATTCCTTCTGAAGTAAATGGTAAATCTTCTGGAGGAGCAATCAAACCAATAACTCCTTTTTGGCCATGTCGTGATGCGAATTTGTCTCCAAGTTCTGGAATACGCATGTCTCTCATTTTTACTTTGACAAGTCTGTTTCCATCACTAGTTTCTGTGAGATATACGGTATCTACAAATCCTTCCTCGCTATGTCTCATACTAATGCTTGTTTCATGTCTAATTGGTGCTCGAACTTCGAATTCACTATATTCTTCTAGAAACCTTGGTGGAGAAGTTCGTCCAATAATTACTTCATCACCTTTTATGTGACTCTCAGGTTCAACAATACCGTCAGCACTCAAATGAACATAAGCCTCTGGGGGCCTAAAACCTCGAACGTCCTTACTCATTCGTTCAAATCTATCTTCTTGTCCTGCAGGATATCGTCTTTCTTCTGCTTCATACCGACGGAAGAAAGCTGAACGAGCAAGACCCCGCTCTATGGAATGCTTATTGAAAATAATTGCATCTTCCATGTTATAACCTTCATAACTTAGGAGAGCAATAACCATATTTTGACCAGCAGGTCTTTTTTCAAAATTAACTATATCCATTCCATGTGTTTTTACAAGAGGTTTTTGTGGATAGAATAAAATGTGTGATCGAGTATCCACCCTTAATCGATAATTAGCTGCATACATTCCTAGTGCTTGTTTTGCCATTGCTGCTTCATAGGTATTTCTTGGTGATTGGTTGTGTTCAGCAAAAGGAATAAGTGATGCACAGATTCCTAGAATTGCGCTTGGGGCTATCTCTAAATGAGAATAAGTAGTGTCATGTTCAAGATTTTCTGGTTCCATAGCGATATATGAGCTTTCTTCTTCTTCTGCATCAATGTATTCAACTATACCTTTTCTGATTAGATCTGTCCAATTCCAAGCACCAGAGGAAATTTTTTCAACGTGTTTTTTCTCCAGCTTAACTCTCCCTTTATCTAATACTATAATTGGTCTTCTAACTCGACCATGATCGCAATTTATTTGGATTTCTTGGATGTCAGGGTAATAATTCACGTTTACTTCCGAACTTATAATGTCTTTTCTCCTAGCTTTCTTAATATCGCTTACGAATTTCCTAGGATCGGGATGAGACCCAAGTAATCGTCCATTGAGAAATACTTTACAAATATCAGTTGATTGCATTTTATTCAATTCATTGAGATCTAAGCTGTAAAGGAATTCCTCAACTCCTTTTTCTGCGATTCCTACACTAATGTAAGCATCCATTGCTAAATTCTTGACAAGACCACAATTTGGTCCTTCAGGGGTTTCACTTGGGCAAATCTTACCAAAATGAGTTGGATGAAGATCTCTAGCTTCAAAATGTGGTTGATTTCTACTTAATGGACTGACAACACGACGCAAATGGCTTAGGGTGGAAATGTAGTTGGTTCTGTCAAGAAGCTGACTAACACCAGCTTTACCTCCTACCCAGTTTCCAGTTGCTAATGCATGTCTTAATCGTTCAGTAATGACATCAGCTCGTACTGCTGTTTTTATGTTTGGAGTTCTACCTCTAACAGCAGTTCTTTCAAGTTGATATTTGATATCTCTGCAGAGACTCATAAAAGCAACACGAAATAGTGAAATTAATGACTCACCGGATAATTTAAGTCGTTTATTTGAGTAATGATCTTTATCATCTACCTTTCTTTTTCCTAATTCAAGTTCAAGTAATCTTTGAGCCATCTGTCCCAAGAAAAAGGCTTTACCTATACGATTCTCCTCTTTTGTTCCAATATGACGTAAAAGATACCTATTCAAGATCTCACGAGCTCGCTTAATTCGATAATCCATTGTTTGCCCGACAGCCACCCTCTTTCCTATGAAATCAAGTGACATTTCTTCATCAGTTACTTCTTCTGCTTCTTCGAGAGAAGGAACTAATTCTTTTCTTACTTCGGGATCATCTGAGACAGCTTCTACAATTGCTTTATCCGATGCAAGACCTAATGCTTTCATTAAAACTGCGAATGGAATCTTTCTTGGCACTGATGGGAAGCTAATATTCAAACTCCCGTCTTTTGACCGTTCCATGGTTACAGGAGCTCGAACACCCTGAGCAGTGCTAAAAACTTTAGCCATGCTTGTTGTACTACCTGTTTTTTTTGTTTCGATTAAAATACGGTTTGGAGCTAAATCTTCTTGGGTTACTAAGACTCTTTCACTTCCATTAATAATGAAATATCCTCCGGGATCATTAGGGTCTTCACCTGCTTTAATCAATTCTTCATCAGTCATACGACTTAATGGACAGACTTTCGATTTCAGCATTATAGGCATTCTACCAACAAAAACTCTAGATGTTTCACGAGGTATTTCATTCCCGGCATCATCAATACGAATAGGAGTCATCTCAAGATATAATGGTGCAGTATAAGTCAAATTCCTTATTCGAGCTTCACTTGGATAAATTTCATTCAGAGATCCATCTGCTTCTCGAATATTTGGTGGATCCATTTCAATTTTATTGATTCTAACATAATAGCTTGGAATTTCTGGTTTTATGCTACCAATTTCTCGGACAACATTTTGCATACCCACTTGGATAAATTCATTATAACTGTCAAGGTGTTGTCGAACAAGACCTAATTCCTTAACCATTGCTTCTATTAGAATCCATCTATCTTCTATTGTTATTTTTTCAGTTTCAGACATTCAGTTTTGCCTCACTGACACAGTCCTCTAGGACGATTTTTTCATGTCAAAAAGATAATTTTTTTTATTTCCAGCTGGAAGAGCGACACAGACATTTCGCTCATTATGCTCTTTTAAATATTACTACGAGGTACGGATTTTATTCTTTTAGTGTTTCCTACTATCTGTATGCTATGTACAGCATGTAATATATCAGTAAATGATGATGTAACCTGTGGTTTAATTTGAATAATGCACTAATGAGAACGAATATGGACTTTGACCGACGAATTTAACTCGACTAAAGACACGAATATTTCTACTTTTCATCCCCTGATATCGACTTTTTGACATTGACACATTATATTATTTTCTTATTTATATAAAAAATAACTTAGTCAAATATTTTTCTATCAATCTGAAAAAAATCGGGGATTTTTAATGTCTTCTTTAGATAATAGTAGTGATTACTATAATCTGTTTGTGAAAATTCGTGGAAATTCTCACCGAAGATTTCCAATGAAAAACTAAATTGAATTGGAAGGATACGTTAGTGCAAGTTCGAAATCAGGAATTGGAAACCGAAAAAATACTTATTGCTGGACTGGATAATGCAGGAAAAAGTTCAATACAAGACATCTTAAGACATACACCTATAGAAGCAGCAATGCGTCGTGTGCCTAGTAAAGATATTGAGATCTTTAACAAGGATTTCCTAAAGAAGCAGTATGTGTTCTTCATCCCACCAGGACAAGAAGACTTACGAATAAATGAATACCATGGTTCTATGCGAAATGAATATTTTAGCAATGTTAGTTCCTTTATTTTTGTAATTGATTCTTCAGATGCTTCTCGATTTGATGAAGCACAAGCAGAATTGTTACGATCAATCGAAGATTTATTAGACCTCTCCCCAGAATGCAGGAATTTCTTGATTTTTGCTCATAAGCAAGATATGGAAGATGCTGTTGACAGTATGAGGATAAAAGAACTGATTCTAGAACCACTAAAACAATTATTTCCTGGCATTATTGTACAATTCAAGATTTTTGAAACAACAATTACTCACCCTGAAACCATTCATGAGCCCTTTGTTAAAGCAATAGCAAAACACGTTGGTACCATACGAATTGATTTTGATCGATTAGCTGAATGGATAAGAGATAAAGTAAGGGCTAGAATTGTATTAATAACTGATTCAAATGGATTATTAATAGGGGAGTCATTTACCGGAGAAGAAAATACCATTATTTATGCTGCATACGTAGCCAAAATTTTTTCTGCAACAGAAGATTTCCAAGAGGATTTAGATGTTGATGGGGTAAAGATTGTAATATTAGAAGAGGAGAATGAGAAGGGATATAATTTAATCTCTCGCATAAATTGCTCTAAGCGAGATTATTTAGCTCTCTTTATTGGCAATCCATTAGCAAATATTGGAATGACTAGATTAGTAAACAAAAAAGGATTGCAGAAACTAAAGATAGCATATACTGATTACAAGGAATAATGAAGGAAATGAGGGTAGAAATCTTTCCAAAGAAAATAATAAACAACAAGGTGTAATAGAATGGATCAAGGTAAAAACACTACTGCTTTATTAGTTGAGTTTGATTCCACGAAGGGACCGGTTTTACGAAAGAAACAACCAATGAATTACGAGTTTCCCCAAAATCTAGAGCTGGAACAGTTTTTAATGTGGATAATTCGGGCTTCTGAATTCTCTGTTCGGAAGATTGAGAAACAAACTGTGTATGCAAAAAACATAGCTTTAAGAGATCCAAATTTTGCTCGAAAAAAAAGACAATTTGGTATTGCATTAATTACTAAAACAACCATTGAACTAGATGAAGCTGAGTTAATACTCGATAGAATTATTGATCATTGTAAGAAAGATGGTGATGGAAAACCATATTTTAAGATGTTGAGTGGATTATTACAAACGATAGGGAGTTTTCCAACATACATTACTGTTGTAAAAGAAAATTTACTGAAAAAATCAAAGACGAAACAAAAACAGATGCTACTCCTCGAAGAGGAGGAAAACACAGATGTCAATGACATATCACAAGAAAAACAATTCTTACTAATGAGTAGTAAATTACGCGTTTTTAATAAAGTAACTTTAATAGACAAAGAAAATAAAACCAAAACAATAGTATCTTTAGTCGAAGGATTCAGTAAAGTAAATGATTTAGTTGGGCGGCAATTTGCTTGGGAGTCCAGTAGATACACGATTTTAGTTGACCTACAATATGATGCTCCTAAAGGACTAGAACGTGGAGCAGATATTTTGTTAAGAATTTTTGAAACTCTTCCTGCAAATAAAATCTTTAATGAAAGATTACTTGTAGCTGTTGAATTTTTAGATCGTTTATTTGATGAAAAAGTGGATATTGAATATTATCTTCCTTTCTTACAGTATTTGGTATCAATGGATAATTTCACAATTACTGAATTTAAAACGGAAATATTTGACGAACAATATGAAAAAATGAAGGAAACTCATGGAGACTGGATTTATTGTTTGAAAAATGTTGAGCTTGATGGTAAGAAGTTATCCGAATTTTTCAAAGTAGTAGGTGTAAAGAGAGAGGGATTAGAACTACTTATTGATCTGCTTTTTGTTAAATTAATTGCAATATTTTAAGAATGCTTGGTGTAATTGTTGTTATGCCAAGGAGCTTTTACTGCATGGATGAAAAAATTACTGATTCAAAGAACAATGCAACGACCTCTTTAATGATTCCCGGAAAACCTGCCATTCTTTTGATTGAGAAAAAGCATGGGAAAACATTAGTTATTTCAGATTTACATATGGGTTATGTCTACGATCAAAATAAGAAAGGAATTATTATTCCAGTTTCAAAACAAGCAGAAGAGGATCTTCTTGAGCTTGTAAAGCTCCAAAAGCCAAGAAGAGTCATTATTGTTGGTGATTTTAAAAACGAGATTTTTGGATCCTCTCATCCTCTGGCTGGAAGGGTTTGGAATTTTCTGCAGAAAATATTGAAATTAACACGAGTGACAATCATAAAAGGCAATCATGATGGTAAAATAGAAGAATTATTACCGGAAAATGTCGAGGTAATTCCATCCACAGGGTTATGTATTAAAGATAGAACTTCTGGGAAAACAATTGGACTCTGGCATGGACATGCTAATCCAGCATTAGATGTTATTTCAGCTGATATCACGATTTCTGCTCACGCGCATCCAGCTTACACTTTCAGAGAAAAGATTGGTACAAAAATAACTGAAAAAGTATGGGTTAAAGCAAAGTGGCGACAAAGTGAAAAGAAACAAGATCGAATTCATATTATTCTGCCAGCCTTCAATCGATATATAGATGGGTACTCAGTAGATGGTAAATTCTTTAATTCAATTGTTCTAATGAAAGAAGGCATCGATTTTGACAATGCAGAGGTTTTTACACTTGATGGAGTTTTAATTGGAACAATAGGACAATTACAAGAAGCACGTCAAGCTTTCGAGGAAGAAATGAAAAGAAAAAAGAAATAAAAAAATCTCTTCTATGAAAAATTACTTCTTATTTGCTCTAGCAACAACAACACCCGAAATAGCGCTTTGCATAACTCCTCGAGTAATTCCCGCACCATCTCCGATAAAGTAAATGTTTTTCACGTCCTTAGATTCAAGATCATTAGTTAAATCTATACGGATACTATAAAGTTTAATTTCAGGAGCGTAAAACAAAGTATTAGGACCATCAATTCCAGGCATGATTCTATTCAAATGAGTTAAGAAATCCCTCAGGTCACTCATGACTCGAGAAGGCATTGCAAAACTTATGTCACCAGCAACCGCACTCTCGAGAGTAGGTTTAATGACTGAACGAGATAACCTTTCATCGGTTGAGCGTCGACCATTTTTGAGATCCTCGAATCTTTGTATCAGAACTGAGTTTCCACCTGATAACATGTTTGCTAGATTAGCAACATGCTTTGCATATTGTATTGGTTGCTTGAATGGTTCTGTAAAATTACAGGTAACTAAAATAGCAAAATTTGTATTTGGACTCTTAATATCAGTTCGGCTCTCACCATTCACACAAGTACTTTCATCATATCGTTCTGTTGTGACATAGCCCTCAGGACAAACACAGAATGTTCTGACATTATCTTCGTAAGTTCTTGTTACATATTCAATTTTAAACTCATAGAGATTATCTGTAAATTCATCGCAATATTCCTTCAAAGTTTCAACCCGAACACCAATATCGACTGCATTGTTTGAGTAAGATATCCCCAACCGATCGCATTCAGATTTTAACCAGTTGGTTCCACCTCTACCAACACCCATGACAATTTTTTTCGCTTTATACACTTTGCCAGTGGTTGTTGAAACGCCAATTGCTTTACCATCTTCAACTAGAATTTTATCAACTTTGGTTTTCAATACAATGTTAATTTTGTCTTTCAAATACTTGTAAAAATTATCCATAATGGCAGCAGCGTTATCAGTTCCTAAATGACGAATTGGATAAGTAATCAAACGCATATTCTCTTTACGGCATTTACTATCCATTTGTTCTACGAATTCAGGATCTGGACTAAAGTATCTATCGTTGCCATTACTAAAGGAAAGAATCTTTTGATCTACATATTCAGTATATTCAGCTAATTCATCTAGAGTAAGAAAATCACTCATCCACCCTCCAACTTTACCAGTCACATCTTTTGTTATTTTCCCATCTGACCATGCACCAGATCCTCCAAAGCCACTTGTAATGTCGCAAATTTTACAAGCGGTACACTCAATATTTTGTTCTCTTCTAGGGCATCTACGCTTGAAAACTTCCTTCCCTCGATCAATTAAAGTAATTTTCTTATAACCTTGATTTAGCAATTCGAGTGCACAAAAAATTCCAGCGGGACCTGCACCAACAATAACAAAATCATCCATTGTTTCTTACCTTGATTTTATTTATTTACCAGATAAAAAAACCTTCGTTAGTTTTTTTAATTTCTCATCACATTTCTATTTTTCAGTTATTTTTAAGCTAGAGAGAACAGAAAGATAACTAGATTATCAAATATCAGATACAGTATGTAGCCAATTAACATGAAGGAAACAAAGGGTAACCCTGGAGTGACCCAAACAGTTTCTTTTTTATGAGATTGTAATTGCCACAAAGTACGTAATTGTCTCCTTTCCATCACATCCTCCTCATCCAAACCAAAACGAAGCTTTAGTTGCCACTCATTTTCAGCAACTGATTTTTCTCCTGACAATTTTCCTTTA
Source organism: Promethearchaeati archaeon (assembly GCA_013166835.1). Lineage (GTDB taxonomy): Archaea > Asgardarchaeota > Heimdallarchaeia > JABLTI01 > JABLTI01 > JABLTI01. Next base: position 14,335 of record JABLTI010000044.1, on the reverse strand, counting down.
GATGAGGTTCCCCCCTCGAGCAAACCTAGTAAATCACCATTAAACTTTCCAGTGAAAAATCCATCAATTGTTCCAATAAATATTCCTTCGATCGGCCCATGAAATATTCCTTCACTAAAGATTATTGTTTCATTATCAGCAGATTGAAGATCTTTCTTCTCTTTAGTGAATAATTCACGATATTTTAGCAGAACTAGGTTTGGTTTCTCATCTTCATCATCTGATTCAATAGAATGAGCTTCAGTCATTTTCTTAGCGTCTTTTATGACTTCTTCAGCATTCAATTCATTTATTGATTTATCAAATGATTTGAATAATTTACCAATAATTGTTCCTGTAAATTCACCATTGATTTTTCCTTGGAAAATCCCTGTAAATTTCCCATCAACCTTTCCCTCAAAATTCCCTGTGAACTTGCCTTGAAATTGTTTCCTTGGTAATTCTTCAAGAAAATCGAAATGCATTCTATCATAATTGATCTTACTTACCTTCTTCTTATATCCAAACATAAAGCAACGTATTTTTTCTGAAGTTGAACCCCTTACTTCATTGAATAATGAACCTTTGGCAGCTGTTACAGTATTAACAATCATCAGAAAAAGAGGATAAAACAGAGCTATTAATCCTGAATTAATAAGAATTGAAAATACTGATGAGTTTATTATTAGAATCTCTTGCCCAATGTCTACACTTAATATATTTCCACCAAAAGGATGCACAGGAGTTAGAACTGCGAGAGCCCAAAGCGCTTTTGTATCAGCCCCACCCCACACACCAAAATAGAATAAAACAAAACCAAATATGAACCCAATAACTATGGTGAGTAATACTTCTGCTAGTGGTTCATAAAATGAATAATCACCTACGAAAAAGACAATGTAGAGAATATCAAGAATAACACCTATTCCTATCATCAATATCCATACAATTTCTCTGCGAACTTCGCGAAACAAAAGATCTTCAATACCTGCGTAAAGTAAAGCGGCTATTGTTAAAATCGGAACAATAATTTCATAGACATCGAGAAAAGTCATTTTTATACACTCATTTCTTTATGACAGATAATCAAGTTGTTTTCTTTTTCGCATTGGTTTTCTTACTTTCTTTTCCACTATTAGTGCTTTCAGTTTCCTCCTCAGGTATTGGAGGACGTATACAACCAGCACTAATCAGAATATTACGCAATTTCTCGAGATCTCCTTCAGATAAAGAGGATATGGGACTTCTTGGATTGCCAACATTAACACCTAGCATGTTCAAACTAGCTTTTATTGCAGCTGGAAATGATCCAAGTTTCAAACCAATTTCTAAAGGAATTAGCATTGTTTGTATTTCTTCAAAACGATCTTTCACTTCTACATTGTAAGCTTCATATAATTCACTTAAAAGATTTGGAACAACATTAGCACTAGGTACAATAGCACCTTCGACTCCACCTTCTTTTATTGCTTGGGGAACTAGCAATCCTCGACCAGTATAAACCAAAAATCCATCGCTAACTTTTGCACTTATTAGTGGGATCTTCTTGAAATCACTACTAAGCTCTACAAGTCCTACGACATTATCGAATTTAGAGATCTTACTTATCAACTCCACTGATAAATCGAGTTTACAATGATCGGGATCGTTTACTACAAGTAAATTGCTGTCAACTTTAGAACTAATGAACTCGAAATGATTAACCAATTCTTGTATAGTTAAACTTGGAATTCTTGGAGGATATAAAACTAAACCATCTACCCCCGCTTCTGTTGCGTATTTAGCAATGGAGAGTATATGAGTATTGGATTCTGTTGGTAAACCAACATAAATTGGAACGTCATTATTGACTTGGTCAATTACCGTATCGATTAGCTGATGATATTCAGTATCAGTTAATGAGTAGGATTCACCGCAATTACTAGCAGGAATTATTGCGTTTATCTCACTATTAATTAGGAAATCAACGAGTTCACGAAGCTTTGCTAAATCAAGTGATTCCTCTTCGTCAAAAGGTGTTACACAGGGGCAACCAATTCCTTTGAATTTCTTACCCATTCCTTATCATCTCTTCATATATCTTGAATTTTGTAGTTTATAATTTATTTTGTTTTGTTAACCAATTTCTTTGTTCCACAAACTGGGCAGAAATCCTTAGTTACTGTTGGATTAGCACAAAATGAACAAGTTTGTTCATTCATCAAATCAGATTTCACAATATCTCCAGTCGCAGGAAGAAAAGAAATTGCTAATTTTCCATTCATCTTTAATGCAAGAATTCTTTGTCGAAATGAGTCAACATCCATATTCAAATCTTCTGCTGCTTGTGTAACATTGATTTCTTTAACTGTTAAACCTGAGAAATATTTCAGTATACGCATATCAGTAATCATTCCTTCAAGAATTCCGGAAATACTGATTATGAGTAACATACAACCTGGAACAACTAGCCAATGATCACCAGGAATTAACGGTCTAGCATCGCTGGCTATACTACCCCATATAATAAAGAGAAATCCAGTAATTCCGCTTACAATGAACCAGGTGTGTTGATTGTCTCGCATTTTTTTCCCATCAATTTTTTGGTTTCCTTACAGTTCTTGAGGAATATAACTAATTAGATAAGAATTAAAGCATTTTCGTAAGGTTAAACTTGATGATTTCTAATGATAAATAAAGAACAATTTTTAGGTTTTAGTCAAAGATGGTATCTGCTGCAATTTGACTAATTTCATCATGAGCATTTCTAACAGCTGTTTTGCCTTGAGATGTAAGTTCGTAGACTTTACGTTCTCGGTCACCATCCCATTTAGATTTACTAATAATATATCCTTTCTCAACAAGTCTATGAAGTGAAGGATAGATTGTACCTAAAGCGATTTTTTGCCCAAAATAATCATCCAATTTTTCGACTAACTCATAACCATGAAGAGGGGATTGCTCGAGTATCAGGAGAATTCTGAATTGAGCTAAGCTTTTAAGAAGTTCAATTCCTGGAGCATCGGCTTCTATTTTTGGGCTTTTTATATCAATAATGCTTTGAAGTGTTTCTTGGGCATTATCCATTGCAATACGACCCATTCGAGTGTTGACATAAGTTTTCCTTTTGCGTCCGGAAACTATCATTGTAGTGCTCTGAATATACTCTTTATTCTCCATTCGTTGAAGTAAAGGATAGATTGTTCCTGGGGAAAGACGACGCCCATATATTGGCTCTAATCGACTTGCTAGTTCATAACCATGTTGAGGACCATGCTTCAAAATAAGCAATATCAGTAACTGAGTTAAACCCGTAAGGAGCTCGTGACCAATATTTTCTTGAGTGTTAGTCTCGTTTGGATTAACACTCTCACTCTTTTCTGGCATGAATTCACAACGATATAAGCATGATATGATATATTTTCACTATACAAGAAAGAATATGTACCTTATAATATTTATTGGTTTCAATTTACCCTAGTACAAATATAGAATGAAATAAGAAAAAGAGAAAAAAAGGAATAGAATTGAGAAATTCTATTTCTTAGCTTTTGATTTAGCTGCTTTTGGTTTAGCAGCTTCTGGTTTAGCAGCTTCTGGTTTTGCAACTTTTGGTTTAGCAGCTTTTACGTCTTTAATAACGCCTACGGCAACAGTTTGTCCCATATCACGAGCTGCGAATCGACCTAATGATGGAAAGTCGGAGAATTTTTCACAGATGAATGGAGCAAATGGTTTGAAGGTAATTTCAGCAAGGTCACCTTGAAGTAAGTAAATGTCTGGATCATACTCTCCAGTTTTGACGAGGGATTTGCGTTGAGCTGATTTAGCTAGAACTTTGAAATTTTCAATTTGACAAGCTTGTGCTGCTTGACCAAGGTGAACGATTGGAGCATAACCTTTTGCCATTCCTGTAGGTTGATTTGCACCTGGTTTGGAAAGGTTCTTCAAAATGAAGGTTGTTGCAACAAAAGTTTCAACTGGTTTTGGTTCGGTAGGACCAGGATGACCAACTACGTCACCTTTCAGAATCTCGTTTCTAGGAATTCCTTTGATATTGAATCCAACGTTGTCACCAGGTTCAGCTTTTGGTAGTTGTTCATGATGCATTTCAATGGATTGTACCTTTGCTTTCTTCTTTGAAATTGGGAAGATAACTTCGTCACCAGGCTTTAAAACACCACTTTCGATTTTACCTACCGGTACTGTTCCGACACCTTTGATTGCGTATACGTCTTGTATAGGCATTCTGAGTGGTTTACCAGTTGGTTTTTCTGGAGCGCTGAAATCATTAAGGGCTGCCATTAAAGATGGACCTTTATACCAAGACAATTTCTCACCTACATCAGTAAGACCATCACCTGTCATACCACTGGTTGGTACGAATTTAATGCCTTTAACACGTTCAGGTGTTACTAGTTTTGATTTAACAAAACCAGCAATAAGTGCTTGAACTCGTTCAACAACTGCGTTGTAAGAAGCTTCTTTGAAGCCTACGAGGTCCATTTTGTTAACAGCAACGACAATTTGGTTAATACCAAGTGTAATTGCTAGTGTTAAATGCTCAATAGTCTGACCACCAGGAATACGACGATCACCTTTAGCTGTCTTCTCAATACGTTCCTCAGCAAGGCCTGCTTCAAGATCGTTCTTTTCAGCAGAAACGACAAGAATAGCAGCATTAGCTTGAGAAGCACCAGTAATCATATTCTTTACAAAATCCCTGTGACCAGGAGCATCAATAATTGTAAAGACAGTACCTTTGGTCTCAAACTTGAAGAAAGAAACGTCAATGGTTAGACCTCTTTCACGTTCCTCTTGGAGTTTTTGTAAGACCCAAGCATACTTCCATGAAGGTTTGCCGATCTTCTCAGATTCCTCTGCGTACTTGTCGATCAAACGTTTATCAACGGCACCTGCTTTGAAAAGCATATGCCCGGTCATAGTCGACTTGCCATGATCAACGTGTCCTATCACGACTAGGTTTAGATGGGGTTTATCATCGGCCATTTTTGTTTACACCTAAATTTTCATTATCTTTTGATTTGTTTATGTTTCTTTTTTGCAGAATTCTATGTTTATAATTGTTTTGTATGGATTTCTAATTCCAGAACTTAATCTGCATTTTAGTGGTTCCCCGTGTTTGCTTTAAAATTTTTGGTCGTTTTTTGTTTCTCTGTACTTGTATTTTTCCCATTGTGCCCGTTTTACAGAAATATGTACAAGTAATTCATCTCTTCCATATTAAAAACATAAAAACTTACTCTTTGTCTATCATGCTTGTATATTAAACATGGATTTAAAAGCTATTAGTATTTTAGAACTTTTTATAGGTTATTAAGGTAGTTCTTTACAAGGGAAAAACAATGTCTTTTTGCAAAGATGATTTGTATGAGAAAATAGTTGCTGTTGATAAAAAATATCAAAAAGATATACAATCAGATCAATTTCTACTTTCAAAATATGAGGAAGATAAAAAAATAATACAAGGACTCATGAACCTTGTTGCTGAGAGGAAACAAGATATCGAAAAATTAATTGATTATCTATTTAATAATTTTCGTTGGCATTATAGATACTATGAAACTAGCCAAGGTATAATTAATCAGATACTTTTGTTTATAGAAATATTGTCTGAAAAGGAACAAGCTAAAGCTATCGAGTATTATTTGAAATTAGATAAATATATTTTAACAGAAATATCTGATTATGGTTGTCAGAAAAGAATTTTATCAAAATTAAAAGAATTTGATATTAGTAATGAAAAGAAAACAAGTTTGTTATTTGAAATAAGCAAAGAAGTCAATGGAGATGGGAATTTTCGTCTAATCAAAGGTGAACTTGTTTTAGAGGTAATTAATGTTATTGAAGAAAAAAACTTAGTTGATTATGCTATACAACATCTAATTCTTATTTTACAATTTATTCAGTTTATTTCTGTAGCAGAAAATGATTATTATCATGATCAATGGGTTTTAGCTGATGATAGTATTGAAGCAATTGCGGGTCAAAGGATAATTGAAATACTTTTGAAAAAGCAAGAAAAAGATGCAATTCCAATTCTCAACAAAATTGTTAGAGGTAGTATTAATATTTTAGAAAGAAAAGCGATTGAAGCATTAGGAAAAATAAAGGATAGAAATAGCATTCATACTTTAATCTTGATTAAATGGGGATTTTATGATAGACATTATAGATGTCAATATATGTATGTGGAAATTGAAGGATGGGAAGCAGAATATGATGAATCAATGCTAGAATTAATAGATACAACATTCAAGGAAAATGGAATTATTGAAGAAGAATATTATTTTAGCTTAATTCAAAGAATGTTTGAAGATTACTTAGGATCACCGTTTGAAGATTTATGGGTTTGCAGAACCCGTTATAGAAAAAATAAAAAATTCATCAATTATTCCAAAAGTAATTGATTATCTTTACAAGTATATTTTAAAAAATCCAATAAATTTTGATTTAGCAATTGATTTCTTAGTATGTATAGAAGATGAAAAAACTAAAAATGCACTCTTAAAAATTGCATGTAGAAAAGTTGATGATGAAATTAATAAATATATTAAAAGTGAGTATTCACACTTATTAAATAACAACAGTTAATTCTAATAAAATAGAAACTTATATTTTTTCTCCAACGCGAAAATTAATAATTGTTTTTTGAGAGATAGAAAAAATAGAAATTTTGGTAACTCTTAGCTTCAGTTATATAATTTTTATTCGTTTGTGAGATTCTTAATTTAAATAAATAAGTTCCAGTAAAAAGAGGTATGATGGATTTTGTTTATTAGACAATGAAGATGACTAAAAAGATGACTTTATCAATTGTAGAGTGAATAAATTTTAATTTCTTTAATTTAATGATTATATGGGAGTCTACTGTGAAGATTAAGGGATTTCTTATTAGCTTTATATTATGTTCAATTTTTGTAACTAGTTGTTGTCTTAATTCAACTTTGCTGGTATCAGAGAATTTCTCCATTAATAAGGAAAATCCCTCTAATTCAATAATCAATTCTTTATCACATGAACCAATTAACATTGATTCTGAAGAGGATATTCTTACATATGGTTTGCCTGGTTCTGGAACGAGAGAGGATCCTTATCGGATTGAAAATTTGAGTATAAACGAACCTACAACATATGCTGCGATTAGTATTTCTGACATGTTTGAAGTTCATTTTGTAGTGCAAAGTTGCGAATTAGTTGCACGAGATTTTGGCATTATTTTTCATAATTCAATTAACAGTTCTGTAGATGTTATTAACAATTCAATTTCTGATTGTAGGATTAATGGTGTTTCTATTTCTGAGTGTGATATTTTTATTATTGCTAATAATACCTTTGTAGATTGTATAATTGGTATTCATACTTACTTGTGTAGATATGTAGAAATTTCTAATAATCTTTTTACTAATAGCTTGCCAGTTACTTCTTATGTTAGTACGATGGAAATGTTTGATTGTAGATTCATAAAAATAGCAAATAACACTTGTTCTGGTTGGGCTACTAATTTTAGATTGTTTTACACCTCTCACATTCAGATTTATAACAACACATGTTATGCTATTCAAGACAATGCTGCAGTATTTGACTTTATTGAAGTCTGGCAATCTAAAATTGTCAACAATCTTATTTCTTGTCAACAAACTGAATTTGGAATACGCCTTGAGGATTCTTCTTATAATGAGATTTGCTTTAACGAAATAATTAATTGTTCATCTTCTGGTATTTACATCAAAACTCCATCTTGTACACAGAATATCATTCATCAAAATAGTTTTCTAAATAATAATGATAACTCAAGTCAAGCTACTGATCAAAGCCTAACAAATGTATGGTATAACTCTCAGATTAACAAAGGTAATTTCTGGTCTGATTGGTCAGGAATTGGTTCGTATATCATTAATAGTATCTCAGATATTGAAGATCCTTACCCCTTAGTAACTAAAGCGGAAATCAACTGGACTGAGTTTAGTCTCCCAAACTTTCCTGATGATGATTATCTGGAAGAGAATGATGATTTTGACTATGCTAAGACTATTTCTCTCGATACTTGGTATAATCTTGCTTGTCTAGATTATGATTATTTCATGGTAGAAGCTCATAGATTTTATCATCTTAATGTAACCATTCTAACTGCTTCTGAAGACTATATTATTGACGTGAGTATTTATGCTAGTAATGAAGCTATATTAAAACGTGAAAGGAACCTTGCAGTTAGAGGAGAAGTAAACATAAAGTGTCCATATACAGGCATTTATTTCATAGAAATCAGTGAAAGTTACCAAAGTCTGTTGATTACGAACTATTCATTAATTGTAACTACTTATCCAGGGGAAATCGAAGATGATCTCTACGAGGAGAATGACATTTTTGAAGAAGCAATTTCATTGGATATACTTAACTCCACTTATGACCTAATCTACGCAGATTTTGACTACTTCAAGATTTCAGTTGAAGAAGGAACCAATTTCATTGTTGAAATAGAGTTTGATAATACACACATTGATTTGGATTTGTATATTCTTCCCAATGATTATTCAGGGGACCCCTCTGAGATCTTGGGTAAAAGTGAATCACAAACATCTAAAGAATCTGTTACCTACTCTATCAGTGATGCAGGTGGATTCATCATTTTGATTCAGAATACACAAATTGATGGTATAGCTCAGTTCCCGACTAACTATACATTAACCTTAACAATAAGAGGAGTTACTTTACAATTTCCAGCGATTTCACCTTTGATATGTCTTATTCTGTTAATAGTTCCAGTCGTCATTAGAAGAAGGAAGTGACTACCTCTATCTCACTTATTAGAATGCTAGAATTGATAGAGTAATAACACTAAGTACGAATCCTAACAGTTTCGTTTGATAATGTTTTAAAAGCAAATCACCCAATAAAAATATGTCAAATTAAAAGGTGTTATTGTTTCATGCCAGAATATTGTACTAGATGTGGAGTAGCAAATAAAAAAACAGCAGAATTTTGTGTAGGTTGTGGAGAAAATCTCACAATAGAAAGAGAGAAGAAAGCAGATAAGAAGAATAGATCTGCTCAAACTTCTGAGAAAACACTATATAGATCCCGCACGAACAAGATGATAACTGGTTTAGCTGCTGGGTTAGCTAAATATTTCGATATGGAAGTTGATTTAATGAGAATCCTTTGGGTTATCGCCTTTTTTGTTTCGGGCAGCACAATAGCAATTGTTTATCTTATCATGGCTGCAGTAATCCCTCTAGAACCCGAATAATTAAACTATTGTTTGTTTAATAACTCATTAAATTAAGATTATTCGAAATGCTTTTTACAGCTAGAAACTTTGGGTAAGTTAATTGGAAGTGAGTATTCTGTCAGAAGAAGATCATGTAATCATAACTACCGGTTTAACAAAGGAATATCCCTTTGGTGAAACTACCATAAAAGCTATCAATGGTATTGATTTTGCTATTAAGAGAGGAGATTATGCAACTATTGTTGGACCTTCAGGTAGTGGGAAAACAACTTTTCTAAACTTAATCGGATCCATTGATACCCCAACTTCAGGAGAGATTATCTTTAATGGTAAAAAAATCTCTGAGATGACTGGAGCAGAGGTTAGAGATTTGCGAAGAACTAAAGTTGGTTTTGTTTTTCAAGCTTTTAATTTATTAGAAATTCTGACAGCATCTGAAAATATTGCTCTTCCAATGATTATTAATGGTACCCCTGCTGGAGAACGTGAAGACCGAGTTCAAGAACTTCTCGAGATAATTGGGCTGCCTGATAGAGGAAATCACTTTCCAATGGAGCTTAGTGGTGGGCAAAGACAAAGAATTGCTATTGCTCGTGCACTTGCAAATAAACCAGAAGTTATTCTTCTCGATGAACCCACAGGACAATTAGATAGTAATACTTCTCGAGAGATTATGGATTATTTAGTTAAAATCAACGAAGAAGAAAATGTGACACTAATAGTCGTAACTCACGAAGATACCATAGCATCTCAAGCAAAGCGCCCATTAACAATCATAGACGGTAAAATTTACGAAGGCATCCTTGAATCCTTCTTAGATATCAAAGCAATAGAAGAAGGAACATTGTAAGACATTTTTAACCATTTTTTCTTTTCCCAAATCAATAAATGAAATAATTGATTTTGAATTTAGCGAATTTCCCTAGACATGACTCTATAATTAAATTAAAAAGCATAAGGTATTTTTGTTTTACTTGCAAACTTCGGAGTGTTATTAGCAGTCCGAAAAGTATCGAATTACTATGTCGATATTATGTGAAATTAAAAGTCATATTGTACAATATTGAATTATGAGGGGAAAATATTATGTCTACAGAAATTCCTAAATTACCGTTCCTGGAAAGGATTGGTTTAAGTGAAGATGAGCAGAAAGTGTATGTTTCATTACTTGCTCTTGGACCTTTAACTGCTGGAGAAATATCTAAGTATACTAAGATAAAACCCATCTCTAAAATTAAAGCAACTACTGCAGCACTAATTGAAAGAAATTATGCTTACAACATTGAAGGGTTAGTCGATAAAGCAATAGGATTATACCCATTTAGAGAGATTGCAGCAGAAGCAGGTAAGGATTCCGAGAAAATAGATCAACTCGTTACTGAACTCAAAAGCTACGTGGCTGAGATGATCGCGCATTTTGATCAAGTGATGAAGGACACTGAAGCACACGTTCGAAGTGAAAAGAAACGAAGCTCTGATAAAGTTTCTCAGAACAGTGAGGAAAACAGACAAGCTATTGATACAAAACTAGGAGAATCATCAGCAACTATTACATCAACTGTGGATTCAACAAAGAAGAGTATAACTAGCGCTGCTAATAGCTTCTTAAAAAATCAAACAGAAACTGCTGATACTTATGAGACTAGTACAAATGAGAACTTGGATACTTTTGCTACTAATCTAAAAGAGGAAGCTGAAACTACACTTACTGATATGAAAGATGGTATAACAGCAAAGAATGATGCATTCCTAGCTGATGGCTCAAGTTCATTGGAGTCTACTCATAGTACCATAGCTTCAAAAGCTGATGCATTGGCTGGCACCCTAAAAAGTGATTCTAAAGAAAAATTGAATGGGACACGAGACCATATTCTAACTGGTCTTGATAACTTTGTAGCTGAATCAGAAGGGAATGTTAACAGTCTAAGTGAGACATTAACCAGTGTCACTAATAATCAAGGAGCAAGTATCAAATCAACCACAGAAGAAGCTAAAAAGAACAGAATTGATATGAATCTTCAATTCAAAACCGGATTAGGTGACAGCTTTGAGAAAGTCAAAGGTGATTTTACTCAGGACCTCGAAGAGTTCAAAGGCAAATTCAGCAACAAACTTTCAAAGATTGCTAAAAAGTTTAAGAATCAAATAGATGACCTTACTGAAACAACTGCAACCGATATTGGTTTATTATGCGAGGAAGCAACTGCTTCTGTCAGTGATTTAGTTAATAAACACAATGAAGAAATTGCAGCTAATGTTGATTTAGATAATAAAGCAGTAGAAGACGGAACAACTTCCATGCTTTCCAAAGTTAACGAGCAAAATACAAAAGCTTTGGGAGTCATTAGCTCATCTACTGAGAGCCTAAACTCTAGCATTACTTTGCTAAAAGCTAATTATAGTGGTGATTTGAATTCAAAAGTCGATGAAACAATAACTTCAATGCATACAGCAATTGATGGAGCTGTGACAGAAACCAAGGATGAGTATGAAACTGCAAAGACAGCCATTATTGGTAAACTTGATACCCTAACAACAGGAAATTCAAGTGATGCTACTAACATTGCAACCCAACAAACTGAGGAAATTAAGACTTCTACAGACACTCAAGTTACAGGTGCTAAAGAGCAATTAGCTGAAACCAAAGGTGCACTAATGAGTAGTGCCAAGAAAGCTAAGCAAAAAATCGCTTCTGATTCTAATAGTAGTGTTGAAACAATGGGCACTACAGCAACAACAACTTTAACCGAAACAGCAAGTCAGGCAAACACAGGAATCCGAAATAATGAGGAAACAGCTATTGGCGCTATTGAAGAAATCACCAGTGTCGTGGAAACATCCGTTAGAAAGGAAATTGAAGCAGTAAAAGGCGGATTTGATGATTACTACAAACGATTCGCTAAAGATGCTTTGAAGATTTCCAGTTTATTAATGGACTTCAAGAGTCAACATGAAAGTCTTCTAAACGCTGTTGTAATCTACCCAAGACCAAAAATCGAGACAGCAATTCTCTACAGTAAGGATGCAGTTTTCGATCGGTTAGACGATATGTTAACCGAGAGAATAAAATCAAACGTAACAATGGTTATCCCAGATCCATCTGACATTCCAACAAAGACTTTGGGTAAAGTAAAGGCACAAGCTAAGATGACTATCATATCAAAGATTGATGAAATCGCTAACAAGAATATCATAGACGATATAAAAGCTACAGATGCTTTGGAACGCGTAAAGATTAGAAAGATTGGTATGCAAGATATGGTTGGTTTCTCAGAATACATTGCTTTCGACAGAGACGGTGGCGAAGAAATGCTCATCGCATTCAAAGATGAAACAGAAAAAGACTGGGTAGGAATCCTGTCAACATCTGATGGATTCAAGAATGTAGTAATTGGTGAAACCTTAGGCAGACAAGCTTTGTCTATTTCCAGAGAACTAAAATAAAGAATACATTAACAAATAAGGATCTATACTGATTATAGATCCCTTTTCTCATTTTTTTCATTCGTTTCATATGATAATATTTATTAAAAACTGATTCTCAGAAATAAGTAGCAAATTTGAAATATGAGTATGAATAAATATTTTTTTTAAGAAAAGAATTTTTCTTGGAAAAATAAGTGAACTACCTCTAAATAACGACTCATAATGCATGTATGAAATAGGAATGGAAAAGTATGACAAAAGCAAAGAGTGAACACAAAAGCTTCCTATTTGGGAGTGATGTTGATTTTGATAGTAAGCAATTAGCAGTAGTATTGAAATTAGGAATTTATGGAGCAATTAACAATCCTATTGATATAACAAGTAGTGAGTTAGGAAGATACTTAGGGGTGTCACAACAAACAGCAGCAAGATATTTAGTAGAACTTGAGAAAAACCATCTAATAGAAAGGACCAGGACATCAAGAGGACAAGCAGTCCAAATAACCAAACTTGGTCGCGAACTGCTAGAAAATCTCAGCATTATGATAACAAAAGCATTGTATTCACAAACACGCTCAGCCACTATTTATGGGGAACTTGAAAGCGGTTTAGGAGAAGGTGCCTGGTACATATCTCAAGAAGAATATTCTTCGCAATTTGAAGAAGTCTTAGGATTCGTTCCATTCCCAGGAACACTAAATCTAAGAATACTAAATATCGATGACTTGAAAAAGATCGCACAAATAAGACAATCAGAACCATACATAATACATGGATTCGAGAAGAAAGGACGATACTTCGGAGATGTTATGTGTTACAAAGCAAGATTCATAGATGGAACCGTTGGAGCAATAATCATACCAAGTAGAACACACCACAACAAAGATATCCTGGAAGCAATCGCACCAGTAAACCTACGAGAAAAATTAGCAGAGAATCCTAATATCCCAATGAAAGATGGTGTGTACATCAAAATCGAAGTTCTATTACAGTAAGACACCCTCTTACATTTCTTTATTTTTAAAAGGAAGAAAATGGTTTCTTAGTAAGCAGATTCAAGTGCAGCGATTAAAGATTCAAATAAGTTCATGACAATATCTACTTTTAATTCATGACGGGATTTTTTAGGATCAAGAACTAACTCTCGAGCGAAAGTTTTCTGACCAGCAACAGCAATGGCAACAAAAGCTGTTCCCTTCAACTTATCCTCAATAGATTCACCAATAACACCAGTAGTGGCTAAACCAATGTCAGCACCATATAGCAAAGCACCTTCAGCCATAACTTTAGCACAGGCAAGAGAAATAGTACCAAAATCTTGTAAAACATAATGAGGAATACCGAGAAATTCTTCCTTAGCCTCAGAGTTATAGGCAACAATACTATACAAAAGAACATCGGAAGAACCATCGAGATCGGTTAAAATAGAGGATGCTAAACCACCTGTACAGCTTTCAGCAATAGCAAGAGATAAATCTCGAATAGTAAGCTCATCGAGAACTTTTTGAGTCAAATCCATGAGTTCTTGTGTTTCAGTCAATCATCATTCACCCATTAGCAATTTTTAGAAATAAGTGGAGCACAGGGTGAGATTCGAATTCGTGCATGAAGGGAGTTACCCAGCATGTCTCACGTAAAGCGGATCTGCAGTCCGCCGCCCAACCGCTAGACAACCTGTGCTGTGATATTTACGTGTGT
>JABLTI010000043.1 GCA_013166835.1 Promethearchaeati archaeon | reverse complement strand
GCAGTACATTTCAAAGAAATAAAACCCGACATAATCATCACTTGGACACAATCACCTCAGCTTGGAATTGGCCATCCTGATCATCGATATACCTATAACATTACTTTAGATGCAATATCATATGCGAGATATAAGAACGATGACCACAAACATCTACCTCATAGAGAACCAATAGGTTTGTATACAAATTACTTCGCTGTTGGGAATTCCGATAAACCATTTTTTGTTGATGTTTCAAATCAATATGAGAAAATAATGTCTGTTATTGACGTTTATATCGAAGCATATGGTCAATGGCCTGTTAAGGATTATATAACCGCTCAACTCATGATGCATGGACGAATGGCAGGAGTAAAATTTGCAGAAGCATACAATAAGATTCTTTGGCGTACGGCTCAACCCTATTTATATTAGAAAAAATGTAAATCTAATTTTACATTTTTGACTTTCTCAAGATTTTCTTGTACATTTATTCTTAAAAATTGTAAGAAGAAACGATATGTCTAGGGAGTTTCGATGTGTTTAGATGTGCCTATCGGTTAAAATGTCATATAAACGTCAAGATGTAATGAAGGGTTATACCGATAAAACATTGCATATTGACCTTGCTAAGTTATCCATCGAGGAAAACGATGTCGATAAAAAAGTTCGAGAAATTTTCATTGGTGGTAAAGGTTATGACTTATGGTTAATGTGGGAAAGTTTGCCAAAAAACCGTATAGTTAAATGGGATGAACCCGAGAATCCATTATGTATTGCAAGTGGTCCGCTTGGTGGTACAACAGGATATCCAGGTGCAGGAAAATCTATAGTAACTGCAATTTCTCCTTTAACTGATATCGTTATTGATTCCAATGTTGGAGGGTTCTTTGGCCCATGGATGAAATACTCAGGATTTGATGCTCTCAGAATAGTTGGGAAAGCTAAAGAACCTGTGGTGATTGTAATTGATGGAACACAAGAAAAGGTCTGGATTGAACCAGCCGGTGATCTACCAACTGAATCACACTTATTAGCTGAACAATTAAATGAGAAATATCGAACTATTGACAAAGAAACCGGAAAAGACGATCGAATATTTGTCAGTGTAGTATCTGCAGGTCCCGGAGCTGATCATTCTTATTTTGGTTGTTTAAATTTCTCCTGGTGGGATAATAGAAGAAAAGCAAACCACTTAAAACAAGCAGGTAGAGGTGGTACTGGAACAGTCTTCAGAAACAAAAACATAGTAGCTATTGTTGCTCATTCTCCATCTGTTAATTTGGAATCACAACATCCCAAAGACCAAGATACTGCAAAGCAAGTTGGTCGAAAACACTCACAGGAAATTCTAAAACTTGATTCAGAACAGAATAAAATGAGAGTTATAGGTACAGCACATCTTCCATCAATTATGAGTGAATTTGACCTATTACCAACTTACAACTTCAAATATGGAAGAGATGATGATGGTAAAGATAAAACCCTTTGGGGTGATGTATATGAGAAAATCTTTACTAATACCGGCAAAGGTTGGGATGGATGCTGGCGTGGTTGTGCAATTAATTGCTCACATTGTGTAGAAGCTTTCGAGTTAAAAACAGGTCCATATAAAGGACAAAAAGTACTTGTTGATGGACCCGAATATGAAACAATCGCAGGTGTTGGCAGCAATTTAGGAATCTTTGACCCATTACATGTTGTGGAAATAAACTTTTACTGTGACACTTATGGTCTAGATACTATAAGCTTTGGAACTGCATTAGGTTTTGTAATGGAATGCTATGAAGCAGGTATTTTGGACAAGGAAAAAACAAGTGGTCTTGATCTTAAATTTGGTAATTTTGAAGCTACCATGGAAATCATGCATCGTATTGCTCTAGGTAAAGATGAATTTGCATTAGTCTTTGCTCGAGGCATTAAAAAGATGAAGAAGTACTTCAAATCAAATTATAATCTAACACCTGAACAAGAACAATTCTGTCAAGACATTGGAATGGAACACAAGGGACTTGAATATAGTGAATATATTACCAAAGAATCACTTGCTCAACAAGGTGGTTACGGGTTAACCCTTAAAGGACCACAACATGACGAAGCCTGGTTGATTTTCTTAGATATGGTACACAATTACATGCCAACATTCGAAAACAAAGCTGAAGCTCTTTGCTGGTTCCCATACTGGCGGACATGGTTTTCATTAAATGGACTATGTAAGCTTCCATGGAATGATGTTGTTCCTGAAGATAACAAAGACAGTGATGCTCCTCATAAAGTACCAGATCATGTACAAAACTATGCAACACTATTCGAATCTATTACAGGTGTTCCAATGGGTAAGACCCCTCAAGAAAGAGAAGATAGTCTAGTGCACATAAGTCAACGTGTTTATCAATTCCAAAGAGTCTTCCAAGTAAGACTTGGACATGGTCGAAGAATCGATGATAGTAATATTCCTTATCGATCCGCTGGTCCTGTTACTCTTGAAGAATATGAAAGTAGAATGGAACGATATGATAAGCAATTAGTTGAAATTCTCGGAAAGACCCTTGAAGAAGTACAAAAAATGCCAATTGAAAAACGACATGGCATTACTCGTAAGCACCGAGAAGAACAATATAATAAGTTACAGGATGCTGTCTATGAGAAACGTGGATGGAACCACAAATCCGGTGTTATCAAACTCGATATAGCTAAGAAACTCTGGCCTGAATGGTTATTTAATGAAGTTTTGCCATTCATCAAAGATCTACAAGATTAGAAAAATACAGCACTCAGTGAGTGCTTTCTCCTTCTTTTTTTTATATTGTAATATAGACTTTGTTTTTATCCAAGAGTAGCGATAGTAACCATATTATTGCTACATTTAGAAATCCAAAGAAAAAGACAAGAGCTACATGTGAATCCTTTTTTAAATATAGAATTGATAAACCTAAGAATATTGATTGAAAGATAAAAAGGAAAAAGGAATTCTTCCCTTGAGGTTGCAGAAAGTAGCTTTTATTTTTCTTAACTTTGTAGTGATCATAAAGAAGCCAAATTAACCAAAACGATAATGCTGCTAAACCAATTGTCAACAAGATATAGGAATAGGAAACTCTAAGTTTTGACAGTCCACCATAAGAAGGGAATCCATAACCAACCCAAATGAAGTGTAAGCTAACTCCAGAAACTGTGAAAATAAATCCGCAGATTAAGAAAAGCAATTTCTTAGTTTCTCTGAAATCATCAACGATTGTTGTTGAAAGGAGCATCATTATTCCATAACCAAAACCACCAATAAAACCTCCATGAGGATCCATAAAACCTAAATCACTAATAGTCATGAACACCCCATCAATATTAACTGTGAGTCCAATAACAAATTGATAAATTTCTAAAAACAAAAGCCCAATAAGGAATCTATAGAATCGAGGAACCTCTATAAAAAAAACAGTAAAGATACCAGCAATTCCAATTGACTGTAATACTCCCCAACCAAAATTTATCCCAGATGGGGAAATGAAAATTCCACCAAGCAAACCAAAACCAAGAAGAGCAGCATATCTTCGAATGAATTTTATATAGGCTTGTAGTCTACCCTCTCTTTTTAGAGTGCTAGCGAAAGACATTTTGAAGGTTAAAGCTATAGCAAATATAAAGAAAGGAGCAACTAAATCAACATAAGTCAAACCGAAATCTATTGCGTGTTTCGACCAGGCGGGAGTGTTATTAAAAGAAGCAATCGTATTAACAAAAACCATAGTTGCAATAGATAAACCTCTAAAGACATCTATACTCATATAACGGATTTTTTCCTTAAGTGCTTCATTGGATTCATCTTTAGTTATCATCGTACTCACTTCAAAAAAGTAATTACTCTTAGAAAGATAAAGGTTCTTTCCTTTTAAAAAAAGGAATGTAAATTATATTTGAAGTATAAATGGTGTTTCTGAAGCTATTCTTTTTTGAATATTCCTTGGATGAATTTATGATTTATCCAATATTTATCCTCATAGTAGCATCGATTCTTGATTTTATCAATAATGGATTCTACAATTTTCTCATCTTCAGTAAAGATATGCCCAGTTCCAGCGATTGCTCCAGTGTTCTTTAACCAATTGTATAAATTTTCAGGAGAACTAAAACTAACTATCTCCTTAACAGTATCCAGAAAAATGATTGAAAACTGTCTTCTCTTAAACCAAGATTTTAATTCATTTTGATTTTTAGGTAATTGGTATCGTATCTCCATAATTTTGTTCAAAGATGATGGGTATTCTTTCATCGTATCAATGTAGATCTCATCAATTCCTTTCAAAGTACCTTTACAATTTGTTATAAAATGAGCTGTGCCATCTTTCTTTAAAATTCGATGGAATTCTTTAATTACTTTTTTCTGATTAAAATACGGTAATGCATAACCACAAAATATCGCATCATATTTCTCATCTTCCTCCCCAAAAAGAAAATCTGTGCCATCTTGAACGATGAACGAACATCGACTATCTGAAATTTTGTCTTTTGCTAGTTCAATCATTTTGTCTGAAATATCAACTGCAGTTATCTTTACTGTAGCATCTTTTAATTCTGACAAAACATATCCAGAGATATACCCAGTCCCACAAGCAAAATCCAAAATGTGAATATTCTTTCGATTTTTTAAGTGATCTATCTTGAGAATCGTATTCGTGTGCTTATTCATTTTATTAAGCCAATTATGATACGTGGACGCAGCTATGTTGTATTCCTCTCGATAATCTTCTCTTCTCACGATTCTCTTAGTCAAATAAAGAAAAACCATTTTCAAGTAAGTGTGAATCTTTCTGAAGAGTTTCATTTTCTCACTCTGAAACAGTATTTTTTAATCTAATATGTTTTTCCAGAGTGGATTGACTCACTTAAGACCGAAGTATAAAGGTAATAACCAATCAACTAATCCATCCGTTACTACTCGACGAATGAGGAAAACTAAGATTCTTTGAATGGGATCTCCTGCATGATAATTTACTCGAGGTTTTCTAGCTTTAATAATCCTAAGAAGTTTCTTTGAAATCACTAAAGGTGGAGGAGCAACAATCAAATTCCTCACTATGACTTTCCAAACGGGATTTAGATATTTATAGTATGGTGAATCGGGAGTTGTAGGAGATTGATTAATCATTTTCTCTAAATTCACTGATTCTGTAGAAGGATCCATTGATGTTGAAATCGCATGCATGTTTTTATTGAATGCGGTATTAATATCACTTGGGAGAATTGTTGAAACCTTAATGTTGAATTTTTTAACCTCGACACGCAATCCTTCACTAAAAACTTTTATTGCAATCTTTGATGCGGAATAATGAGATTGAAATGGTATAACTGCTAGTGCTCCTAGTGTACTTGTATTAATTATTCGTCCTTCTCTTCTTTCCCTCATTTGTGGTAAAACAGCTTTTGCAACTCGTACCATACCAAACAAGTTAGTGTCAAATGTTGTTTTCCAATCTTCCATGGACAATACTTCTGCACTTCTGAAAAAGCTAATACCCGCGTTGTTAATCAGAATATCAATTCCACGATCATTGATTTTTTTTGCTTCAATTTCCATTTCGCTTATAGCTTTTTCAACGGAATCATCAGAGGTAACATCCATATTGAAAAATCTAATTTTGTCAATTAATTCATCTAAGTTTTTTTCGATCTTTTTGGGGATAAGATTTTTTGTGGGTTTAACAATGGTTTTTTCTTTATTTGCGAATTTCCATTTCGTATGATCTCTAACAAAATCCTCTTTTAATTGCTTATTATCAAGTGCTTGACTTCTACGACTTGTTCCAAAGACTGTATATCCTTTGGCTGTAAGAAAAATAGCATGAGATAGCCCTATGCCAGAGGATGCTCCTGTTATTACAACTACTTTATTCATTTGAGAACCACCAAATGATGCTATGTGTGGTTCTTATTTTTCCTTTTAGATTTTTTCCCTATTATCATGAATTAAACTTCTTATAATTCCTAAACCATCATTTTAAACCAAAGATTCAATTAAGAGGAGTAATTAAAGAAAATTATTACATAATAAGGAGCTCAAAAATGATTAAACTAGTCACATTAGATTTTGATGGCACAACAGCTGATACTATGCCTACATTAGAGGAAATTGCTGTCAAATTAATGGTGAAACACTATGAGCTAGAAACAGAGGATGCAAGATCAAAATATCAGATCACAACCGGATTACCTTTTGAACAGCAAATGGAAATAATATTCCCCGATAATCCGAACAATAAATTGGTAATTTCTCAATTTGAGAAAGAAAAAATTGAAAGTATATTTGATCTGCCATTATTCAAAGATGCTAAATCCACAATTGATCTACTTAGAGAAAAGGGTTATCTTGTAGCAATTTCTAGTTCGACAACTCAACCTATTATTGAGAAATATTGCAAAGAAAAAGAATTAATTGTTGATCAAATTGTAGGATATAGAATGGGATTTGAAAAAGGGAAGGATCATTTTGATTTCATTAAAGAAGAATTT
The DNA here is from genome assembly GCA_013166835.1 of Promethearchaeati archaeon. GTDB lineage: Archaea > Asgardarchaeota > Heimdallarchaeia > JABLTI01 > JABLTI01 > JABLTI01. Next base: position 16,620 of record JABLTI010000043.1, on the reverse strand, counting down.
AATCTTAGTACTGAGGAATTAGTTTATGTAGGCGATTCCTTAAAAGACTGTGAAAGAGCACAAAACAACGATATAGTATTTATTGGTAAAACGGGTATGTTTTCTCGAGAAGATTTTAATAAGATCTCTAAATCAAAAATAGTAATCTCTGATTTGGAAGAGTTACTTAAAATAATACCTGATTTAAATCAAGAATTAAATGAAACCTAATTGCATAATATTGAGGTAGTAAATTCTTGAAAATAAGAGCTTCAATAGGAACAGCAGCAGTACTTGGTTTGGAAAAAATACTTTTGCAAGCTAAACCAACCACAGCTTATTTGCTAATGTATTCTAATACTAATTGTTTGTCAAATTGCAGTTTTTGTCCTCAAGCAAAAGAAAGTGAAGGTAGAAGAGATGGACTCTCGAGAGTATTGTGGCCAACGTATGATCTTGATGAAATTATTGAGGGGATAATTACTCGAGAAACAAGATTGAAACGAATATGTATTCAAACAATTAGATATGAAAATTCCACTGAAGATTTATTGGAGATAATTGGTCAATTCTCTGAAAGCAAAATATCAACACCGCTAACTGTTTGTTGTTATCCAACGACAAAAGAAATATTTTTGAAAATGAAGAATTTTGGAGTTTCAAGAGTTGGAATATCATTTGATTGTGCTACTCCTGAAATTTATAACGAAATCAAAGGTAAAAAGAGAGGATCAGATATTTCTTGGGAAATGATGGAAAAATCAATACAAGATGCGTTGGAAATTTTTGGTAAAAGATTTGTTAGCACACACTTGATTATTGGACTAGGGGAAACTGAGAAAGAAGCAATCCAATTTTTACAGAAATTCTATGATCAAAATATTACTGTTGGGTTATTTGCATTTACCCCAGTAAAGGGAACAACATTGGAAAAACATCCACAACCAGATATTGAAAGCTATAGAAGAATACAATTGGCTCGATATTTAATCAATGCAGGAAAAACATCCTTTTCAAAAATTACCTTTAGTAAGAAGGTTGAACAAAGAGACCAGATTCTTGATTTTGGTATTAAGAAAGAGGAACTAGAAAAAATTATCTCTTATGGAAAACCATTCAGAACTAGCGGGTGTCCTCATTGTAATAGACCCTTTTACAATGAATCCCCTGGAAAAGATATGTATAATTTTCCAAGTGAACTTACTGAAGAGGATATTGCTGTTGTAAGAAAATCTCTTATTGATTCCATTTAGAGAAAATCATTTTTTAAATTTGAAAAGCAAGATATATAAAGCACCCATATCTATGATAGAAACTCAATGGGAAAAACATTCCTTACTCAGGGGATAAAAAATTGTCTGAAGAAAAATTCATAATTTGCCCAAATTGTGGAGCAATTCTAGAAAAAGAAGTACAATTCTGTGGTTTTTGCGGAAGTGATGTTACTGTAAAGAAAAGCTCCTATGCACAACCACAACAGCCAAGTTATAGTCAACCATCAACCCAGCAGTATGTTGGTACTCCTAGACAACAAATTATTCAAGTTATAGGAGCAGCTACACAGCAGCAACAAGCTGATGCAAAATTAAAGTTAGCTTGGTCATTTGCTTGGTTAACTTTTTGTGGTCCGACAGGTATAATATTCCTTATTTTAACAATAATTTATGCAATGAATGCGAAAAAACTTGGTAGTACCAGTCCCAAAATCAGACAGTCAATCCTACTTGCTGTTGTTGGTACTTTGTTAAGTATTGGATCTACTATTCTATACGTGTGGTATTTCTGGGGTTTTCAATTCTAAATTTGAGCTAGAGGATAATATTTTATCTTCAAAGTTCAATGTTTTCATATTTCAGTCAAGGAATGTAACTTTATGTCCGAAGAAAAATGGCGATTGATTTGGGTAGAAAATGCTGCGGATTGTTATTACAACATGGGATTAGATAAAGCGATTCAAGAAGCTGTGGCAGCACGCGAAGCTAAAAATACTATTAGGCTTTATCGTTGGAAACCTTCTGCTGTCTCAATTGGTTATTTCCAATCAATGAATAAAGTTGTGAATATTAAGAATTGTAAAGAGAAAAAAGTGAATTATATTAGAAGGATAACAGGTGGGGGGGCAGTATATCACGATTTTGAAGGGGAATTAACGTATTCAGTGAATTGTCTTGACGATGATCCAAGATTACCTCGAGATATACCAAAGATATATGAGAAAATTTGTGGAGGGGTTGTACTTGGCTTAACAGAATTAGGGATAGATGCAGAATTCAAACCAATAAATGATATTAACTTAAAGAGTAACGGCAAGAAAATCTCAGGGAGTGCTCTTACAAGAAAGAGTGGAGTGATTTTGCAGCACGGAACAATTCTTAGGAAAGTAAATGTAGAAAAAATGTTTTCATTATTAGTTGTTCCTGATGAGAAATTCAAAGCGAAAATGATATCCTCTGCAAAAGAGCGAGTTTCAAGCTTAGAGGATGAATTAGGTGTTGCCCCATCATTTGAGAAAATCAGAAATGCTATGATTAATGGTCTTAGCTCTGTTTTGGATATTGAATTAATTCATGAAAAGATTTCAGATGAGGAACATGAAAATGCAAATAGAATTGCTCATGAATTATTTAAAGATGAAGAATGGTTATTTAAACGATGAGAGCTAAAAACATGAATGAAGAAAGGCAATTGAACAATGAAAAACCAATGCCTTTTTGATTTTAAATCGTAAAATACTTATGTAGAAATAGAATTTATTGTCTAATTGCAGGTAAACTACAAACTGGAGCATTGTATTGATGAGTGGTCGAAGAACAAGAGAATTGAAATTTTATCTCGAGTATGAGTATAATTCTGAGACCAAAGATCAAATCGAGGATTTACTAACTCGTTATCCTTCAACTTCTGACATTCTATCAAAATCTATCGCTGCTCTTCATGAGAAACACTTTGGATTAATTTCTGCGAAAACCCCACCTCCCACTTATTCGGAAACATTCTCAGGGTCAGATGACACTGCAACTACAAAACTGAATGAATTGTGGGAATACTTTGTAGAAGTCAAAGAACAATTTCGACCACAACCTCCTGTTGAATCCGGGTCTAATGCTCAAATCGTTCATCAATTGTCTGAAGAAGCTAATGAAAAAATAATTCAGAAAATCGAAGAATTAGGAATGAAGTTTAGTAAAATTATTCCGAAAGGTGAACAAAGCACAGGACAAAAAACAGCTGAAATGAGTAAAGAAGAAGTCTTACAATTAATAAAAAGAATCGATCAACTCGAATCTAAATTAACTCGAGCAATTTCACAATCTAGAGTAGCTACTGCTGCTCCCGCTAGAAGAGGAGCAAGAGATTTAGGGGAACCACCCAAAATAACAGAAGCAAAAATAATTAATGGGCCACCTCTTGAACCAGAGGATCGACCATTATTAGATGACGTTCTTAACACAGTTATTGTTTCAGTCGATAAGGATGACGAGTAATCAAAAGTTCTTTGTTCTGGGCTAATACACAGTTTTTAGTGCATCATAATATTGTGAGAGTTCTTCATCTTCTAACATTTCTTTAAGGAATTTCTCTGCAGATTTACTCTCTAAATTATAGAGAGTTCTACAGATTTCAATGCAATCATTAATAAAATTCTCTTTTCGCATCTTCTTGTAGGCATCTTTCAAGGCAGATATTGCGTCCTTTTTCTTTAGAATTTTAGAGAGTGCCCAAGAAGCATCCTTGGATTCGCCTTCCTTTATCATTTGTAACTTTAATGCATTAGCTGCCGCACTATCTTGTATCCGACCTAATGCATACGCAACGTTTTTCCTAACAGATAATCGATCATCATTTAACGCAGAGATTAATACTTCAGTAGCACGTTTATCTTTGATTTCACCCAAAGCCCAAGCAGCCATTTCTCTTACATGGTAATTATCATCAGTTTTCAGAATATCAATTAAGGATTTCACTGCTTTTCGTCGTTTAATTTTTCCTAAAGCAAAAGCTACGTTCTGACGAACTAAATAATGCTCATCCTTTAATCCTAAGATTAAATCATCAATTTCAAAATCAAATCTGGTAAAATATCCCAAAGCAAATGCTGCTTCTGCTCTTACTTCTGCAGAAGAATCATCTAGAAGGACAGTAATTAATGGTTCAATTGAACGCCTATTGGAAATTTCTTTTAGTGCTCTAGCAGAGGTACGCCTTAAATTTTCATCTGGATGTAAAAGTGCCTCTATAAGTGGAGTGACCGCTCGATCATTTCCCCAATCTCCAAGAGCTACAGCAGCTTCAATTCGAACGTTTGCATCTTCTGATTTGAGTTCATGAATGTATTCCGTAAGTGTTTTCTCGTGTTCAGACATATTTTCCCTTCACTTCCTTTACTTTGAAATCACTGTAGTAGATTAAGTTAGGTATAGTTAAATGAATATTTCGACAATGAATTTTTTGAATCATAATTCTTATACTGGAGAGAAAAATGAACATAACTATAACTTTTAATGAATGTGAAATTAAACAAAAATGATGTTCAAGAGGATTCAAAATGACTACTCACACTGTTAAAGGATTACTATTAGACTTCGATGGAGTTATTTCGTCCTTAATGGCTCGAGTGGGTTGGTCTTATCTTTATGCATTGAAGAAAGTAAAACCAGATATTAAAAGAGAAGTAGTATTTGATGCACTTTTTAACACAGCTCAAAAACTCCTTACAGCACCAGAGAAACAAAATCCATTATATATACCACAAATGATTGCCAAAATTTCTAATATTCCGGGATTAAATTTCTTTCAAAGAATGAAATTTGTGATTAAAGGAGGAATAATGTATAACAAATGCAAAATGATTATTGTTCCTCAACCAGGAGTAATTGATACTTTAAACCTTCTAGCAAGTGATTACAAATTAGGACTGGTTACATCAGCAAATAGAGAGGTTATTAATAAAGCATTAGAACAAATTCCAATATTAAAGGAATTTGATGTCTTAATAACTCGAGAGGATTGTGTTCATGTAAAACCTCATCCCGAAGGAATTTTGAGAGGAGTCAAAGGATTAGGATTATCTACAAATGAATGTTTGTATATTGGGGATATGCCATCTGATATAATTGCAAGTAGAAAAGCAAATGTTAAAAGCGTTGGTATTCTGGGGGAATTCAAAGAAGTAGTACAGCATTCTTTCAAACAATTAAAGCCAAACTATATCATACCTTTTCTAAAAGATTTACCTAATTTACTACGAAAAATCAAAAGCTAAGAAAAAATATCGATAAATGATAATTGAAAAAAATAAAAGAAAAAAAGGGATTAATGAGATTATGATTTTAAGATCTCATCAATGTCTTTTTGACTTAAAACTTGGACTAATCCATCTTTTGTCTCAATAATAGCCATCTCAGCGATAAGTACGGTTTCATCGTCCTCTACAGCTGCTTTGAGAGCATCAAGAGCTAATTTAATTGCTGCTTTCTTGGTAAGATTCCTCTTGTAACCTTTCTTTAGAACCTCTTTTGCTGCTGCTTCGTTTGAACCAATTGCGGTAGCAAGGCAGCTGAAAATAGCCCCACCAGGATCTATGAAATACAAAGAAGTTTCGCGTTCATAGACACTACCAAATAAGACAGCAATACCAAAGGGTCGTACACCGCCGTATTGTGTAAAGGATTGTAAATAGTCACCTATTTTTTCAGAAAGTACTTCTGGATCAATCACTTCACCATAAGTGATTCTTTCTATTTGTGCTTCGATTCTTGCTCTTTGGAGTAACGCTCGTCCATCAGCTGAGTAGCCTGAAAATGTTGATGCAATGTGATCATCGATTTTGAAAACCTTATCAGCAGATTCTATGAGTTCAAAAGTACGTTTTTGTCCAGCTAAAACTACATACTGATCTGTTTTTATACCTACAGCAGTACTGCCCATTTTTACAGCTTCGCGAGCATATTCTACTTGTATAATTCTACCGTCAGGAGAGAAGATAACTGTAGCTTTGTCATAACCGAATTGACTTGGTTGTGAAAACATTTTAGATGGCTCCTCCTAGTTCAATTATATCTTCTTTTGATAGTTCTCTGAATCCTTTACTATCAATTACCACAGCCCTTATACCGTCACCGGTAGCTGTGTCTCTTTTTATGGCCGATTTTAGGGCTTTCAATGCTACTTTTAGTCCTTCTTTTTCTGTCATATCTTTTTCATACATGGCTTCAAGAACACCAAAAGCCATTGGTGAACCCGATCCAGATGAAAACCAGTCATCTTCTGATAATGAACCTGCCATATCAAAAGAGAATATGTGAGGACCTTTTTGATCCCATCCGCCAACAATTAGTTGAACATAGAATGGGAAGTATGCACGATATTGACCATAAAGCATGTTTTTGACAAGATTAGCAATCATAGAAGTCTTTGGTCGTCGTTTTCGATCAAGCTCGAATAAACGAATTTGAGCTTGCATAATATCGATGATATATTGAGCGTCAGAAACTAGTCCGGCAATTGTAATAGCAGAGAAGTCATTCAATTGATGAACTTTCTTTGCATGATCCGAAGCAACTAAGTTTCCCATGCTTGCTCTCATGTCAGCAACAAGGATTGCACAGTCTTTACATTTAAGACCAACTGTTGTTGTTCCCTTTGCTAGTTGTTTTTCAATATCTGTTGGTTGCATGAATTTCAACCTCAAATTAATTTCTTTAACATTACATGTGATATCATTATTTAAAATGACTAAGTAATAGTAATGCAAGAATTTTTCACAAACTCTTTAAAAATAAACTTTTTGTTAGTAAAGAATGATAAGTGATTACTGTTTTTTGAAAAAGATTAGGCTAATTTTCAACCAAATTATTATGACTACTCAACCAGGCTGAGAATCTTTGTTGGAAATCTATTTCAGAAAGCGAACTTCTCCTCCACCCTTCGTATTCAATTACAGCATTAACACCTAATGAAGAGAGAATTTCAAAAAAGTACCTTGAAAGATCATCTAGCGCTTGTTCATACGAGAATTTCTGGGAATCGTGTTTATCTGGTATAATGCTTAAGATTGCTTCGTCATCAAAAACATGTAGTGTTGCAGAAGCACGACTGTCAACTAATTGCCAACGAACAATCAAATCTTTTCCATCGGTATGGGAGATATAACGAAATGATCCAAACCATTTACCCACTAATAAATTAGTTATTTCATTAAGAGGTAGGTTTTCATTGAAGACAATTCTTTGTTGTAAGAAATCATCTGTAGATTGATGCAAATCAACTGCATTTTGTACCTTAATTACCTCTGAGAGAACAGCAGTTCCTTTGGAAGAAATGGAATATCCAATACTATTTTTGCAAATCAAATTCTTAGAAAGAAGTCTATTTACAGCTTTAGTTATTTTTTGTTGATGTTTTCCAAGTTGACGTTTTATGCCAGAAAATGAAAAAGAAGATAAGCCTTCAGTAAACATATCTGTAGTTGCTAATAGAAATAAAACTTCTAATTCATCTTTTGTTAAGTAGGAGTATTCATCGGTATAAAGTATATTAGGTCGAATGTTAATTTCTACTGCCGGAGGGGCGTTGATACTTGAAAAATTGTCAGTATAAAAATCCATTAAGTTTACCTACTTAAACCACAGTAAATATTCTGTTATACTAATATTTAATGACTTACATTCATTAACTTAGTGAAAACTTGTCTATTTACTTTAATTTTTAAGTTTTTTTGGCATAAAGATTAGCGCGTATTATTAGTTTCCAAATTAATTAAAATTAGTTCTTTTTTCATAAGCAAAATGAATAATAATCCAGGCGATTAATATTTTATAGGTGAAACATCCATTTATTACTATAGCTGGTTGGATTTCCGATGTCAAAGGAAAAGGATGCTGAATTAAAAAAAATCTATTTAGAAAGATTACGTGATGCAGGTTATAATACTATACCAGAACTAGTGGAAATTCTCCCACCAACCATTATGAATATCTTGGATTCAAGTATTTCAACTGCTGAAAGCCTATTTGTTACAGCACTTAAAGCTCATATGAAGAACATTCAAGAACAATTCCAAGGGGATAATCCAGAGGGAATCAATAAAGCATTAACAGATCTCGGTTATATGACAATTCAAGAAATTGCTGAAGCAAATTCATCAATAATTGCAAAAGCATTAAAGATTAATCTTGCGGATGCTGGGGATTTAGTTTTGTTTGCAATGGAGCTTTTTGTTGTCAAAGAAAAAGTTGAACAAAGAGACGGAAAAGTATCTATTGATGCTTTAGACACAGAAATTTCTCATTATTTGGGACAATTAGATAGATTGGAACAGGACAAGAAATTAAAAGTTCTTGTTGATGAATCGGTTCAAAAAATACACGATACAATAAAGTTTCCTTCTGAAGAACTTGAAATTATTGAAGAACAAAAAGCTGAAATTAAAAAAATACTTGAACAATTTACCACAGTTTTTCCATCTTGTACAGGTTTTGCTATGTATAATAAACGAGGAGAGGGTATCTACAATTTTATAGTAGATGATATTGCTAAAGAAACGTTAACAAACATTCACAACACTTTACCATCAATATTTTGGAAAATTAGCTTAGCCCTAGAAGAAAGAAATGAATACGGATGGGTTAATGCACAACCACATTTAGTATGGATAGAAGCTATTAGAAATCGAAGTATGAAAAGACAATTAGCATATATTGGCTTATTCATTTTTGAAGCTGAATCTCAAGATGGCGTAGGAACAGCAACACCCACAATAAAAGGAATAATTAAGGAAATTGAAAGAATAATTTATGGAAGTGTCATGAAAAGCTAACATAATTTATGATGGATTTTTATTTCTTTGATTTCAAATTTTCATCTAAATCTGTTATTTCTTGCCCTCTTCGTTTTACCTGAATCTTTGAATCAACACCAGTTAATTCTCTTTCTATTTTCAAAATATCGATTTTGGATAATTGCTTTCGTAGCATCTTCTTTTGAATGAGTAAAATTATTGTATCTTTAATTGTCAAAGCAATAGCAGGATTTGATTTAGTTAGCCAATTCATATAAACAACAGCTTCTGGTTCCAGTGCTTTGTTAACGATTTCAGTTGCTCTAACTTGTCTTTGCTTCAATTGGTTAGTTTCTTCTTCTTGTTTCTTTTGAGCAAGTTCTTTCTTTATGTTTTGTGCAAGTAGTTCTTTTTTTCGTTTTTCACGAAGACTATCTAATTCACGATCAGGGGGCATTGTAAATACTCTCGATAAAGTTGTGTATGGCAGTAATAATTAAGTGTTTGTGTAAAGTCAAACTTTCCTTACTCGATATTTGCATGTCGACCTTTCATTTCAGATTCTGTAATTCCTTTATGAACTGCAAGTTGAGCTATTATGCTTTCAATAACAATCGCAACAGCAAATTCAAATTGTGTTTCAATGAATGGTTTGGATTCAGACATTCGATTATACCAGCTATCAGGATCCAATCGTCCTGGAACTTTGACCAAAAATTCTATGTTAGAACCAAATTCAGAGTCAATAATAGATGTGAAACCAACTGTAAGCATTTTCTTCTTTTTGGCTTCAATTATGAAACCATTTGTAAATGGTGTGCTTCCACTACCGCTAATAGCAACAATTATATCGTTTTTCTTTCTAAAACGCCAATCATCTTGGAGGTGTATGTTGTAACCAAGATGCTGAAATCTCATAGCATGCATCGATGCGATGATACCACTTAAACCAGCGCCGATCCAGAAAACTTTCTTAGATGAAGCGGGACTAAGATCTAAGAATAAATCAAGAACTCTTACAATTTCATCTTGTGTTTTCTTATTTTTCACAATTTGTTGTGCAGCTTTCTCTGCGTTATCTATTACTGTGTCCAAAGTGCTTTGGAAAGCTCTCTCAGGTTTTTCATCATTGCGTAGCATACCTGTCAATCCAATTGAAACAAGTAATGCAGATAATTCGAACAAAGTACCCATTGGTGATAATGAGCCCTTCATTTCTTCTGAAATTTGACTTAATGAAAGGACAAAACCTTTGTCTGTTTCTATTTCAAGATGTTCTTCTTCACGTTGAAGCTTCTTAGATTTGGGTACTACTAAACAAATATCTGCAAGACGACCCAAACGGGATTTTTCATTTTGAGTAACAATGACAACATTTGCTCCACCATCAACACAAACGCCTACATTTGCCACAGTAGTAATGGTTTTCCCAGAGCCTGAAAAAGCAATTACAACATCATTAGCTGAAACGGGTAAAGCTAAAGTTCTACTTATAACAGATACATGAAATCCTAAATCCTTTAGCATTTCAGCAAAAAACTCAACAGCTCTTCCACTTCTTCCCATACCAGTTACATGAACAACATTTCTTTTCTTTTTGGTTTCAATTAAAAGATTGTATAATTTTACTAGTTCTTCACTTTGATTAAGAAATGCCTTTCTTGTTCTTGAAGCTTGAGAAAGGAAAATGTTGCTTGCTCGAATTAATCCCCCTAAATCCTGTAAATCTGGTTCATTTGTTTCTTTTTTGCTAGGCTTACCCATGAGTAACACACCAATATAGATGAGAGTCTAATACTTTCATTGTTAATTAAAGTACGAAAGTTTTAGGTTAAAAGTTCTTTTGTCAAGAAAATAGTTCATGCTTTAATAAGATTAATTGTTGATTTTAGAAATGAGAGAAAAGTATTATTCCAATTTACAAAACATTATTTCAAGTAATCAGGATGTTCATCTAACCAAGTAGACAGATTTCGGAAAGTTTCTTCGTTTCGTTTATTGATGAATTTATATAAACGTTTACCCAGTAGACGATAGAGTAAGGGTAATTTCTTTAGGTTAAAACGTTCCTCGAAATGCACTTGAGTTTTTCCACCCTCAATTTTCTCTAAACGAATCAAGCCATTAGTATCCAGTCCAGGTTTCAAACTCATCATTGTATAAGTATAGCCAACATTTGGTTTGACATCAGTAACTAACTCAAGAGAACAACGTGATCCCCAGGGTAACTTGTAATGGACACGTCTAATTAGACCATTACCATCTTTGTCTCCCGGATACAAGATTTCAATATCAATAACTATTGCTTGGGTAAATTGCTTCCAGAGATTGTAGTCTTGCATAAGGGACCATATCTTCTCTGTAGGATGAGGAATCTCTATAGAAAAAATGTGTTCTTTTATCAATTGCTACACTCACCTATGAAACATAATTGTATGAAGTAAAAAAGTTATTCAAGCTTTATTCTGATGCTTTTCCCAAATAATTCGCATTAAAATGATTACTTGAAATATACTTAAATTCATTAAATCTCCAAAGAGAATAAGAAGAGCTGAGAAATAATGTCTAAGCCATTTTACGGAACTTTTCCTGTTAAAGAAATAGATTCAGCAATTGATTTAGATGCTGTTATTATTGGAGTTCCGTACGAAGATAATGTAAAAATATATCGAAAGGGTGCTTCGACAGCTCCAAAGAAGATTCGCGAGTTCTCTTCTTTTTTCTCTGGACAATCCTTATCGGACAAGAGTATTCACCAACACAATGTTTTAGATTTAATGGATCTTGCTGAGAATTTGAACTATGATGAAATGCAGAAAGGATTAAGTGCAAAGGTTCAAGAAATTTTACAAAAAGAGGCTTTGCCAATAATACTTGGTGGAGATCATTCCATAGCATTGGGAACTGCTAAAGGGATAATGAAAGGTGATATTGAAATCGATAGTATTGTTTGGCTAGATGCCCACTTAGATTTAATGAATGAATACCCATTTGGAGAAAAATACACAAGAGCAACTGTGCTAAAAAGAATAATAGATTTAGGTTTTGTAGATCCAAAAAAGATTTATTTTATTGGAAGCAGAGGACACAATTTAGGTTTAGAGGAAATTGAGTTTTGTAAAGAACAGGGAATGAATATTATCGATGCTAAAACTTTTCAGAATAGAGAGAAAACGTTGGAAGCTCTAGGACAGATAAAAAAACGTCAAAAAAATATCTATGTTTCATTAGATATCGATGTTTTAGATCCGGCATTTGCTCCTGGTGTTAGTGTACCTGAACCAGGAGGACTAACAACAAGAGAATTATTTGAAGTTATCAATCTTCTAGCTAAAAATATAAAATGCTTTGAGATAGTGGAAGTAAATCCAAAGCAGGATATTAACCATATCACATCAAAAATAGCATGTAAAACAATTTTTGAGTTATTAGACTCAATCTAATAAAAAAATCAGTAATAGAAAACTCTTAAAATTAGAGTACAAAATAAAGTTAGAGAAAATAGAGATACTGAACAATTTAAAAAGGTTAAATTTTGATATTTAGTAAAAAAAAATTATGATGTATTGGGGTTCTAGAAATGAAACCACTTCTACCTGTAAAAGACATTCAATCAAGACTCAAAAGCTATCTTTTTGATACAGGTAAGATTTGGACTCTTATACCTCAGAATGCAAAGCTTTTATCCATTGAAACTCCAGAGCAAATTCAAACAGGGATGTCAAATAAAGTCTATTTCTTAGATATCTTGTTTGAAGCTATGGATAGAGAAATTCGAAAAAGTGTTGTTTTGCGTATTTACCCAGAAAAACATGACCCTCTTAAACCTCAAAGAGAATTTCGGAAATTGGGGAGATTACAAGATGCCCCTATTCCAGTACCAAAACCTTATGTTTTGGAAGTGAATCCAAAGATTCTCGGATATCCTTTTTCAATAATTGAAAGAATTCCAGGGGAAACTCTTGAGAAAGCAATAAAACGGTATTCACCCAATGATTTTGAAAGATTCATTTCTAGTTTCGCACAATATTTGGTGAATTTACATAATTTCCGTTTCAAGAATTTTGGAGTTGAAACACCTAAAGGAATAATTAAGGAAGAAATTCCTTATGATAGATTTATTCTTAATGATATTACAAGATCTCTAAACTTCTTGAGAAAAGCAGGATATTACATTGAACCATTGTCTAAATGGTTTATATCTTTCAAGAAACAATTAAAACTAGAGCGATTTTCATTATTGCATGGTGATCCCCAGCCCAGAAATATCATGGTGCAAGGAGCTAAAATTACAGGATTAATTGATTGGGAATACTCGAGACTTGGTGACCCAGCTCTTGATGCAGGTTGGACTTTGTTCTTCTTTTCACTTTATCCTGAGCTCAATAATTACCGTCACCAATTCTATAATGATTACATCACAAAGGTTAAACTACCTGAAATTAGTAATAGGATCTTTTTCTATGAAGTGTATGCTGCGTCGAGAATGATGGCTTTCGCCGTAAGTGCTCGGGACTATTCAACTGAGAAATTCAAGGAAAGTGGAGTATTTCTAAGTAAAATCCAAGAAGCTTTCTTCAAGTACGAAGAGAGAGTAAGAAACATTATTGGCTAATTTTACAAGAATACTCATGTTATGTATATATTCCAAAAGTATTTTTGATTAGATAATTTTCCCATCTGTTAGAAGGAAATGAACAATGGTTATGGATAATTGGATTACATTAAATCTTACAACAAAAGGGCCATTCAATTTAAAACATACTTTAGAAACAGGGCATAGCTCTTTTCCGATTCCTCGAAGTGACAAATTAAGCAGATATTATATGGTTGTCAATATACCTAAGACAGACAGGAAAGTAGTTACGAGATTCTTCCAAAAAGGTTCAAAGCTTATTGTGGAGCTAGCAGCACATACAATGCCATTAAGTGAAAATGATATTAAAGAAATGAGAAATTTAATGCGAAGAACTTTTGGACTTCATATGAACTTGCTCGAATTCTATGAGATTTTTAAGAAAGATCCAATTGCACCATCATTTAGTTATTGTAAAGGAATAAAGCTCACATGTGCACATGATCTTTTCGAAAGTTTAATTTCATCAATCTTAACCCAAAATAGTTCTGTTTGGAAATGGATTGGACAAGCAAGAAGAATTAAAGAATTAATGGGAGATAAATTCCCAACAGATCATTTTATGGTATATTCTTTTCCAGATCCAAAGAAACTCTATCGATATAAGCATCTTCTAAAAGAAGCTAAACTCGGATATAGAGAAGAATATGTTATTGAGAGCACTGAAGATATTGCCAATTATCAAATACGTCTTGAAAAAATGCGTGCAATGCCAACATTAGCAGCTAAAAAAGAATTGCTGAAACTTAAGGGGATTGGACCAAAAGTTGCTGATATGTTTCTTTTGTATGGTTTAGGAAAATTAGATGCCCCTCCAACGGACATTTGGATACAAAGAGGTGTTTCAAAGATTTTCTTCCGTGATAGGGAGAAATCTCTTGAAGAATGTCGTGAAAAACTTGTAGAGCATTATGGTAAGTGGGCTGGATTAAGATCGAACATCTAGTCTGAATAATCTCTTTGTGATTGTTGATTCTAGAATTATCTCAGAGTGACTGAAATTTAACTTGTCTTCTTTTATTGAATCAGTTTTTTGGTTTTCATATAATAATCCGGAAAGATTCACCAAACTCTTAGCGATTTTGTAAAGAACATTTTTTTCTTCATTACTCATAAGAAGCTGACTGAAAGATTCAATTGCTCGATCCCCGAGATCATAAAATAATTCTTCAACTCTAATTTTACCGTTATATAGAACATGAGGAAAATCAAATCGAGTTGTTTCCGCATCAGGACCTACTGCTAATGACCAACTCGCAGCTAGTGATTGATACTTGGTATCTATCTCGTGAAGCATTTCCTCGATTTCATCAATAACCCTTCTATCCTTAAGAAAGGGAATGTCGGAAACACTGCGACCCTCTTTTACAAGGGTTTCTAACAAATTATTTACAACGGAATCTAGAAAAGCTGATTCAAATTCACTTAGCTGATTTGTTGCTTGATCTGCGAGAAAAATGCTTTGAACACATATACCATCTTTAAATGCACTATGGATGACGTATCCTTTTTTCTCATCTTCATCCTCTTGTGTTGTGTATGGTGGATGGAAACTTAATTTGATAATATTAAGATCTTCGTTGTTGAACTTGATTTGGCCTTTGTTGAAGAATATCTGAATGGCATATAAACTGCTTGAAAGCAAAATTACTATTTCTGTTGAGAGCAAGTGCTCATCATCAGGAACTTGAAAAAGAAACACTCCTTCACTAGAAGCCCAACGAAGTGGTCCACTAAACATTTTTCAACCTCAGATTGTTTATTTTTTTAAATCTTCAATCGGATTCTATTTTGTTCCTTTTTAATTATTATTGTTAAGTTCAGTTTGTGTAACTGTGTCTTCTTTTGAGTTTAATTTCAGAACTTCGGTTGATTCTCCGTTATCAACGACGGGAGATAATGTCTTGCTGAATTCTTCCTTCCGACCATTACTGATGGATAAAACAACAATAGAAGCAAGCATTACAAAAATCCCTACAGATTGAACAGCGATTTCCCATCCAACGTAACCACTAGGCCCTATTTGCCATTCTCTGAATACAATGATTCCGGATAATACTGGCACAATAACCTGTATTGCAGTCCAAATTGGCAGAATAATAACTCCATGTCCTTGCTGATAAGCAATATTTAGCATAATAATTCCAATGATACTAACTAATAGAAATAACAAAACAAAACTCCAAGAATACAACCAAGCTTCACCAAAAAAAGCACCTATGAAACCAGCATCACGAACAGCTGTTGCTACAGCTTTATTGAAAATATTTTGAGTTGAAGTCCAGATAGCAGATGAGATAACTAAGAAAATCAAGGAAGTAGTTTTTTTTGTTTTTTCACTAACTATATAGGAAATTAAAGCAATGGATAAAAAAACAGCAAAAAATATGATGCCTCTGAAATGTAAGAACAAATCTAACAAATCTGTATATGAAACAACAGGTAAAGATCTTGCAGTAATACCTATTACAACTATTCCAATAACACCAAATAATACTCCAAAAATATCTAAACGAGTAATTTTTTCTTTTAAGTAAAAGCGAATAAAAATAACTAAAACAATAAGGCCAAATCCATACAATGGTTGAATAATAGTTATTGAAGCTAAGGCAAAAGCGCCTGCTGCAAAAAATGTACTTGAAGCATTTAATCCAAGACCAAAAACCCAGGCTTTATTTATTATCAGATTTTTGAGAGACCTACGATACCCAGTTTCTGGACCAATTTTTGGTATTTTGATTGCTGCTTTTTTCTGGATAGTCATCCCGATGTAATTTACTGAAGTTGAAATTAATTGTAAAATAATAGCCAAGATAAGTATAGAATCAAATTCAGCCATATTTTATTGCTAACTTTTCCTACCTCAAAAAGTTTTGGTGAATTAGGAAAATAAATAAGAAAAAATCTCACTAGAGATTATTTTTATTAAATAGTTTAACCTATTTATATTGAAAAGTTATGATACAGATAAGGCTCCTAGAAGTAAGCGATCGTCAAGGTTTATTCGATCTAATTGATCCCGTTGATAAAAAATTGGTTGGGATGTATAGTGAAACTAAGGAGTTAGTAGATGATTGGATAGATACGATTGACGAAGGATTATGGGAAGTTTTCGTTGTTATTCTTCCACAAAATGAATATAAGAATGAACAAAAACGCATAATTCGCAAGTTGTTCCCGTGGAAGAGGTTAAAAGATAATCCAAGTGGTATTGTTGGTTTAGTAA
>JABLTI010000255.1 GCA_013166835.1 Promethearchaeati archaeon | reverse complement strand
ATTACTCAAAGATAGGACAACCAGATTGGCCACCAGGGAAAAACGCAGACGCATGCATAGAATGTGGTGAATGCGAACCCAAATGCCCACAAAAAATACCTATTATAGATCAATTAAAGAAAGTGCACAAAATATTGGCAGGATAAAAGCCAATATTTTTTTTATTTTTGGGGGAATAAACATGAATAAAACAAACAAGATAAGAGTATTAGGTATAGTAGGCAGCGCTCGAAGTGGTGGAAACACTGAGACCTTAGTGGATGAAGTATTAGCTGGAGCTAAGGAAGCCGGTGCTGAAATAAAGAAGATAATTCTTAATGAACTTAACATTTCACATTGTCAAGGATGCAATGCTTGCGCAAATAAAGGTGAATGTCGTCACAATGATGATATGAACAAGATAAATGAAGAAATGAGTAAAAGCTCAGCTTTCGTATATGGTACACCCATCTATTACTGGGGACCAACTGGAATTTTCAAAACATTCCATGATAGATTACTAGCAACTTCAAGGAAAGGATTCATCAAAGATAAGAAAGTTGCATTTGTAGTTCCATTAGGAGGTTCAGAATCAGTAGCAAGACACACCATTGGTATACTAACAGATTCTACAAATTATATGAAAGCGAATATTGTGGGTCAAATTGTTTCACCTGGAACAATGGAAATTGAAGATCTTAAAAAGAAATCAGGTGTCTTACAAAGAGCACGTGAAATGGGAAAAAAGTTAGTGGTTTAATATTCAAGAAGTAATTATTGAATCAAGAGGATTGATGTTAGAATGAACAAGACAATATATTTTGAAAAATATGGTACACAAAATACAGATAAAATAATAGAAATAGTTAGTGAGAGAATAAAAAAAGGTGATTTAAAAACACTGGTTGTTGCTAGTACATCTGGAGAAACCGGAGTTAGATTTGCAACAGCTTTTCAGAAAAAAATAGACCTATTAGTTGTTTCGGATAAAGAAATGAAAAATGAACATAAAAAGAAAATAAAAGAGCTGGGAGGAAAAGCTTTAGATAAGACTCATTTAGCTCTTCATGTTGAGGGAATGGATAAAGTTAGAGAAAGCTATCGTACTTTAGGACAAGGATTCAAAGTAGCTGTTGAAATAGTTCTTATTGCAGCAGATAAAAACGAAATCGAACTATTTACTGATGTAATAAGTGTGGGGGGAACTGGTCGTGGAGCAGATACAGCAATAATTGCGAAAACAACAACCTCTAAAGAAATTTTTTCATCAGATAAAGATAAGAAATTGGAAATCCGGGCAGTATTAGCCATGCCATTAGAAAAGAAATGGTGGTAAAAACAAGGAATGAATAGAAATGAAATATGAGAAATTCGGAGAAAATATCTATGTTATGAAAGATGAATTATTTTATGATGTAATAGTTGGAGCAATAGAACTCCCAACAAAACTAATCATGATAGATACTGGAATGAATCTTCGAAAAATAAAAGAATTCAGGGAAAAAGTTGAGGAAGTCACAAAAAAGAAATTTGAAACAGTTTTTATTACACACTATCACGGCGTCCTTTGAATAAATCCTTTGAAGGTCAAATGGAAATTTCTGATGGTGATGTTAAGGTCATTGTCAAACAAACCGGTGGTCATACCAAAGGTTCCTCTTACATTTATTGTCCCAATCATAGGGTATTATTCGGTGGAGATAATCTTTTCATTGATTCCTATCATTGGGGCGGAGAAGAATCTTGTGATCCCGATAATTGGATTGCCACTCTCAAAGAGTATCTTTCCCTAGATGTTGACTATTTTGTTCCAGGCCATGGACCAGTTAGTAACAAAGAACCAATAGAATATATTTTAGCCTTTTTTGAATTGGTGAAATCAACTATGCTCAAGATGGCTTCGGAAGGAAAATCTGAGGAAGAAATTCTCAAGAAATGTTATAAC
>JABLTI010000254.1 GCA_013166835.1 Promethearchaeati archaeon | reverse complement strand
ATGATAACCAAAGAAACATTTTCTTATTTGGTAAACGAATGCCTTTGTAGTATGGATCAATAAACTGACCTAGGAATGAAAATTGACGTTTTTCATCTATATCAGGTTGAGTTTGTTTTAGTTGCTTAGAATCAAGCAACTTTCCTTCCTTAAGCTTCAAAGCAAACTTAGTAAACGGTTTCATACTAATTGGTATCCATAATATAAGAGCAAATAAGAAACTGACAATTATACCAATGATCATTGATTGAATAGCAAAAACATATTCATTTGATTCACCCAAACTGTTTACAACAATTGCTGCTCCTGTATACCTATCAATGGCAATCCAAATCGAACCAATAATTCCAGAAAGTAATGCAAGAATAATGAATGTGTACTTTCTTCGAATTCTTCTAAAAGGTCTTGTTCGGTTATCAGTCACTATTTAGCTCCCCTATTGTGAAATTCCTATGTGAATTCTTTCTGAATTATTGATGTTGTTGTTTCAATAATACCATCAATTACATGTATATCCAATGTTCGATCATGCATTTCTTCTAAAGAATCAGTTTCTAAGCGAACAACTACATCATATTCTCCTGTTATTACTGCAACAGATGTTATTCCGGGAATTTTCTTCAATTTTGCTAGAACATCCTCTGTGAAACCTAATTTAATATTTATTAAAATGTAAGCACAGATTGATTGTTTATCATTTGCACTCATTTTTTTTCATCCGATTTTTTTTACATGATAATCTGCTTTAATAATTTAGTGAATTGTTTTTAAATTATTTTTTTCATAGAAAGATTGAATAGAAGAGTTTGATAGAAAAATTATTTGATTCGAGTTAAATCTAAAGTATATTGTGCTGTGAATTAAATGAATAAAAATTCTGAGACTAATACTGCTACAATCTCTCGTGAAGAGACAATTACAATTTTAGCAAATTATGAGAAATCTCACGATACAATACGAAATATTATCCGTCAACATTTAAGTGAAAAGGTTTTTTCCAATATTGTCGCAGCAACAATTCAATCAAAGTCTATTGGAGTTATTCGATATCTGAATACTATTAATTACGTTTTGAATCAGATAATCAAACAAAATTCAATGAAAGGAATCTCTAATTCAGATATGAATAGACTAAGGTTAGCTCTATTTGAAGGTATATGGCAGAAGATTCCTTTTCAGAATTTAATCTCAATTATACAAACAAAAGAGCATCTGAAAATATTAGCGGAAGCACTACAATTTGATCTCTATACGAGAGTTAAATCAATAAATTATTATGGTCAAAATAGTCTACTTTATTCTCATCCAACATTTCTAATAGAAACATTAACAGAGAAACTTGGTAGAGAGGATACAATTAAATTATTAAAGAAAAATAATTCTCCCGCAAAATCCTATCTTCGAGTTAATCAATTTATCAAGAAGCAAGATGAGATTGTATCAATTCTTAAGGAAAATGGTGTTTTACTAAAAAAAGACAATGACATTCCTTTTCTGTTTGAGATAAAGGAAGGATTGATGGCAGCAGTTAATTCAGATTTCTTTAGAAATGGTAAGATTTTCATTCAAGATAAAGCCAGTGTTTTTGCAGTAACAGCCCTTGATCCAA
>JABLTI010000253.1 GCA_013166835.1 Promethearchaeati archaeon | reverse complement strand
GTTATGAACAGGGGCAACCTCTACCCTATCCTCTTGAATCGCTAAAATCTTCCAAGGAACACCTTTAACGATAAAAACAGTGCCAACGTGCCCTTGAATTTCCACGAATTCCCCATCTAACGAACCCACTGTACGATTTGTTGCTACGTCATAGATGCGGTATTTCTTGACATCTCTGATGGGACTAAGGTTGTTGAAATAATAATGAAGCGTTTGTTTTCGTCTTGTGACTTTGTCATTCTCAATCCAAGCAGTTCCGAGTTCTTTCATTAATTCGAGTAATTCTTGTAAATCCTCTCGTGTCATATCTTTGTAAGGGTAAGACTCTTTGATGAGCGCATACAGATCATCAAAAGACCGTGGGCTTTCCTCCATCAAGATACCAGCGATTTGATGGGAAAGAACTTCCCAAGGAAGTAAATGGGGCTCAGTTATTTCTAATTCTTTGTTGAGAATCTTTCTCCCTATAACTGCTGATTCCAAAATATCTTCAGCATCAATAGTAATCAGAATTCCCTTACTCGTTTTGTCAATTCGGTGACCACTTCTTCCAACCCGCTGCAATAGAGGAGCAATATCCCTGCTAGACATCATTTGGATAACAGTATCAACAGATCCAATATCAATCCCTAATTCAAGACTGGAGGTGCAAATAATCGCTTTAAGATTACCACTCTTAAAACGCTCTTCAGCTTCCTTGCGAACATCTTTCGATAAGGAACCGTGATGCACTCCATAGGGAAATTCAGTGCCGATTAATCGCATTCTATTTCCAAGGATTTCGGTGAACTGTCTAGTATTAGTAAAGACTAATGTGTGGTTATTCTCATCAATTATCTCAATAACTTTTCTTGCTCTTGCAGTAGCTTCCGGGGATGAAAAAATCTTCTCAGCAAGTTCTTCGTCTTCAGGAGTAGATTCGGGATAAATAATCGATAAATTAATGGGTTTGAGGGTAGGTTCTTCAAGAATCTTGCATTCTCTACTAAGACCAACAAGAAATTTGGAAACTAATTTAGGATCACCAACCGTTGCGGAAAGACCAACACGTTGAAAACTATGCTCACAAAACTCGTGAATTTCGTCAACAATAATCCAAGAAACGTTGCGAAGATGCTGACCAAGCCGTTTAGCAGTAAGAATGATGCCAAGGGTTTCAGGAGTAGTGATAAGCATGTTAGGAGGATCAAGGGTTTGCTTTCTTCGCTCATGCTGAGAAGTATCAGAATGACGGATACCAGTCCGAATGCCTAACTGTTCACCAATATCAATAACACGCTTGAAAATATCCCGATTCAAAGCACGTAAAGGAGTGATATAAAGAATATTTATTCCTGGCTTCTTATCTCCCGCTTCCCATCTCCGAACCATTTGATCAAAAACAGGTAAAACAGCAGCTTCAGTTTTGCCAGAACCAGTAGCACTGATAATGAGAGCATTCTCACCCTTCTGTACAATAGGGAAGGTTAACTCCTGAATAGGAGTGAACTCCTTGAATCCAAGGTTAGCAATAACCTCTTGTAAAGCGGGAGAAAAACTGCCATCATCAAGCATGCGATAAAAAGCTCCTAGATAAGTGGAAAAGCTTCTTCTTTTAAATCACAAGATGACTTCGAATAATTAAGAGTAAGTAATATCTATAAATGAATAAAAAATGATATGTTAAGCAATTTCAATCAAAACCGGCAGTTATTAATAAGGAAAAAGAACTATTTAATTCCCGTTCTTCGAGACAATAACAGCATTCTTTTCATCTTCACTTTTGTTGTTCAGAGTAACATGTTTCTTCTTCATATAATGTTTCAAAGCCATTCTAATTGCCAATATAATAGCCCCTACTACGAACATTATTGAAAGTGCAATCATAGAAATTCTACTATCCCAATAACCAAAGAGAAAGCCAGTTTGCTTAGTAAATGGATAGAAAAGCATCATTTCAGGATAAAGCCCCGCATCAAAAAGAACATGGGAGAACAAACCAAGAAGACTCGAAATCAGAGATAAATACCATCTAAATTTGTACTGATAATTAAACCATTTATAGATTAATTTGTAAGAACCCCAACTAATAACAGATATGGGGAAAAAAAGAACAATTACTCCTAAAACACTATGGAAAACACCATGGAGCTGACCAACATTGAAAAGTAGATGAAAAAGTGGTTCAAGGTCAATTAAAATAGTACCTAATAACAAAGCAATAGGGTCGAAAAATGGACAAACAGCGAGAAGTAAAACACCAAAACCTAAATGAAAAGGAGTAAAAGGCATAAATGATTATTTCTTTCCCTCATTATTAAATACTATCAACAAATGGAAATTCAAATTCAATCAAACTAAATAGAGTAATGGAATTACAAATCGAATAATTGGTGGATCACTGATGAGCTGAAAAAATAATTTTCATATTGGGGAGGGAGTTACTCATCTTCATAGATCCAAGTACCATATAGCAAGCAACAAATATTAATCTTTTAATATAGGAATTAATACTTTTTCTTGATGAAAAATCATCTTTATGAAAATTCATCACGATCAAATTTCTTAAAACAAACACTTTTAAAGTGAATTGACGACACCAGCAATAGGTCTCTCCGGAGGGTGAATCATAATGTCTAAATTATGTCCAAATTGTTTTGAAAAATTGGAAGAAAGCGATATTTGTTATCATTACAAAAAACCTCATCCAAGAAGTAATGCAGCATACCATTGTCCCAGTTGTAAGAAAGTTTCATGTTGGCAACAATTGATAGAGGAAAAAACTAGTCAAGATCCACAATCTATTTTGTAAAGAAACTATTTTGAATTCATTCAAGTATGGATTTAATTTCCCAATATTTTACCAATTATATGGTAAATGAAAGCAAATTTTTTTCAAGTTGAAGAAGAAATATTAA
>JABLTI010000252.1 GCA_013166835.1 Promethearchaeati archaeon | reverse complement strand
GTAAGGAATAAAATAACACTGTTTTATGTGAGTGCTGCAATGTCAATCTTAGGAATTTCCATAATAATTGTGTCTGCTATTCTGATTATTAAACGAAGACGAAGAAGAAAAAAGTGATGAAGAATTCTTTGTCTTGGTTGTAAACTCTTTGTCATTTCCTATTTTCTAAAAAAATATTATTCCAACAAATCACAATTAAATTAAAATACTCTAACAATATCGTCATTTAGTAATTTGAAATGCAAAATTAAAGGGGATTATTTATGTCTATTGAAGAAACCAATGATCCAGATAAATTGTATGAATTATATCTCAAGTTTGCGCAAAGAAGGGATATTAACAGAGCTCAGGCATGCCTAGAAAAAGCTGTTCAGTTGAAACCTGATTTTTCACAAGCATGGTTCAACTTAGCTCAAATATATCAGGCGAAAGGCGATTTGCCAGCAGTAAAGCAAGCAATTATTAAAGCAGTTGAAACTGACAGCAACAACTATGAAGCTTTACAAGCTTTAGCGATAATTAAGAAAAAAGAAGATGACTTAGAAGGAGCAAAAGAGAGTTTAGAAAAAACCGTCAAAGTGAAACCTGACTACTTCAAGGCTTGGAGTGATCTTGGTGTTATATATGACTTCCTTGATGATATCGATAAAGCTATAGAATGCTACCAAAAATGCTTGGAAATAGAATCAAGATATTACTTTGCTGAACAAAATCTTAAGTATGATTTAGAAATAAAAAAGAAAAGAGAAGAATATCAAAAAGCACTAGATGAAAATTCTAGTGACTATGAAACTCTTGTCAAGTTTGGTCTTACATATATTCCTGCAAGAAACGAGTCAAAACAAGCGGTTGATTATTTTGAGAAAGCTCTAACAGTAAAACCTGATTATCTTCCTGCTCTTATTAACGCTGGTCTTCACTATTACTTTCTAAACAACATTGAGAAATCTGAGGAATGTTTGAGAAAGGGTTTTGAATTAGATCCAGAGGATTTTGATGCCTTGAATGGTTATGCTTCACTTTATCAACAATTAAAAGACAACAAAAAAGCTATAGAAATTTGTAAAGAAGCTACTAAGAAGAATTCAAAATCTATAACTGCTTGGCGAGCTTTAGGCAGCATTTACATGAGATTAAATATGGAAAAAGATGCGATTAAAGCGTTTGAAAAATTACTAAAAATTAATAAGAATTACTTCCAAGCATGGATAGAAATCGGAAAATGTTATAACAGACAGAAGAATTATCCGAATGCCATTAAGAGTTATGAGAAAGCTCTGAAAATTGATAATGAAAATTACGAAACACTAACTCTACTTGGATCAGTTTATATCGACCTTCGAAATCCCAATAATGCTTTAGTCTATTTAGAAAAAGCTGTGGAATTAAATCCGGATAAAATGGAAGGATGGTTCTTACTTGGTGGATTATATGCCTTAATAAATCGTATCTGGGATGGTATTCGGTGTTTCGAAGAAGCTTCCAAAATTGCTCCAACAAATATACAAATATGGAAAAACCTTGCACAATTAAATTCTGTTATTGGTGTTGGTGATACCACAAGAGTTCCAGGTTACAGAGAAATCATAAGAATATTGAGTCAATAAGAAACAGAGTGTTTCCAAAACCTC
>JABLTI010000144.1 GCA_013166835.1 Promethearchaeati archaeon | reverse complement strand
ATTTCACTGATCCTTTGGTTGCAGATGCAGATCTTGATACTGATGACGACGGTTTAACAAATGTTGAAGAAGTTGACACCTATGGTACAGATTATGATAACAATGACACTGACGGGGATGGTTATTCCGATGGTGACGAAGTTGATATTGGCACTGATCCTCTAGATCCTTTAGATTATCCTACTACTGTAGAAACAAGTCCTGGTTGGTTTTCAACCGCTATGGGCATTGGTGATATTGTATTAATTGCTATCACAATTGTAGTAATTGCTAGATATAATAAAAGGAGAAAACACAACTAGTAAAATGACGTTATGATTTTAAGAATTGATACACTAAGTTCTTTTAGTGTATTCTTCTTTATTTTTTTCTTGAAAAGCTGATTAGAGTTTTAGTCAGATGATTCCTCAGTTTTCTCTTCAGAACTCTCTTCTTTCTTTTCTTGTAGTTTCTTAATTTCTTCTAGTTCCTTGACTATTTCCTTGGCTATATTGTCAAAATTATCTGTTGGTTTGAAATTAATTTTTTGTACTTGGCTTAAATCCTTGACATGTTCAGTGGGAACATCTTCCCATTTGTATTTCTCAGTTCGGGGAAAAGCTTCTTGTTTCTTGCATTTTGCTAATCGTACTTTGACTTCTTTGTTGGAATCTATTAATCGTATGATTGCGTAACCCCATCTTCCGCCTATGTAATAAAATCTTAATTTTGTAAACTCACTTTTGTATTGTTGTTCTTCTTCACTCATGATTAATCCCAAATTTATTTTATTCTTATAATCAAAAAAACTGCAAAAGCAATTTTTTGTGTTTTTTATAATTAAAAAGAAGGATAGTTAAATTTTTCCATTACCTCTTCGAGATTCATAATCGCTTTTGTTTTTCAGAACTTTGTTTTGAAGTCTTATACAAATATTTTAGATGATTATGAAATATGTGTAGAACACGTGGGAAAAATGGAATTAGTAGATACAATTGAAATACAAGCAAAACCAGAAGAAATCTTTCAATGGTTTCTAATGATGTCTGAAAACTATTGTGAGTGGCACCCCGATCACATCAAATCTGTATGGGTAAAAGGTAATCCCTTTGAAGTTGGTTCAATTCTATACTCGGAGGAATATTTACATGGGGAAATTCACAAAATGAAATTTCGAACGATAGAAATGATTCCGAATAGATTAATCCGTTACAAAATGCTTTTTCCTGGGAACCTTGTTTCTACTACGGGAAAATTTATTTTTGAACCAAAAGGAGCAGGTACACTTTTCACTGCAACCCTTAACTTTCGTTTTGGTAGATTATTAACTAAATTTGCTAGCAAGCAAAAAGAGGAGTTAATTAAGCACATGAAAGAAGAAGGGGAAAACCTGAAAAAAATAATGGAAAAGAATCAATAACATATGCTATTATTGATTCTTTTTTGATGGATGAATCAAACCTTCTTGAAGAATGCTGGCTCTAACGCTGGTTCTGTTTGGATTTTCATTCCGTGTACTATTCCTTTTTGATTTGTTTCAAAAGTAATCATTATCGATGTTCCGAAAATATCTAGTTTTACTTCAAAGGTATCATAGTGATAATGCTTTGCTTCATTTGTGTGGATACCAAAATTCGCAAGCAGTTTTCCATCTTTGAGTTTGAATTCAAATGCTGAATATGCTGGGTGCTGATAGTTCCCTATATAATCTTTCAAGGGATGCGAATGTTTTGTGTTCTTTATTCGTTCTTTCTCTATTGCTTCTTCTCCTTTCTTCCCTTGTTCTTTCATTATGTTCATTATTGTTTCATCGATTGCTAAGTAATCTATTTGTTCTAATCCCAATAATCTGTCTATTATGTGATAATGTAGGATATGCCCTAGAAAACTCTCAAGAGTATTTGTTAAAATATCAATCCCAATATTCAAGTCTGGCAAAAAACAAGCGATATGACAACATCCTGGATAACTCCCAGCATGATAATTCGTTCTGAATCCTCTATAAAATTCACAAATCCATCCGTGAGCATAGCTCTCATAATGAATTAATTTCTCTTGGGGATAGACATCATCTAGCATTGAACGATGTCCCGCTATAGTTGCTGGTTGGTGTGTTTTCACTAAATTCCCTTCGGATACGAGTTCTTTCCCGTCTACTTTTCCTTTGTTTAAGTGGAACTGCAAGAATTTTGCCATATCTTCAGCTGTTGAATTAATATTCCCTGATCCTTTCCCAATGGCTAGTTCTATATCTGGTGATTCAACAATCTCGCCTTCTTCTTCTTTGTATAAAGTGGCATAATCTTCTTCTTTCTTGACCTTTTCCCTTGAGAAGAATGTCTTCTTCATCCCCAATGGTTTCAAAATTCGTTCTGTGATAAACTCGTAATAACTCTTTCCGGTCAGCTTTTCTATAATTTCCGCTGTTGAGCAATACATGATATTGCAATATTGAAAAGTAGTTCTGAAAGGTTTGGTTGTATCCAAGTATTGTATTTTATCCATGTACGTGAGGGTCTGTTCGAATCCGAACCATACGAAGTTATGTCCTGGCATTCCTGTTCTATGCCCGAGAATGTCTCGAATGGTCACGTTCTCGTTTATATATGGGTCCTTGAATTTGAGCTCTGGACAGTAATTCTTTATTGGTTTATCCCACTCCAGTAATCCATCTTCTACTAGCATTGATATGGCTGTTGAGGTAAATGATTTTGTTGTAGATCCTATTGGGAAAATTGTATCCTTTGTTACCTTTTCCTGCTTCTTCAGATCACGAAAGCCAAATCCCTTAGAATAAATAATCTCATCATCAACAACTATAGAAATCCCTAATCCAGGAACACGTCTTTTAGTGATCGCTTCTTCGAGGTAGGTGTCCAGTCCTTCTAATCGTTCTTTTGCTGTTTGTAAATTGAATGTTTTTGACAATTCATATCATCTCTACTATGAGTAGCCTGTTTTCCTTTAAGAAGCAAGTTCACATTACGAGGTCACTCTTAGCTACTCTTAGTCACAAGTTGTTACTTTTCGCGCACAAAGTTCATTACAAAAAAGTTTATTTCCCTCTAACGAACTAGTGAACCAAGTTGAGTAATGTTTAGTTTGTGATTTCAATGAAGAAAACACCAAAATTACTGAAGAAATTGTTGAGAAACAGAAACGGTTTTTGTTTGTTACCGGTGGGTCTTAAGATCGCATTTTACAAGATTATCCTTAAGCGTGAGTCGGCACAACAAGAAACAGCACAATGCTGTTGTAATTGTTGCTGTGATGCTTGCTGCCAGGACACTTGTGGCAGAAGACGATCTTGTATTAGATGTAGCTAGTTTCCAGCTCGTTACTTTTAGCTTCAAAGATTCGAGCTATCTATTTAAATAAGCATGAATATTATCATTGTAGATTTTTCGAAAATTCGGCTTGAGATGATACTAAATGAAAGCAGTTACTAGAAAACAAAGAAGATTGGTGAAGAAATATTCTGATCCTTCTTATTCTCTTTTAGAAGAAAGATGGAGAAGGCAGAAACGAACTTATTTATCTCTCACTGTGATACTTAGTGTATTATTCTTTCTTTCAGGTTTACCTTTCTTGTTTATCTATTATCAAGTTAAACGATCGTATTTGTATGCGAAAGAGCTTTTTGAAGAAGGTAATGCAAAAAAACTCCTTGAAATTTCTCGGTTTGGCGGTGTGTTTGGAAGTCAATCCACTGATATTTATGGGCGATTGTTTAGTATTTACGCTCTTGTTGACCTCAAGAATCTCGAAGTTGCTCGAATACTTCAGGAACGATTACATGAATTACGTTTTTACTCTAAGATGATTCAGAAACCATTTCGTTATCCATTAGAGGTTCTAGCGATTAAACTTGATTATTCTACTCCAGAGCAACTGCTCTCAAAATTAGATGGTCTTGAGGTAACTCGAGAAGATACCATTCCAATAACTAAAGTCTATTTCGTCAAGAAAATCCCCAAGGGAACACAGTGTATGGTTTCCAGTTTACCAATCGATATTGATGAAGAGGATATTGTTGCTTGTCCCTTTTGTGGCAACATGGCTCAGAGAGAACATCTAAGTGGTTGGCTTGCAACTAATAATCATTGCCCCGTTTGTCAGAGAACAATTAAAATCGTTGACTGTCCTATAGTAAAAATAAGTTAGAACTGATGAATAATTATTTTTTCTCAAAAGTTGCATACAAAGTTGTTCCCGCAATTCTATGTTTAACCAGTTGAGATTTCACTTCGATCATTCCAGCTTTAGTCATTAATTCTCTTAATTCACTTTCCGGCATTCCATGAGAAGAACCAACAAAATCACGAAGAATGATTAAACCGCCCTTTTTTAAACGCTTCGACATAGATTTGACAATTTTTTCACGGTGTTCTTTTGGTATATCATGTATAACCCAGTGAGCAACAATTTTGTCATAATAGTTCTCCTTCATACCCAATTCATACAGCATTCCACAATAAAAGTCTACATTTGGATACCTTTTGAGTTTCTTCCGAGCAATATTATTCCATTTCTCTGAAATCTCTACACAACTAATCCAACTATCTCTTCCTACAAGTTTTTTCAACATGAGCTTTGCAATAAAGCCCGTGCCAGATCCAAAATCAATCACTTTGTCATTTGGTTGCAAATCAAGAGATTTCACAAATCGTTTGTAATATATTCTCAACATAAAATGAGTGAAATTAGTAAATGCTATTTCAGATTTGCTGGGATCATCAATTGTCATTAGAATCATTATGTTATAGGTGATTCTGCATAAAAAGTCATTTAATTACTCTTAATAATTCAAGCAAAAAAACTTCATCAAACGTTTCTTGTTACTTCTTACACCAAGAAAATTATATTTATTAATCTGAATTAGTCCCCAATAATGCCATCTTTTTACCTAACTTTCTAATGGTAAAATCTAATTAATAAAGGACACGAAATGATTCAGTAAAAGAGTAGTGTATTTAAGATGAAAGTTTTGATAATTATCAATGATGCTTCTTATGGGACTGAAAAGGCATTTAATGCTATGCGATTAGCCATGACTTTGCAAAAGGAACACAAAGATGTTGAGGTTAATGTTTTTCTTATTGCTGATGCTGTTACCTGTGCTATCCCAAATCAACAAACACCAGATGGTTACTATAACTTGGAGCGAATGTTGGCTTCTGTTCTTCGGAAGGATGGACAGATCAAAGCTTGCGGTTCCTGTCTGATTGCTCGAGGATTAAAAGAAGCAGTGTTAATTGAAGGTATAGAAAGTAGCACCATGAAGCAATTAACCCAATGGACGTATGATGCTGATAAAGTCGTCACATTCTGAGTTTCAAAGGATTTTTTGATTCCTTATTACGCCTTGAACATCCACTAATCCATATTTTATGATAATTTTCTTTGGTAAAATATCTGTTCTTTTAATTGCTTCAGCTAGATTCTTTGCACGTTTTAATTGATCTATTTCTAATCCGTACAAACTACTGTTGGTTCCTTCTTTTATACTTTTTAAATATCGTAAGCACTTATCAGGTGGTATATTTGTTATAGAAGTAATTTGATCGCAAAGTTGCTTTATTGTTATGTCTAACATTTGCTGCGATTTGTGTAGAAGTTTACGAATAAAGGATTGCTCAAGTATGTTGATTATAGGTTCAAGAACAAGCAATTCTTGAACAGAGTCACCTTTTCTATAACTGAAAAGTAGTAAACCATTCGTTAGATTGTAATCCTCGTGTATGTTTGGTATTCCAACAATTGTTTGAATAATTGTGTTCCCATCAAAAGATTGACCTTGTTCATCTAAGTTTGCTAACAATCCTTCTTGACTGACAAAAGGATGAGTTATTACCAATCGTTTATTTGGTATCTGTTCTTTCTCTAAATCATTTGGCAATATTTTTCCCAATCTACTCTCGAGAGCAAATGCTGTTTGTATTTTTTCAAACTGCAATACTTCCCATTGTGCGTGACTCCCTATTCCTCCAAGTTTATCTAAGTCGTATAATTCCAACCTTGTTAAGTATTCATTGATTTGACTAGAGATATCCTCGTTTTTCTGTATGTAGTCTTGTTTAATTTTGTGCAATATTTCACTCGTGCCTGTCATTCCACATCTAATGAATCCTTGTTCCTCTAGTTTTCCATGATCTGCTACAACAATCCTTGTTTTTTCGCAAAACTTTGCTACTTCTGAAAAAAATAGGATTGCTGCTAATGTATAGGACGGTTCATTTTCTCTTGGAAATACACAAGCACCAGGTGTTCTAAAAGATAGATAATGTACTCTTGGAGCAATTCGTTCATCTACGCATGTAACACTCATTGTGAGTATTTCTTTCCT
>JABLTI010000143.1 GCA_013166835.1 Promethearchaeati archaeon | reverse complement strand
GTAAAATACCGCCTCTATCCGCGAGGGGCAAAAATCGGTCAAGAAGTTGCGAAAATCATGGTTAGCCCCTTAGGAGAGGGTATGACAATTAATATTGAAAGTTTAGATGAAATTGTAACTCAAACTCAAAGTTTGAAGAAGAAATTGTTAATTGCTTGCGTTGATCGATTGGGTGATGTTTCTTATTATGAGTTACAAACACTCTTCAATTAAAAGTAAATCAGTAAATAGTTGTGGGAAACAATGACTGGGAATAAAAAAGCAATTCAAGAAATGAAAAGAAAAGCAGCAAAAGAAGCACTCAAATTCGTTAAAGATGGAATGGTTCTTGGAATCGGTAGTGGATCGACAGTAAGAGAATTTATAAAACTATTAGGAACCTCGGATTTTGACACTCAAAAAATCGTTTGTATACCAAGTTCCTTAGATACCGAAAACATGTTAATAGAAAATAATATGATGGTTGGAACATTAAACCAAAACCCTGTTATTGATTTAACTATTGATGGAGCAGATAGAGTCGATAAAGACTTAAATGTAATCAAGGGCGGTGGAGGTGCATTATTAAGAGAGAAGATAATTGCTGCTGCAGCTAAAGATTTAGTTATCATTGTTGATGAATCAAAAATGGTTGATGAATTAGGAGGTAGTTTTCCCATTCCTGTTGAAGTAATTCCTCATGCAAAAGAATTCGTTAAGAAGAAATTACTAGCTCTACAAGGCGAACCCAAGTTACGAATAGCTTCAGATAAACTAGGACCAACTGTAACAGATAATGGTAATGTCATCCTAGATACAGATTTTAAGATAATTAGTAATCCTACGATATTTGAAGGAATTCTAAACAACATTCCTGGTGTTATGGAAAATGGTCTTTTTCCAAGCTACTTAGTAAGCAGAGTAATAGTTGCATCTGAAAAAGAGATAAAAATAAAGGAAAAAACTTGATTTAGATAAAGCTATTTTTGCTTTGCGTAAATCGTTTCTCCTTTGTTAATCATTCTAATGATTTCCCTTGCAATAGAAGTAGCACGTTCTATTTTGATCTCACCTTTTTTGCCAATTGATCCTTGGAATAATGGTTTTTCATTTGTAGAGATTTCTACATTAATCCCTCGCAAATCTTCCTGAAAACTTAGAACAACATGTGTTTTAGTGAAGCGAATATCAACAGGTAGTTGACCTTGGAATTGTGCTTTATCTGCTGAGTCAGTGGATTCATCATCATAATGTAGTGCCTTGACATCAATTCTCATACCAATTTTCTTTTCAAGCTCAGTGATTGTTTTCCCTCTACGACCAATAATTAGTGGAATTTCGTCTTCTGGCACTTCAACTCGTATTGAATTTTTACTCAACTTTGTAACCCTAATTTGCTTCGAGTTAATTTGACGACGAATAATTCTTTCTATTTCCCTCTTTTCTTGTGGTTTCATTGGTAGAGATGGTTGAGCGCTTACACTGCCAACAGGAATAACTGATACTTGTTCACCGAAAACAAAGATGTCATATTTTAATTTATGAGTTTCAAAATCTCTGACTTCAATAACTGGACGCGCAAGATCTCTTTCTTGCATACCAGAAGGAACTTTTACTGTCATTTTAAGTTCTAAAACATCACAAATTTCTCCGTCTTCGATGAAGATAACGGTATCAAGAATGCTTGGTATCATTCCAAGATCGATTCTCCCAATAAAGCGCTGAATTGCTTCAATTGCTTTTGTGGAATGAATTACCCCTACTAATCCGATTCCCGAGAGTCGCATATCAGCAAAGGCCTCAAAATCAGGGGTTTTTCGCAATTCATCAAATATAACGAAATCAGGTCTCATAAGTAACATGATATCAGCAGTTTTCCTAAAATCACCAGCAAGAGTTGTGTATTGTGATACTTCAGGTCCTACTTGCAGATCTCGAGGTTTTTCTACTGTTTTCACGGTTTTATTTTGCTCTGCATAGAAATCAGCTAATGCTTGCGCAAAAGTTGATTTTCCTGCACCTGGTGATCCAGCTACTAAAACTCCTTCCGCTCTCTTTTTCAATCTCTCTAGCAAATTTGGAGAGAGTTTGTAATAATCCAAAGAAAGTTTTGTAATAGGTTTTACTGCAGTAATCTCAAGAGCATCTGAAAACGGTGGTTGGGCGATAACAATTCTCATAGATTCAAGTTGGATAACTTTTACCCCTGGTTCATCCATTTCAATAAATGAATCCGGTGTAACACGTGCAATGGAAAGAATATCTAAGATTAATTCATCAATTTCTTCATGAGTTGTTGGGTTTTCATGTATCTTTACTAATTGCCAATCTCCTGGTTTTCCTTTCTTTGCTTGTGGAGCAACTTTTTCTCTGATGTGTACAGACATAGTTTGTTCATCAAAGAAATCGAAAATTCTCATAAGGGGTTTCTTCTTAGGTGTTTGTTTTAGATATTCAACATTAATACCCTCAACTTCACACATTGAGACAAGAATTTTATCACTGGTGAAAACTACTGCATCGTGTTCACGAGCTACATCTCTTATTCTCGCATCTAATTCTCCTGAAGATGCTAATCGAATTTCTTCCAGCTTTGGTCTTTCCCCTGCAAGAGTAATTGGAACCCCCATACGTTTACATTCAAATCGAAGATTCTTTAATTCCTCTAACCCTTCAAAACCTTTGGCTCGATGATTATTTGCCAAATTCTCAATTTCACTTATCACTACATGTGGAATAATAACTTCTACTACTTTTCCTTCAAGAGCAAGAATTTCTTCTACGATAAACTTTGAAATAATCACACTAGTATCTGGTACAATTTTCACTGGTAATTACACATCCTTGCAATTCAAATTACAATGATTAAATTAAGCTTTAAATGCTTTCTTTTAATTCGTAAGTTCCTATGTCCTATCCTATTTTTAGTTATCTAAATTATTTTCCCCGAAATTGAATTATTACTTGTAATAAAAACGATTTGATTTTTTCAAAACAAACCAAATACATATACATTTAACTCAAAAATTGTAATTAAAGTGTAAATTAATTGCTTTAAACAGTGAAAGATAATGATCCGTTTGAATACCTCTGAGGAAGAAAACCAAAAAACCGAACAAGAAGAAGTTGAGGGAGAAGAAATAGATTTTGCATCTCTTACTCCAGAGGAAAAAGATGATTTAATTCTTGAAATGCAAGCAGAGGAAATGATGAAGAAACAAGAGCAAGTGAAAGAAACTTTAACTCCTCCTGAAAAAAAGAAGAAAAAACGAAAGAAAAAAGGTTCACCATCAGGGATTGACATTGCTCCCGGATTTGGTTGGGTCGTCATTAAAATGGCTTCTGCAATGACATTTAGCATGGTGTTTATCTTAATAGGACCAATACTCTCTATCTTTTCACTTGTAAAACTCATCCAAACGCAATGGTCTATTGATTGGAATGCTCTGTACTTTTCGGGTTATATTATTTTCATATTTGTAGGTATTGGGATGGTTATTAGTGCCTATTATTTATTCAAGTACATTGTCAGAGACTGATATATCTGCGAAAATCTATTCAGTCAAAAATAATCTACATATAAAATTAAAAAGTGAATGAATATATTCCCACAATAGTGCAGATAAATCTACTATCCACCTTTGAGAATCGGTAGAACAATGATTTCATCATTTTTCTCGACAAGTTGTTCTAATTTTGCACGAGCACCATTGACTAGGATAGTATGTCTATCAAGATTTTTAATCCCTACTTTCAAAAGAAATTCCTTTAATTCCATTCTCTCCTCTGGGATGAATTTCAATATACTGCTTTTTCCAGATTCAGAACCGCTCAACAATTTCACCTTAGGGGATGGATAGTATGTCTATAAGATTATTAGCTAAATAATAATCTTTCCTATATTTATTTCAAGTCTTTTAGAATATGAATCTTATTATTTTGATGCAAAATTAAATTTATTCAAAAGATTCCTTAAGTTATTAAGGAAATTTTGGTTGTGAGAATAAAATTCTTCTAAACCGGCTTGGGAAATACCATTTGTGGGATGTTTTTTGACACTCGACGTTTCTTTGTTTCAATAACTTGATCATGAATCCACTGAAAAGCCTCGTATATCCCTAGCCCAGTGATAGAGCTTGCCTTTTGTACATGAATAGTTCGATCGAACAATCCCGTAAGTTGAAAGAGGTGAATAATGTATGCGAGCGAACAAACATTAGGCAAATCTTGTTTTGTAGCGAGAACTAGAATCGGAATATCGGGATTACAATAATTATTGATTGCTTTATGGAAGATATCTTTAGCTAATGGTAATCGAGTAATATCACTTGAATCAACGACGAAAATTAAAATATCTGCTCTTTCAATGTACGCTGGCCAAAAGTGACGAAATACTTCTTGCCCTCCAAGGTCCATTACGGACATAGATAATTTGCCAAGTTTGAAATTCTCGTGATTTACACCCATAGTAGCTATAGTTTCACGAAACTCACCTTTCTTTAGAAAGCTAAGGATTGAAGTTTTCCCAGCATTATCTAAACCACACATAGCAATATTGACTTTACGATCAACTTTTC
This sequence comes from Promethearchaeati archaeon, assembly GCA_013166835.1. Classification (GTDB taxonomy): domain Archaea; phylum Asgardarchaeota; class Heimdallarchaeia; order JABLTI01; family JABLTI01; genus JABLTI01. The sequence goes on along the minus strand of JABLTI010000143.1, from coordinate 1,775 downwards.
CAAAGAGTTTTGCCAGGAATCCCAAATTTTTTTCCATCCTTTTTTACAATTTCTTGAAGAGCAATTAGAGGTATCAAAAAAGGCATATAAACTCCACTTTCAATTACAAAATCATCCAGAAGAATGAATTGCTAAAGCATAAATCAATATCAAATAAATACATTAAATTGGCAGTCTTAAAATCTTAAGACCAACCAATTATTCTTCACTATTATCTTTAGGAACAAAGATTTTGAAAACTTCTTCGCTTTCACGACTTAATAAAAGATCTTCTCGAGATTTAAAGAGCTCACGCAAATTTGTGGGAATCTGTAGTGCACCAAATGCATCACTGAAAACTGGAATGTTTTTCTCATCAGCAAATCCATGTCTTACACTCGTTATGCGTCCATCTACTAAGAGCATGGTTCGATATCCTTTTGCGATTAGTCTTCTATCATGAGTCGCGAGAATCATAGTCACTCCAAGATCTTCATTTATTTTTTCAAAAAAGCTAATAATTTTTTCTGATGTTTGTGAATCAAGCTCTCCAGTAGGTTCATCTAGAACAACGAGTTCAGGTTTGTTGGCTAATGCTACTGCCAGTGAAATTCTTTGAATTTCTCCACCGGAAAGTTGAGTGGGTTTGTGATGCGCACGATCCAGTAATTCTACTTCCTCAAGCAATTCTTTAGTTCTTGTCATCCTTTCCTCTCGAGGAATTCCAAGAATTCGCATAGGAACTTGAATATTTTGAGATGCAGATAATTCCCAAACAAGATTCATTTGTGGAAGTTGCCAAACAACACCAACTCTCTTTCTTCTATAATCAACCATATCTGCTCGAGTAAACTTGGCAATATCAGTATTTCCAACCATCACGACCCCTGCTGAAGGTTTCAAATTACCTGCTAAAATATTTAGCAGAGTTGATTTGCCAGAACCACTTGGACCTACGCAAAGAGTGATTTCCCCTTTGTTGACTTTCATTTCTAAACCACGAAGAGCAGGAACTCGAACTCTATTTTTCTCATCTGCATAGATTTTTATCAAGTCAGTACATTCAACAAATATTTCATTATTTTTCAAATTGATTTCAACGCCCCGCTAATCTTTTTACGAGTGTTAATAATAATAGGAATAATCGTACTAAGTAAACTTACACCAAATACAACAAGTGTAGTCCAAACAACTTTCATAACTGGGAAAACCATTTCATGTTTAGGTATTTCTGAACCAATTTTTAAGACTTGCATCAATAAAACAGATATCCCAACGCCTAATCCTACACCGATGATCATGGTGAAAAGCAAAACAATGACAGCTTCTGATATGAAAAAGTTGAATAATTGTCTTGGTTTTATGCCGAATGATTTCATAACAGCAATTTCTTTTTCACGTTCAATTCCTTGAACAATCATCATAGTAATTAAAGTTGCAGAAGATATCAACAAGGAAACAATGAAACTAGAATTTAAAGCTCCATAAAGCACTGTGGCTTTTAATGTTCCCTCAGAGATAAGTGCCATATCTTCAATATTATCTGTGTCATGTTGAGTAGTAATCTCAATTTCACTGGCAATTTCACTAATACTATATCCCTCCATCACTTTGACATACAATTTACCTTGAACATCATAATCGTTTCTAGCAATTGAAAATGGCAAGGAAAGATTACCAATCAAACCAACATTAATTTCTTTCGCTGTTGTTTGAGGAACGGTATTGTAAAGTGTTGGCCAATAATCATAATAATCAACGACTTGAACTGGATAGAATCTTTCCACAACATCAGA
>JABLTI010000042.1 GCA_013166835.1 Promethearchaeati archaeon | reverse complement strand
GAAATTGCTATCGAAATTTCTAAGAAAAGGTATCGAGAAGCAGAAGCAGTAGGTGCGGAAATTATTCTCACTTTCTGTCCTACTTGTGAACTAACACTTGGTAGAGGTGCAGACACAATTGCTCGAGATGAAATGGACTTCGATGAAGACGACTTTGATTTTGATGCTGAACCAGATCCTAAGATTAAAGTAATGAATTTATTGCAATGGTTAGTTACTTTGAAGAAATGAAATGAATTGAAATCTCTACAAAGACAAAATTCATTTCATTTTTCATCTTTTAATGCTCAGCTAAAGCTTTTATTTCAGTTTATCATAGATAAATCTAGGTTAAAACAAGGGTGCTATTTTATGAAATATAAGTATGCAATTGTCAGAGAACCAGGTATTAGTTATGACAGTTGTCTTTCCGATCATCCTCTTAAGAGATACATCAACATTGGTCAAGCACGTCATCAACATAAGATTTATTGTCAAACACTTGAGGAGCTTGGTTTAGAGATTATTTCTTTGCCTCGAGAGGACATACTACCAGATGCTTGTTTCGTTGAGGATACTGTTGTCATTCATAAGAATAGAGCTTTCATTACTCGAATAGGTGCAGAAAGTAGACGGGGAGAAGAGAATGAGGTCATAAAAGTTCTCAAAGATCGTTTTAATGTAGGTGCTGCTTCTGATCCTGCAACCATTGATGGTGGAGATGTCATCCATCTCGAAGATAGTCTTATTTGTGGCTTATCCCAAAGAACCAATATTGATGGGGCTCATCAATTACAAACATTTCTGGATGTTCATGTTGAAACCATTCCTATCCCTGAATTCATGCATCTTAAGAGTCATGTCACTTACCTAGGTAAAAAAACTGTGGCTGTAGCTGAGAAATTTGCCAATATTCCACAATTGAAGCAATTCACTAAAGTTATTATCCCTCGTTCTGAATCATATGCAGCAAACACTCTTACAATACATGGTGTTACCATAATGCCTAGTAAATATCCAAAAGCAATTGAAACTGTACAAGAAGCAGGATTCAAAGTTAAAGCTATTGATGTTTCGGAATTCACAAAATGCGATGGAGCATTGACTTGTTTATCAATCCTTTTCTGATTCTACCTCTTTATCGCTTACTCCAACTTTCTGAGTAATATTTATTAACACAAAAAAGGTAAATGAAATGTTTTAACAAGGAGTTAAAAAAATGCCTAATCCACAAGATACATCTACAGGAACTATATCTTTAATATTCGGAATTCTTGGTTGCTTACAAATCCTACCATGTATCGGCCCAATTATTGCAATAATAACTGGTTATTCATCAAAAGGTACAGCTGGTGAATCGAATGGCCGAATAGGTAGAATACTCGGTTGGCTAGCAGTTTGCATTATACCAATTGTAACAGTAGTCATTGTGCTACTGGGTTTCTTTGTATTCTATTGGTTTTAGTCCAAAGAATATAATTTAGAACAACCAAATTGGGAAGCTTCTTCCCTTTTTTTCTATTTTTTTTTTCACTTAAACCTGTATCATATATCTGAACAATGAGAGATCCATAAGTGTATGGAATGATTGTTCATCTTGAGCGGTTTCTTTCAATTCAGGTTCTAATGTTAAAGCTTGTTCAAGAGCAAACAAGGCTTTATCTAGAAGATAATTCTCTGCATAAATTGTAGCTAAAGTGTACCAAGTGTCTGCATTATCGTCATCAAATGTTAATGAGGTTTCTAAGCATTTTATTGCTTCTTCTTGAAAGCCAAGGTTGTAATTTGTCAGACCTAAATTGTGCCAAGCTATTTCATTATATGATTCTCGTTTGGTTATAGTTTCAAATGATGCTAAAGCATCTTCATAGTTTTCCAAGATATAAGCCATCTGTCCCCATTTTCCAAGAGCATTCAAGTTCCATGAATTTGCTTTTACTGCTTCCCCATAGTAATGATAAGCATGTTCTATTTCCCCAATATGCTCATATGACTGAGCTATTTTCATGAAAACTCGATATTTATCTTTCACAGTCCCTTTTCTAAAGAATTTTTGCCAACAATGAATAGCTTCTTCGTAATCAGCTTGTCTAAAGAAAGCGTCCGCTAGGAGATCCAATAATGAGTATTGTTTATGTGATTTGCGGAGAAGGCGCTTGTAATAAGCGATTTCTGATTCTTCTTCCGGTCTCCATTTCTCTAATCTTCCTAGAGTCATTGTCTTATTCCTAGAGTGCACTCGTCACCATTCGGAACATTGACACCTCTACTCTCCTTTGTTTCATATTATATTACGTCTCAAACATATTTAAAGATATTTTTTTGTTCGTTAATAGTTTATGGTCATATAATAATCGGTTTTCTGCGAAAAAAATCATATAGTTGTGTAACAATTCTATCTTAAAATATGGTGAGTGTGAAATTATGAGTCAAAAATCAGCTGTTAAAGAACCATTTTTCAATTCTGTTACTGAAAGCATTAATTTCGCAAACCTAGGGGTATTGGGTATACCTTGGGATGCATCCTCATCTTTTAGACGAGGTGCTGCTGAAGGACCAACTTTTATTCGTCATGCAACTTCTGGACAGCTTTATAATTCGTTTGCAGAGACTGGGAGAAACATCAAAGACACTTGGCAAATCTTTGATCTAGGTGATGGATTAATTGAAACCCCTGATGCTATGGAAGCGAAACACATTGTTCTAAGCACACTTACTAAATATCACCGTCATGGAATGCGTTTCTTCTTTTTAGGGGGGGATCATCTAAGCACATACTTTGCATTTACTGCTCTCAAGAAATTACAAGATCTCCGAATGGGTCTAATTTACATTGATGCACACCCCGATTTATACGAACATTATGAAGGGAACCCATACTCTCATGCATGTGTAGTAAAACGAATAATAGATGAAACAAATATCGAACCAGAAACAATCATTCAGGTCGGCATAAGATCACCGACTCCTGAGCAGATAGATTATGCGAATTCCGTTGGAATTAAAACAATCACAACAAAAGATATCGCTCAAAATGGTCCTCAAACAGCTGCTGAAACTGTAAAGTCGTTCATTCCAAAATATCTTGATGGAGTGTATTTATCTATAGATCTTGATGTTCTTGATCCAGCTTATGCTCCTGGTGTAGGAAATCCGGAGCCTGCAGGATTGACTACTCGAGAATTAATCGAATTTCTGCATGGTTTACAAGGAATCAAAATCCATTCATTTGACATAGTTGAATTGTGTCCAAAGTTTGATCCCTCAGGAATTTCAGCATTAGCTGCTGCAAAATTGATTAAGGAAATTCTTGGAATTATGTAGAAAATTGGTCAAAGGCTTATTTCCTTTCTATCTTTCAAAACAGGGATGTACTCCCTTGTTTCTTTCAGCAATTCTGCTGATAAGCTAGCTGTAATTACTTGTTCTTCATCCCCAAGCTCGACTATAGGATTCCCCATTGGATCTATTACTCGAGATGAACCAGAGTACTTTGTTGTATAGATATCTTTCTCAAGTCCAACTCTATTTACAGCAATATGATAGGAGGTGTTTTCCAATGCCCTTGCAGCTGCTAAAAGATCAAAATGAGAAGTTCTTGCTTCTGGCCAAGCAGCAGTTGTAACTAAAATTTCTGCGCCATTTAACACTAAACTTCTACATACTTCTGGAAACCTAAGGTCATAACAAATTGACAATCCAATTTTTGCTTTCCCATCAAAATCTATCGGAGGAGGTACCTTAGTTCCGGCTAGGAAATAGTTCTTCTCATTTCCCCATAGGTGAATTTTCGGATATCTGTAGATTAATCCCTTACTAGAACTAATGATGAAACCCAGATTTTGAAATGCTTTTTTTTCATTTCTTATTAAAAATGAACCTGCAATCCCAACATCATATTTTTCACTCAATTTCTCTAAAAATTGCAATGTGAAACTGTCGCTAAGATTTTCACAAAGTTCCGGGAACTTACTATAAGCGAATCCAGTTGTAAACAATTCTGGGACTACCCAGAGATCTATTTCTGTTGAATTTTCTTTTATAATATTTTCAAATTTCTCTAGATTTTTCTGTTTTTTTCCAACGATTATCTCCATTTGATAAATCGCTATGGTGAAATCTTTCATTGGTATCAACTCAAAGATTATTGTTATTTTTCATATTAGATCTTTAGTTTTAATAGGACTGGACAATGATCTGATCCCATAACATCCTTCATTATTGTTGCTTTTGTAAGATTTTTTATTAAATCATCTGAGACAAAGAAATAATCTAATCGCCAACCCACATTTCTCTCTCGAGCACCAATGCTTCTAACAGTCCACCAAGTATATTGCTCTGGAACATCGGGATAAAAATGTCTGAATGAATCAATATATCCCTGCTCAATAACTTTGTCAATCCATTCTCGTTCTATTGGCAGAAAGCCTGAAATTTTCTCATTCCCTTTTGGATGAGTAAGATCAATTGGTGTATGAGCGGTATTTACGTCTCCACAGAAAATAATTGATTTACCTTGTTTTCGTTTTTTATTGATAAACTTTAGAAATTCTGCATAATATTCCATTTTATAATCGAGTCGTTCCTGATTCTTTTTTCCATTTGGGAAGTATGAGTTTATTAGAATAAAACCCAAATGTTCAGTAATAACATGTCTCCCTTCTGTATCTAAATGCTTAACCCCTAATTCAGTACTAACACTGATTGGTTTCTCTTTTGTAAATGTTACAACACCACTGTAGCCTTTTCTTTCTGCTGCGCTCCAATGACCAAAATAACCTGGTGGATTCAGTAGCTTCTCTGATACTTGGTCTGGATGAGCTTTTGTTTCTTGTATACACAAAATATCTGGTGATTCACTATCCAACCATGAGAAAAAATCTTGTTCTTTGTAGACATTCTTCTTGCTAAGTGCACGAATTCCATTAACATTCCAAGAAAGTACAGTTAGTTCCTTCATAGAAACTAAATAACAATATTAACATTTGAAATTATCTCTAATCAAATCCGGGAAAGAATAATAAAAAAAAGGAATTAGATTAACGATCTTCTCCCTCTAAATCTAATAATTAAATAGAGAACACCTGCTACAACTACAATACTGCCAACTGCTATGACAAGATAGTAGTATTTGAATTCCTTACTATAGGGATTTGTTGGAGGTGGTTCTGTAAAGGGTGGAGTAGTTTCGAAATCAGGATAATCTAAAGGATCTAGAGGATTCGTTCCATAATAAATTTCCCAGCTATCCATCCAACCATCCCCATCGGTGTCTGGTATCCTTGGATCAGTGAAATATGTGTTTACCTCTTCTCCATCAGTGAGGAAATCATCATCTGTGTCTGCATCTCTTGGATTCGTGAAATGTTGAAATTCCTCCAAATTTGTTAGATCGTCATCATCTAAGTCGTTTATAGCATCGTTAGCATCATTTGGGTTCAAGCTGTTGTATATTTCGAAATAATCGCCCATTAGATCATTATCAGTATCATTCGACAAGGGATTTGTTCTATATAATGAAACCTCAACTTTATCACTTAATCCATCTGCATCGGAATCTGCTAGTAAAGGATTTGTTCCGTAGTATTCTTCTGCAATATCCGCTAAACCATCGTTCTCACTGTCTTTTCCTATAATCTGGAAATTCTGAGAACCATCTGCAATATAAATCAAGTCCTCTTTTACAAAGATTGCCTGTGGTTCACCTGTTTCAGTATATATTTCTAGAACTTCATAACTTCCTCCATTATCTAAGACAAAAATTAATCCATAAATATCTCCCGCAATCAACACAAGGCTATCGTTCACATAGACTGATTCAGCATAATCCATAGTTAATCCTGTTGCTAATTTTTTAGGATTAATTTTATCAGTAATATTATACACTTCTAGACCATTTAAACCATCAGCAATGTACAGACGGTTATTGTCAACAGTCAGGCTTTTAGCGGGACCAGTATCAGAATAGGATTTCAGAATAATGGGTGAAACTTTAGAGGTAACATTGAGGATATCGAATCCTGAATCTTCAATACTAATAAACGCAGTTGTATTTTCCAGAACAATATCCGTTACACCTGATTTGCTATAAGTAAACACTAAATTAGGATTCTTTATATCCGTGATATTGATTATCTCTACGCCCTCAAGATAATCAATTAAATATAGGTAGTTGTCAGCATATGCGATTTTCCTAGGTTCACCACCATTAGTCCAATTTACAATTTTCTGAGGAAAACTAATGTCTGTAATATTTACTATTATTAATCCATATTTTTCATCAACAAGAAACAAAGTGTCATTCCAATACACAACATCACAAATACTGCTGTTAGGTTCAGAATAAACAGCTACTCTCTCTGGAAACAGTTTATTGGTTGTATTAATAATTTCGACTCCACCATGCTCATCAGCAACAAAAACATAATCACCGTTATTAGCTATTTCTTCTGAAAATCCACTGGTAGACATATTGTAGACAAGCTCAGGCAGCAGATTATCAGAGACATCATACACCTGCAAAAACTCAGTGGTTTCTGTCACGAAGGCATAATCATTCTTCACCCAAACCAATGTTTTACTGGATCCTCGATTGTCATTACTCAACATTGTTGGATTTGCTGGATCTGTCACATCTAAGAGAATTAGACCTAAATTTTTGGAAACAACATAAGCTACATTATTCTCAACATAGACATCCATCGGATTGCTTCCTTCTTGATACCTAGCTATCAGCTGTGAATCTTCGATATCAGTAATATCATAGATTAATACTCCATAAATATCAGCAGCAATATAGAGGATGTTTCCATCCAAAAAAGAATTATGAAGATAAATATAATCTAGTCTCCCCTCAAGCTCAACTGGATTAGTTTTATCTGTTATGTCAAGGATTGCAGAACTCGCTTGTCCAATTATGATAGCATAGTTTTCTTTGAGTGTGATTTCTTCTATTCTTCCTATGTGTTCTCTGAGATATTGTCCAATCTTAAATGGTTTCGCTTTACTTGCAAGATCAAGAATGATTATCCCACCAACTCCAACTGTGCCACTAGTATATCCTGCATATGCAAAATTACCATCTACGTAAATCTGATGAAAGTAATATGATTCACTATATTTTCCAATCATTTCTGGCTTGTACATATTGGAGATATTGACAATTTGTACACCATCATCATAAGCTGCCAAATATGCAATATCATCGACGACGGAGATTCCTTGAATAGAACCTCCATTATAAAATTGACTAACTAATACTGGCGAAGTACTATTCGTAATTTCAAAAATAATCATACCTTCAATCCCTGCTGCAATAAAGAGAAAATCATTTTTAACTTGTATATCTTTTGCCACAAAATTCTTGAGATTATCATCATAGCTACTTATTTTTGTGTAGTTTTCATGTTCATAGGTTTGTTGGATTATATTTCTTCCAATTTGATTTGTAGCTGTTTTTCTGATTAAGAAATTTTCATTATTGATTAATGTGGAGGAATTCCATAATATGAGCAACGCAAGAAATAGTGAAAATATGTTTTTTTTCATCACTTGTTTTGGAAGTTTCAGTAAAGTTTCCCTCAATCAAACAACTATATGTAATAAATAATCTTTCAGTCTTTAATTTTATTTATAACTAGCTATCTATCCAAAAACTTTTAAAAATGTAAGGCAAACCTAACTTTGACGATCACAGGATTTTTTAAATAAAAGTTAAAAGGCAAGTTGTAGTATCATGGCAAAAATTGCTCTAGTTGGCAATCCAAATGTTGGAAAAAGTGTAATTTTCAATGCGCTAACAGGATTAAATCAAACTATAGCTAATTTTCCAGGTTGTACTGTTGAAAAGAAAGAGGGTGGGATGAAGCATAAAAATAGAACTATTGAAGTTATAGACTTACCAGGGATTTATTCCTTAACTCCTCATTCCATTGATGAGGAAATATCTCGAGAGTATATTATAGAAGAAAATCCAGATTTAGTTGTTGTAGTACTTGATGCATCTAATCTTGAACGCAATCTCTATTTGACCGCCCAATTAATGGAGCTTGGAGTTAATCTTCTAATTGCGTTAAATATGATGGATCTCGCTGAAGGTAAAGGTTTAGAAATAGATGTTGAGAAACTTTCAGACAATTTAGAAATACCTATTATTGAAACCATTGCAGCAAAAGAAATCGGATTATCTGATCTGAAAGGTGCAATATGTCATTATTTAGATAACCCTATCGAATCTAAACCAATAAAGTGGTCTGGAACAATTGCTGAATGTTTACCAACTATTCTTGAAGAAATTGCTCCTTATTCCTCTCGTATAGAAAAGAAATACCCTATCAATTGGCTTGCTATTTCTTTATTAGAAGAGGATGAATACGCTTGGAGGATCTTACGAGATATTGGTGTTCTTCAAGACGAGCTTAGAGATAAAATTAACAAAATGATAACCGAGAAGTTTGCTGGTGATTCCTCTCTAGCCATTGTTGATGCTCGCTATGATATTGTAAAAGAGTTACTGAAGAATATCATTACTGATTATCGTGGGAAGAAATGGCCTTTAACAGATATGCTTGATGAAGTTTTAACTAATAGAATTCTGGGTATTCCAATTTTTCTTTCGGTGATGTGGGGGGTATTCCAACTTACTTTTGTTGTTGGGCAACCTTTAGTCGATCTTTTAGTTATTGCGTTTGACAAACTAGGAGATTTAGTTTATATTATCTCAAATTTGGTCGATGGTGCTGGTAATGGCATTAATCCAATTTCAAATTTCATTGTTGGAGCAGTAATTGATGGTGTTGGGTCTGTTCTTTCATTCCTCCCATATCTTGTGATTCTATTTATTGCATTGGCTATTCTAGAAGACACTGGCTATCTTTCTCGTGTTGCATTTATCATGGACAAATTCATGAGTCGCATTGGACTTGATGGACATTCAATGATACCAATGCTTCTTGGTTTCGGTTGTAATGTTCCAGCAATTATGGCTACCCGGTCAATAAAGAATGAGCAAGATAGAAAAACAACAATTATGATTAATAGCTTCATGTCTTGTTCTGCAAGACTACCGGTGTATATTCTCTTTGCTGGTGCTATTTTCCCTGCTTTTGCAGGAGTTGTTACATTGAGCTTGTATGTTATTGGTATTCTAATTGGAATTGTCTTTGCTTGGCTTTTCAGAAAGTCAATCTTTAGAGGGGAGAAAACCTCACTCATCATTGAATTACAACCCTTTACTCGTCCAACATTCAAAAGCGTTTTACTTAAAATGTGGAATCAAACTAAAGAATTTTTCAAAAAAGCGAGTACACTAATTCTAGCATCTATGATGATAATTTATCTACTAAACGAATCCGGTATCATGGAATATATTGGAAGATTAGTCGCTCAAGCTTTTTGGTGGATGAAAACAACTTCAGGCGTGTCAATTAGCTGGGAATACGGAGCTGCTTTGCTTTCAGGTTTTGTTGCAAAAGAAGTTATAATTGGAACTCTTGGAGCTCTGCTTAATTTTGGGACAATAAATCCAATGAATCCTACTTTAGCGGGAGCAATATCAATTATAGGTCCTGCGGCAGGATTTGGAATGTTAGTGTTCATTTTGCTATATGTTCCATGTATAGCAACACTAGCGGTAATCAAAAAAGAAACGAATAGTTGGAAATGGATGTTATTTTCTTTGATATTTACGACAATTATTGCGTATGCGTTATCAGCTGCTGCATACTTTTTAGTTGGTGCTATAGTAGGAATTTGAAAATGGTGGTGAATAAATGAAAGACATAAAAATAAAGAACAAGAAAACCAAGGAAACAAATGAAGAGATTGTAGAAATTGAAGAATCCACTAAAAGCATTCCTGCAGAAGATCTTGAAAGACATCCTGAATTATCCCGTGCTATAGAAGAACCACTAAAGTCGAAAAGAAGAAGAGGGTATCAATATATTCCAAAACAATTCATAGAACGATTAAATAAACCATTATTTACGAATCTAATACTTGGATTCTCAATATTTCTTAGTCTCGTTTATTTCATCTTCGGAGTCCTAGGGGCAATTTCTAATTTCGGAATTACCGAGAGTGAATCCTGGAACATATATGAAAAGACAGCATTTCTAGGATGGGAGCAAATGAGGATAACTGGTTTTGTTTTGATTATTATTGGATTGATTATGTTCTGGTCTGTTCCGTATTACCTTACAACTAAAACTCAAAAAGCAGATTCCTATTTAGTCATAGGTGCAGGGATTGGAATTATTTTCGGGGGAATTTATATTCTTATTATTTTAGCAGATGTAATAACTGCAGTAATTACTACCATATCAGACAACGTTGCTTTCAGAGTTGAAACATTCTTCTATGTACCAATAATCTTGGCCATTTTTGCAATTCCTCTTTTTAGGGTATTAGCTATTAGGCATATGGTTGTTCTACCTAGTATGGATGATGAAGATAAACCATATCCTACTCTGGAGAAAGAAGCTCTAAAAGAAGAAAAGAAATGGCACTTTGAGCATCATCATTATCGGAGACACCGTAGACTTAGACATTATAGAAGAGATTGGAGAGAGCAATGGAGAGATCAGAGGAAGGGTCATGGAAAACGAAATCATAAAAGGAAGAAATAGAACAGGTAATATAAGATGATATCAAAACTCTTAGATTATTTACGTGCAGGTGGAGATGCAAATACTGCAACTATCTCTAGAAAGTTGGATATAGAAGAGGGAACTGCAATAATGCTTCTAGATCAACTTGTGAAAATGGGTTATTTAGAAATAGTTGAACCAGAAGAACTTGATGTTTCTTGTCCACCCAGCAAATGCTCTGGTTGTGGGAAATTCACCGCTTGTAGTGTAGCACCCAATGTAAAATTTAGATTAATAAAATGAAACTAATAATTCTTTATTCAGCAGTAAACAGATACTTAGATTAACTAAGGTGGATCTAAATTTGAATAAATTTCTGCAAAATCTAAATCCCAACCTCTAATCTCTAGAATCCCAATGTTTTCAGATAAAAGTATATCAAGTTTGAATCCCATTTTAGCAGGCGTCCAAACTTGATTACTGACTTCATCCACTCCGAATTGAGAAATGAAGCATTCATTTTTGTAACATCTTCTCAAGTTTTTCCACACTCGTAAATTGCTTTGCATGCTTTTTGTTAAATGCTGAATTAGGTTTTTGAATTCTCGCGACAGTTTTTCCATTGTTATCATCTGAGTTAATTTTTTGTCTTACTTCATTATCTTCCATTCAGGAGTAACATTTTCATTCTTGCTTTTTCTATATCATGTTTAACTTGTTTTCGTATTTGGTTTCTTAATACTAACTTACTTTTTTCCAATTACATCACCTCAATATTATATCTAGGCGGTTCTCAATGATCTTACTGCCAGATAGCCAAGATCATTCCTTATTTTCTCAATACTGGTTGTGTAATGATCTCTTTGTTTGTTCTTTTTCTGTATCATTTCTTATTCATTCCTAATTTTTAATCTACTTTTTTCTTATCATCTCTGGATGAGATGTGTTTTCATACCTGGTATAGCCAGTTCTTTCTTAATCTCACATTTGATTGAATTTTTTTTGCGTGTCATTTCATCCACTCCTTCGAGAGTATCCTCTGTGTACTTTCACACATCTCTCAAAGGTTCATTAGTTGAAACTCTCAAAAACCGAGTTCTAAGTCGACTACAAACTGAAGTATTCTTCAGACAACAGTCCCATACTGTTAAGAAATATTTCTCACAATGTTATATAAATATTTCTTATTTACTTGGAAATATGTATCTTGTGACCATAATAAAGAAATTGCGGGTTCAAGAATATATAGGACTAAATCAGCCCATCGACATAATATAGTCCCAATAATATTCCTGAGTTTTCCAATTCCTTGACTTTCTTGCGATCGAGACGCAGTTTACTTTTTTTCTTACTTTTTGTCTTCGACATCTTCATCACAGTCCTACCCCTTTGGAAATCTTTATTGTGGAAGGTATAGGAATATTCTATATTTACTTAGAAAATCGAATATTTAAATTTTCCGAAAAAAACGATATTTTTAGAATATTCTAAATTAATATCAGATTTTCGTATATTTTTATAAATAAAAAAAACAATAATAAACTGAGAGAAAAATGACACTTGGGAATTCACAAAACAACGCAAATGATACCATTAAGAATTACATTAAAGTAATTAGTAATAAAACTAGGCTAAGCATTTGGTTTCTTATAGTCGTTTACAGAGATATTACTTTAGATGAGTTAAGTTTCTATTTGAGCAAGAGCAAGTCAACCATTCATCATCATATTCAAAAATTACTCGATAGTGAGTTGATAGATGAAATAACAAAACCAGGAAGCAAAACAAGATACTATAGACCAATTGAATTAAATCTCTCTCAAAAAATAAGAGAACAATTCAACAAAGGAGTATTTGATGAACAAACTCCAAAAAGACAGAAAGAACTTAGTAATATGTACGAAGATATCACTAAAATGAACACTATTGAATTAGTTAATACTCTTCAATTTATACTGGAAAATTATTATAATAACCTAGATGATGATGTGACAAAACGTTATGACCAATTAGGGGAAATTGCTGTCGGTTCTATTTATCTTAGTGAGGAGAATGCTAAAAAATTTAGAAAGGAACACAGAGAACTAGCAATGAAATATCTCAAAGATGAAAGTGAACATCCAGAGAGAAAAAAACCGTATAGTTATTCTTATGCAGGGTATCATATTGGAAATTTATTAAATCGCAAGTTTAAGAAGAAAAGAAAATTCTAAATTCAAAATGCGACTCATTTTTTCATAGATCTCTTTCTTTTAGGATAGAGTGAGCTTCTTTAAGACGATCAATGATGGGGATTTCTTGCGGACACTTTTCAAGGCATTCTCCACATTCAACACATGCAAGTGCGTTCTTCCCCGGAAATCTCTTAGCTAATCCTATTCCTCGATAATTTGCTCTTGCACCATGCATTCTTAGAGGATCCCTTGAGACCATGAGTTGTTTGAATATAAATTTGATATTTACTTCTTGGGGACAATCATCACAATAGCCACATTGAGTGCAGTTAATATCATATGTTTCCCTGTAATTCTGAGCAACTTTTTGTAAGTGTTCTTTTTCTTCTTCATTTAATTGATAGTTATCACTAGATACTAATGCTATATTCTCATCAACCATCTTCTCAGAGCTCATTCCGGAAAGTGCTATGTCAACATTTGGATTAGACCACACGAATTTGAAGGCTAAATCAGAGAAATTTGTTTTACCTGGTGTCAACCATTGCTTCATTTCCTCTGTTGGTTCATTTGTTAGTCTTCCACCACCACATGGGCCCATAAGAATGACTCCAAGACCTTTTTCCTGTGCGTATTGAATTATTTCCTCATTAATTGGATCTACGAAATTATACTGAACCAACATTACTTCGAATTCATTTTCATCAATGTACTTTTTGATATTCTTGGGTGTATCATGAGATGAGAAACCAATATGTTTTATTTTCCCCTTCTTCTTGGCTTCCTTCATTTTATCGAAAAGATTGAATTCCTGAATTACTTCATCGTATCTCTTTTTATTTATGTTGTGAAAAAGGTAGATATCCAGATAATCTACCTCTAATTTTGCTAGTTGCTCATCTAATAAGTGATCGAAATCTTCTGCTTTCTTTACTTCCCAAAGAGGATTTTTAGTTATTAGAGTTACTTTCTCTCTATAGCCATCCTTTAACGCCTGACCAAGAATAATCTCACTTTTTCCATTATGATAATTATACGCAGTATCAACGATATTTATTCCATTATCAATGCTTTTTCTTATTATTTTGATGCTTTCCTCTACGTCAATTTTTCCTCTTCCTTTCATAGGTAATCGTAATACTCCAAATCCAAGTATTGAAACTTTGATTCCTGTTTTACCAAGTGTTCTGTAATGCATCTATAATACTCCAATGGATGTTAATATTTGCGATGTTCTCTTAACCACTTAACTGCAAAATCTATAATATCTTTTGAAAATATCAGTCTACTCTCTGCTAAACCAATATTAACAGTTTGATAATTAACTGATTTCTCAAAAGCTAATCCAATTTCTTCGAAATCATCTGAATCGTATTTCATTTCTTTCCAAGCTTTCCATACTCTCTTCCCATCCTCTAAAAGAGCAGCACCTTGTGTTTCTATTGGAAAATTAGGCAATTCTGCTTTAACTTCAGCATAATGAAGAGAAGTATTAGAACTATGATGAACTCCTAAAAGCAAGATCTTACCTTTGAGATCATATATTTTCCTTAAAGGACTATCGTAACCGAAACTTGTTTCTACTTTATGTTCACTAACAATTTCTTTTGCATGTTTACCCCATGCTGAAAAAGATGATTGGGGATGATTACTACGAAAAACATTGGGTAAAATTCGGAATAATTCCGGAATACGACCCATACCTCGAGTTGAGGTGACAGCTGGTTCAAATGGGGGCATTTCTTGACGTATAATAGGTTTCCAATCTTCTGGAACAGGTGGATAATTCCAATTTTCCGGATTAGTATTTCCGCCAGTCATTGTGGGCATAACAAGTGTTCCTTCTTCAGTAAGAGCTTCCATTAAAGCGTAAATAACAGTAATAGCATCACCAACAACCCAACCTATTTTACTCAAAGAGCTGTGGACGATGACAATATCTCCAGCTTGAAGACCGATTTTTCTGAGATCCTTAACCAACAGATCTTTAGTTATTGGGAATTTTGATTTCTCAACAACCAGCTTTTCTTTTTCCCACTGTTTCATTGTAATCGAATAAAAAAGAAAAATAAAGAGGCATTAAAGAATTTAGTTTGTTCTAATTTTCTTTAGCACCTAGAATTTCATGAGCTTCTTTTAGCTTTTCAATAATAGGAATACCTTGAGGACATTTTTCTTCACAATCACCACATTCAATACAAGCAGGAGCTTGTTTCCCCGGAGCAATTGGGGAGTTGCCAATCATTTGATAGTAGCGTTTCGCCATGTCCCAACCATATACTTCCCAATGAATTAATTGTTTCAGAATTCGAGTTATGTTTACTTCCTGTTCGCATGGTTCACAATAACCACATTGAGTACAAATTACATCAGATAATTGTTTGTAAGTAGTATCAATCTTCTTTGTTCGCTCTCTTTCTTCAGGAGTAAGGGTAACAACTTCTGCATTGGCTAGCGCGAGATTTTTCGTCACCATATCAGCATCACCCATTCCTGAGAGTGCTACAGTGACATTTGGATTGTCCCAAACATGTTTGAATGCTAGATCTATGAAAGTTTCTTCTCCTGGGGTTAAGCAATCAACTAAATCTTTCGGCGGTTCTAATGCTAACCTTCCTCCTGCTACAGGACCCATGACACAAACGCCTATTCCCTTCTTTGCAGCATGTGCGATTGCATCAACATATGAATTATCAATAATATTGTATTGTAATAATATGGCTTCGAAAATTCCAGTATCTAATAATTCAATTACATTTTCGGGTTTATCATGGGATGATAAGCCAATATGTTTTATTAGTCCCTCTTTCTTAGCTGCTTTTGCTTCATCTACTATTTCGAGTGGTAAGATTTTTTCTTCATAGCTTTCTTTCTTTAATCCATGGAAAAGGTAAACATCGATATACTCGGTATCATATCTTTTCAATTCTTCATCTAATAATGTGCGATAGTCTTCAGTTGTATTAACTAATCTCACAGGATTCTTAGTCATGATATGTACTTTCTCTCGATAACCATCTTTGAGAGCTTTCCCTACCAAAACCTCGCTTTTTCCTCTATGATAGACATAAGCAGAATCAATGTAATTTATTCCCCCATCAATTCCTTGTCTTATGATTTTGATAGCTTCATCTTCTATTATTGATGTTGGATCACCAGGTGTGGAGGTTGGTAACCTCATGGCTCCAAAACCTAGAATAGATGCTTTTATTCCTGTTTTTCCTAATGGACGATATTGCATTTTTTTTACCTCAAAATCAATTGTTTTTTCTTACTTATTGTTCAAGTAATTTAAAAGATTACCGAACAAATATCTGATAAGAATGGACTATTCAAAGTATTTTAAGAATCCATGTATCTTTGCATCAATTGCCTTTTGAGCAGTAATTGTTTTTACTCCTCTCTCTTTCAGTTTCTGCAGAAATTCTTTAGTGACATTATGGATTTTTAAATCCAGTATTTGCTGTAAATTAAGCTCTTCTACAAGCATTTTTTGCATTTCAAAAATAAAATCTGGAGTAATCGTGTGAATTGCTAGATTTACTAGAGTATTCAATGGAATTTTCACGTATCCAATTTCCTTAAAACCTACTATGAATTCTTTATCTATGCCATGAATTTTGAATTCTACAAGTCTATTAATAGTAAGATCGTCATATCCAATACTTGCTAATTCTTCAATAAATTCTTCAGAGATATTCTGTATTTTACTATTAATTATTTGATTCAAAGATAAATGCTTCGAGAATGCTTCATTCATGTTCCTGATATAAGAAGCAGTAATACCAAAAGTACTTAGTTTTGCAATTTTTGACGGTGAAACTTCGGGATAACCTAAATCTTGAATTTCTTCAATAAAAGCAGGTGTTACTCCTTGCCTCACAAAAATAACAAGATTAGTCACAGATATCGGCAGTGTGAACAAATCCCTAACAGAAGATATGTAATCGGGTGTTACATCACCTAACTTTAGCCGAACAAGAGCATTTGGTGAGAGGTTACTAAAGCCTGCTTCATCAAGCGCAAGAATGAATTCAATAGTTATTTCATGTCTAGCCATTTTAATTAGTTGATTAGTAGTAATGTCATCATAACCGACTTTTGCTAATTCTTTGGAATAAATAGAACGATCTCTTTCCTTTATCTCATCTAGTAGTATTTCAGCTTCTTCTACAGAAAGATTGCCCTCTGAAATTTTCTTCAGAATACTTTTTCGTGTTTCTTCCATAGTTTTTACCTCATCTGGAAATAAAGGATGATTTGTACTAGCTTTCTATACTAATACAAATCTTTGTTTTTCGTAAATTTTGCCTAGTCAAAGTAATTTAAGAATCCATGTATTTTTGCATCAACGATTCTTTCTGGTGTTAGTTCTTTTGCACCTTTATCTCGCAAAATCTCAATGTAGTCTTTGTTTATGTTGTGAATTCTGAACTCAATTAGTGTTTCTAAGCTCAAATCTTCAGAGAATAATCCATTAATATCTTTAATGAATTCTGGAGACACTCTGTGGATCCTCATTTCAAGCAGTCTTTTAATTGAATCCACATCATAACCTAACTCTCGAATATCCTGATAGAATTCATTTGATACACGATGAATTCTCATTTCAATGAAATCGTTGATGTCACTTATTTGAGGATCAATTTTACGAAAGTTAGAGATAAATTCAGGAGTAACTTTGTGTATTCCTAATTCAATTAACTTATCCACTGGAAGTCCTTTATAGCCAATTTTCTCATATGAGTGGATAAACTCTGGTAAAATTCGGTGTATTTTCATCTCAATAAGCTTTCTGAGTTCCAAGTCTTTGTAGCCCATTGCATTATATTGAGAAATGGATTCTGGTGAAACTTGATGAATTCTTAATTCTAGAAGTGTGTCAATTGGTATATCTTCGTAGCCTACTGCTTCCATTTCATCAATAAACTCAAGTGAAACTCTATGAATAGCCATTTCTATGAGCTTATGTTCAGGGATTTCTTTGTACCCTCTTTTTTGTAATCCTTTAATGTACTCTGGATTTACTCCGAAAATCACAAATTCATATGTGTGATTATCTGTTAAATCACCATATCCTAATCTTGTTAATTCTTTAACATAATCAGGATTGATGTTTTTGAGAACTAGTTCTTTGAATTCCTGCCAAGTTATGCCAAGATAGGCTCCACTTTCCATTGCTTCAAAAAATTCTTCAGTGACAGCGGGAGCTAATTTAGGAATTAGATTCTTGAGATTGGCTGGAGTAATAACATTCGAACCAAAATTACTTAGAGAAGCATCAGATCTTCTCTCATCACGCTCAAGCTCTTGTAGGAGCTTTTCCCCTTGTTCAGCAGATATCTTACCTGCTGCTACTTGTTTTAGAATTCTCTTACGAGTCTTCTTCATTTAGCTATACCTCATTGTTTATGATCAAATCGACTCGGTGGATGTTCGACTGCCATCCAGTGATTATGTTTGAGGTCTTTCAGTGAGATACTGTCTGAATCTCTCAAGCAATAATCTACAAAGTCGTTTGTCTACAGTAATGTGTATATTAATTCTATAAAAATGTATGTAATACTCAAAGATTTGCAATAGAAGATTTTATTTGATTTGAACAACTTCATGGACATTTCCGAAAGGATCTTTGAATGCGTTGAAAAGTCCTGCTGGGAATTCAATTGCATCTGGATAAATTAATTCTACCCCTTTTTCTTTCATTTTCTTCATTGTTTCTTTCAAGTCTTTCGTTTTGAAAATAATTACTGATTGATTGACATTTGGATAATCAATCTCTACACTTTTTTCCACTTTGTACAAAAGTAATCTTATACCACTCTTTTGCACTAAATCAACTGCTTGTGGTGGGTAAAAATGTTCTTTCGAAACTTCAAATCCTAATTTCTTGGTATACCATTCTATTGCTTTCTCTAAATCTGGAACATTAATTTGATTCATAGCTATTTCTAATATCTTTCACACCTCATCAACTAATTCTAGATTTCTTTTTCATATCTGGAGACTTCTCCATAGTTAATAAAACCTAATTTTAGATGTTTTTCTTCTTGGCTAAGAGTATCTTTAGTAAGAAAGGCATTCACATTTTCTATTCCTTTTTCCTTTAACACTGCAATCATTTTAGTTATAATGGGGTTGTCAAAATTGTCTTCATCACCAAAGTAATAGAAATTTCCAGTATCATCACTCATGCGTGTGCAAACAGCACGAGCTGCGATTTTATTATTACTGCGCAACAAAATGTGGGCAAAAAATTCTTCAGGATAAACATTTGCTATTATATCCATTACTTGCATTGCTCTTTCTTCTTTCATACCTCTAGTTCTAACAAAGAACTCCACAACGTCGTCAAAATCTGTTTCTTTGTTAAATTCTGAAATTCCTTTCATATCCAATTTGTCATCTATGTTAAATTTGCCTGTTTCCAGATTAAAAATCCGATATACTTCTGAAGTATATGCAAATCCTAGTTTTTCAAATGCCTCAATAGTATTTGGCCATTGTTTGGATGCTATGGATCGAACTACCTTAGCATCTCTTTTCTTTAATTCCTCAATTGCCTTCTCATATAGAAGATCAAAAGCATCTTCATATCCAGGCAATACTCTAGGATAACTGAGATCAGCTTTTATAACACCATCAATTTCACCCAAAACTCGAGTAAGAACATAACCTATCATTTTATCATCTATAAAGGCATAAAACCTAGTTGTAGGATCAAAACCTGGTTGTGAATAGGTTTCTCTTAATGATTTTACTGGTGTTTGAGCTTCGAATAACCAATCTTTGATTGCTTCTTTTCCAACTTCGTATTGATCTTCAAGAAATGATTCTTGATATGTTTTTATTTCATATTTCATCTTTCTTCACCTTTACTTAACTAAATAGTAATTTTGCTTTCAATATACTCAATTCCTTTCTCCATCAAATCCCTTACCGGTAGATTATATGGGCATTTTTCCTCGCATTCCCCGCAATCTGTGCATGTTTTTGCAGCAACGAGAATATCTTTGTATCGTTTAACATTCGATTCATGGGGCCAGAGTTTCCACATACTTTCTGCATTGATAACAAACGGCATATAGATTTCTTGTGGACAACCAGGAGCACAATAACCACACCATTGACAAAATGGATCACTTAATTCCTTTCGAATATTATCCATTCTTTGTTCTTCTTCTAAAGTGATATTCCATGTACCATTTACAATTTCCAATATTTCATTAATTTCTTCTTTTTTCTCTACACCAGGAACCGGAACTACATTATCAAATTGTAAGAGATATTTCAGCACTAAATTTGCTTCAGTAAGTCTACCACCTGCAAATGGCTTCATTGCAGTAAATCCAATATCAAGTTTCTTTGTTATTGGAAGCAATTCTTCTTCAGCTTCATTATTGACAAAGTTGAATGGAAAAAGAATAACGTCAAAAATTTCTGATTTTACTGCCATTTTTACTGTGTTAATACAGTGACTAGTAAAGCCTATATGACCGATTTTACCTTTAGCCTGTGCATCATAGACCGCTTCCATGATTCCTCCTTCACTAAAAGCAGCTTGATACCTTTCAGGAGTACTAAAGTTATGTAGCTCATAAATATCGATAAAATCCGTTTGCAAATTCTTCAAGCTTTGTTCTATATGTTCAGCAGCTCGTTTCTTATCTGCTGCACTAGTCCTAGTAATTAATATAACATCATCTCTACGACCAACAAGTGCTTTCCCAATTCTTTCTTCGCTATTACCATAACCTATAGAAGTATCAATGATGTTTATACCATTATCGACTGCATGTTTAATGACTTCGATAGCATCTTTCTCTGAGGGGCGCTGGAGAGGAATGCCACCAATGCCTACTCGAGAGACTTTAAGATTTGTTCTTCCTAATCTAACCTTTTTCATATCAAAGCCACAGTCAGTTTATTTTTCTTTAATCCAAACATCATACCACTTTTTGAGGGTAAGTTCCTTCATTTCTACATCCCCTTTCTCTTCTTCATTGATAGGGTAGAAATCAAGGTTATAACATTTCTTGAGAATTTCTTCCTCAGATTTTCCTTCCGAAGCCATCTTGAGCATAGTTGATTTCACCAATTCAAAAAAGGCTAAAATATATTCTATTGGTTCTTTGTTACTAACTGGTCCATGGCCTGGAACAAAATA
>JABLTI010000142.1 GCA_013166835.1 Promethearchaeati archaeon | reverse complement strand
TTTATTTCGTATGGTATCAACTCGTTTCTCCATATTAGTAACGAGATGTGCTAATTCTTTATTATTATAAAGAACAGCACCATATGCAAGGTCAACCATAACTTCACTGGTATCTTTTAATGCGATTAGATAATCAACAATGTTATCTGATAAAGATTCAATACTCGGATCTTCTTCTTCCTCTTCTGGTGGACTAATTTCTTCAGCAGTTCCTCCAACCAACAATTTTAGAAGACTAATACCTGAGCTTGAACCACTCGCAAGAATTAAGTCACCAACCTCTAGCTTAATACTTTGATCGGGTTTAATTATCCATTTTCCGTCTTGCCTTAAACCATAAATAGTAACGGAATAATTCATTTTTTCTGTTATATCTTTAATTGCGTAACCTTTCAGAATTGAATCTTCAGAGATTTTTCCTCTCATTAAATCTCGAGCAACTCTTTGAGATAAATCCTTAATGGTTTGATGAACGGTGAACCCTTTAAGGAGAACATTAGAAATATCTGTTGCAGAATTGGCTATGTCTTTACTTGCTTGACCAAGAACAACTAAAGGGATAGTTGCTTGCGCATCTCGACCATCACGAACTGCAACTTGTAATGACATAGTTAATAAATAATTTAGCTTGACAGCTAAATCCCTAAGTTCCTTTACCTCCTCTGCGAGCCCTTTATCTTCATAAATAATAGAAGAATATGCGAGATCAACCATAATACTACAGAGATCTTTAATCTGCTTGAGAGCATCTTTCGCAGATATTGGTTCGTAAGTTACTTTTGGCATTTTTTTCAACTTCAAGAACGTTTTTTGAAAAGATAGGATAAAAGTACTATTATTACTTTTCTTTTCTTACTTATATTTAGCAAGTTAAATCTTTTTCCAATAAAAGAAGAGCTTACTATATAAGTATTATTTGCCATCCTCTTCAATACATTTCCTATATAGGATATGTAAATCCTATCTTGATAAAATATCAAGTTTTAGATAAATATTTGTTTGTTCATCTCATATATATTGACTATCTTTTCCCAGATTGCTTCTGTTGATGTAAAGATTGTATGGTAGAGTTTTAGGTTTATTTTTTCAGCTCGGTTATTACATATTACCGAAATTTCCTCTGGTTTATTATCACTATCTACCTTTGTAATTATTATATCGATAATTTCAGACCAAGAAATGGTTTCTAGAATGTCAAGTTTTTTATTATGAATGACAATGCCTTCATCTGTAAATGTTAAAACATCAATTGATTTTGTCATGTAGGAATAAATTTTGTAAGGAATATAAAACAATAACCAAAGACCAATAAGAACCACAAAAGGCACGGTTAACACTAAGGCCTTATATTTTATAGTCAAACCGATATAAAGTAAGAAAGCCATCAATAGTAATCCTACAATAGCAACTATGATTGTTTCCCCAATTCCTGACGGTCTTAATTCGAGATATCGAGGACTTTCTTTAGTTGACATTCCTAATAACCTCTAGAAATCACAAAATAATTATATCATTCTCAAATATAAAGAATAAGGAATAAATGAGATAAATCGTTTCTTATAACAAAAAGGGAATTAGTGCTTTTCGTTTTTCAGGATACTCTTCGAATTGTTCCTTATACCACTTATGATGCGAAATTGCTCTCGGGAGAAGATTAGCAACCGTCCACAGTGTGAAATATAAACCAGCTATTGACCATGTTAGAACAGCCCAACCTATCCATTCCATGATTTCACCTAAGTAATTTGGACAGGTAATCCAATTATATAAACCACCATTGGGTATGCAATAGGTATTTTCTTGACCGGGTTTTCTTAAGCTCCTCAAAATATGATCCGATTGTTTATTTATGAAGAATCCAAAACAAAAGAGAAGTGTTCCAATAATAAATTGTGGTGAATATAACCAACTAACTGAGGAGTAATCTACGTTAGAGATAGGGAATAATAGACTGCCTGAATATGCTGGATCAGATAAGGTAAACAACCAACGGCCTTGAATATAGGCATTAATGATATTGAAAATAAAACCCATGAGAACCACAGTAAGAGTCATTTTCTTACCATTTCTAATGGTAAAGGGATAAATGAACACTCTATGAGCATAATGGAGGAACCAAATAAATAGAAATGCATAATGAACTGGACTTCTCCATTTATCGCTAAAAACAAAGCATAATCCTATAATCACAATTGTAGGGATCTCCATAACAAACCAACCAAGATGAGTATTTACTCGAGGTCCCCAGCGTTCCTTGTTGTGTCGACCATATCCTACTGTTATAAAGAAAAGCATTAAGAATATTGTCAGTGCTAAACCAAGAGAAACTAGTAACAATATACTGTAAAATAGTGGTTCAGATGCAAAGAGTAACCCAGTATACATTTGTGTTAACATCCTTATAGTTGGTTTAGATAGTTACAAAACTGAACAACATCAATGCTCAATTAATAAGTAGCAATGCCATTCCACTTTTTAGACTATCTCTGTTTTGGACTAATTGATGAATTATTCATTTTAAACTTTTCCTATGTCTCAATTGAAGGGCATTTATTTGAGAAAATTCATTTAATTAGATATATGAATTATACTTAGGTTCGCTCTTTACCTTAGGCTTTACAGAGATAATGGATAATCCTTTCAATGATGTAAACAGAGTCATGAGCGAACCTACAACTTTAGCTTTCTTGAGCTTTGGAAATATTGTCATCGATTATTTCTTTTGCATTTGGATTGATTTCAAAACCGAGGTAATTTCGTTTATGTTTTATGCATGCAACCGCTGTTGTACCATTTCCCATAAAAGGATCAAGAACTATGTCATTCTCTTGACTGGAATACAAAAGTAGTTTTTCAACAAGCTTATCTGGGAGCTTGGTTGAATTCTTCTTTTCACCGGGGAGATACTCTCTCTTAATTTCCCACACATCTTCAGGATAATGATCAATTTTATTGAAATAGTATTTTTTAGGATTTTTTACCAGAAATAATATGTGATAATGACTAGTAACATACTTCCTTTTTGTGAATACTCCAAATTGATACTTCCATATTAAGTGGTTTTGTGTTGTGAAACCAGCATCATCGATTGCTATGAGAATGTCTTTTAAATTAGTCCATCCTGAAAAGATATAGGCACTCCCAGTTTCTTTCAAAATTGGATGAATAGCTTTTATCCATGCTTTAGAGAATTCAAGATAATTTGCTTGTTTTATCTCACCATATCCTGATACCACAAATTCACTTTTCCTATTATATTGACTTCCCTTCCCATCAAAACGTATACCAAACGGTGGATCTGCAATTATCAAATCAATGGAATCATCATCAATGCGTTTAGGGATATTAGTAATGCAATCCTCATAATAAATGGTATTTAGGTCCATTTTCTTCTGTCCTTGTGCCAGCAATTACTTGTGTTCATTTTGGATTTAACACGAGCTCACTTCTTAATACTTTCGACTATCTCCCTACCCACGACTATTTATTCAGTTTAAAATTATACTTTACATCCTGAGGTAAATATTCAAACTAAAGAATAGACTTTATTTAGGTCTATTCGGAAGAAAGCTTGAGTTTATGATTTATGAATTATAGCTTGCCAAGTCATGATTCAAGCAAGTTAATTAAAATCTTATTAATTAAACATCAAAACTTGTCGAGGGTCATGTGATTTTGACTATAGATGATATTCGCGAGCACATCATCATTAAGGGTGCTAGGCAACACAATCTCAAAAATATTAACCTAGAGATACCTAGGGATAAATTAGTTGTCCTAACTGGTGTCTCAGGCTCAGGCAAATCATCTTTAGCTTTTGACACTATTTTTGCTGAAGGACAAAGGAGATACATTGAATCCCTTTCAGCTTATGCAAGACAATTCATGTCTCAATTGAGTAAACCGGATGTTGATTCCATAGAAGGATTGTCTCCCGCCGTATCAATTAGTCAAAAAACTACTAGTTATAATCCCAGAAGTACTGTTGGTACAGTCACAGAAATCTATGATTTCATGAGAGTTTTATATGCTAGAGTAGGAACACCTAATTGTCCCAATTGTAAAATAGAAATCAAAGCTCAAACTGTAAACAATATTGTACAGCAAATCATCAAGAATTATGCGAACAGAGAAGTTATGATTTTAGCTCCGATAATTCGAGATCGAAAAGGTGAATATAAAAAAGAGCTAAAAGGTTTATTAGAAGCTGGTCACTCGAGAGTAAGAATTGATTATGAGATAAAACGTCTTGATGAGATGTCAGATGAGGAAATGATTCTCTCTCGTTATTATCGTCATACTATAGAGGCAATAATAGATAGAATTACTGTGGACAAAGAGGAAACTGATAGATTAGCTGAGTCCATCGAACATACTGTTGGACTCTCAGACGGTTTGGTTATTATTACAACACCAGAAGCTTCTGAGATAAAGAAGCAGCTAGCACAGAAAAAAGAACCTAAAATGAAAGAAAATGATATCGAGGATATTGATATCATAGAGAGCGATGAATCAAAGGATTCTGGAGAAGTCTTGTTTTCAATCCATCTTGCGTGTCCAAAATGTGGTTTGAGTTTTCAAAGGTCTTGGATCCACTGTTGAAATTGATCCTGATTATCTAGTTGTTGATAAAAGATTGTCTCTTGTTAAGGGAGCATTAGCTGACTTTGATCATAATACTCAAAGATTTCGTGCAACCAATATGCGATTAAAAAGAATGCAAGCTATAGTAGAAGCACTTGGGTTTACAATAGATACACCATTTACTGAACTTACAGACCAACAATGGCAAGATTTCTTTTACGGACCAAAGAAACAACTGCTTGTAGATTATCATTTCACCTGGGAGGATAAAAGAGGAGGAGTCGGAAAAGGTTCGACCAAAATAAGATTTAGTGGAATCGGACCCCATATTATGAGTCGGTTCAAGAGAACTAGCTCACAATACATAAGAGATATGATTCAAAGCTATACTTCTCCAGCAATTTGTCCTGAATGTATTGGCTCGGGATTAAGAAGAGAAAGTCAATCTGTTTACTTTAAAGGAAGAAATATTGCAGAAATTGCAAGTTTTTCTATAAACGAGTGTATGAATTTCTTCAAAGCTATACAACTAACAGCTACAGAGAAAAAAATAGCTAAAAGTTTACTAAAAGAAATTACAATACGATTGCAGTTCCTAATTGATGTTGGGTTACCTTACTTAACTCTAAGTCGACGAGCTAATTCGCTTTCAGGTGGAGAAAGTCAAAGAATAAGATTAGGAACTCAAATTGGTTCCAGTTTAGAAAATGTGCTCTATATTCTTGATGAACCAAGTATAGGATTGCATAATAGAGATAATTTAAAGCTAATAAATACACTACAAAATCTGCGAGATAAAGGAAATACTGTTCTGGTTTCCGAACATGATATCGATACAATGCTTGCTGCGGATTGGTTGATTGATATTGGTCCAAAAGCAGGCAATTTTGGTGGAGAAATTATTATGGAAGGACCTGCAAATGCGATTGCGGGTAAGAAACAGTCTATTACTGGCAGATATCTTTCAGGAAGAGATGTAATTAAAATTCCTAAGAAAAGAAGAAAAGGAAATGGTAAAGTATTATCAGTTTATGGTGCAGCAGAACATAACCTAAAAGAAATTGATGTTGAGTTTCCATTAGGACTATTTATTTGTGTAACAGGGGTTTCCGGATCAGGGAAGAGTTCTCTGGTTTCCGATATTTTATGGAAGGCATTAGCAAGAACATTAAATCGAGCGAAAACCAAACCTGGAAAATATTCACGCATTGAAGGAGAGGAATTTTTAGATAAAGTAATTGAGATTGATCAATCACCAATTGGATACACTCCAAGATCTGTTCCAGCAACGTATACCAAAGTTCTTGATCATATAAGAGACTTTTATGCTTCATTACCAATATCAAAGGCAAGAGGATTCAAGAAAGGGAGATTTTCGTTTAATACAAAACAGGGAAGATGTTCTGCTTGTAACGGATTAGGTTATAATAGAATTGAAATGCAATTTCTTCCCAATATCGAAGTTGAATGCGAGGTTTGCGAGGGAAAACGATATAGTGCTGAAACTTTAGAAATAAGATATCGAGATAAGAATATCCATCAAGTTTTAGATATGACTATCAATAAAGCTATTGAGTTCTTTATAGATCATCCAAAAATATCAACCATTATACAAACAATGCAAGATGTCGGACTAGGTTATATCAAACATCTTAGAAGAACCAACAGTTGGTTTGCATTCTTATGACGTTAATAATCTCTTAACTGTTTTAAATAGACTAGTAGAAGCAGGGAACACAGTAATTGTTGTAGAGCACAACTTAGATGTGATTAAATGTGCTGATTGGGTAATAGATCTAGGACCTGAAGGGGGAGAAAATGGAGGAGAAATAATAACAGCAGGAACTCCTGAATCACTTGCTAAAAAGAAGGATTCCTATACTGGAGTAGCTATTCGCAAGGTCCTTACTGATGAACTTGTTGTGGAACCCAAAATAATAGAGGATAAGCAAGAAGATGGAAAGAGAAAGATCAAACCAAGAAATGCAATTAGTGTAGTGGGAGCCAGAAAAAATAATCTAAAAAACATTGATGTAAAGATTCCAAAAAATAAACTGACAGTTATAACTGGAATAAGCGGATCAGGTAAATCATCCTTAGCTTTAGACACAATATTCGCAGAAGGACAAAGAAGATTTGTGGAATCATTATCAACTTATGCACGACAATTTTTGGGAAGAATGGATAACGCTGATGTGGATAAAATAGAAGGATTATCTCCAGCAATCGCTATTAATCAGAAATCAGCAGGTAGAAATCCGCGCTCCACTGTTGGTACTGTTACAGAAATTAATGATTATCTAAGACTTTTGTATGCAACCGTGGGGATTGCGTACTGTCCAAAATGT
Source organism: Promethearchaeati archaeon (assembly GCA_013166835.1). Taxonomy (GTDB): domain Archaea; phylum Asgardarchaeota; class Heimdallarchaeia; order JABLTI01; family JABLTI01; genus JABLTI01. Next base: position 5,896 of record JABLTI010000142.1, on the reverse strand, counting down.
GGAAAAGATATTAGTCCTCTTACTTTAGAAGAAATGGTAAAAAGAACTCTTCAATTTGGTGATGGGACAAGAGTAAATATTATCGCACCACTCGTCAAGAAATCAAAGGGTAACTATAAGCCCTTAATTAAAGAGTTAATAAAAGAAGGATTTACTCGAGTAATTATAGATGAAAAGAAGGAAACACTTCTAGAAGATATAGTGACATCCAGTGAAACTCATTTAGATAAGGAAAAGGAGCATACAATTGATCTCGTTGTTGATCGTTTAGTAATTGATTCAGAAGATAAAGGACAGATTTTTGAATCAATTGAAACAGCACTTCATAAAGGAAATGGAGTTGTAAAAATAGCAGTTAATGGGGAAGCATTATCTTTTAGCACGAAAAGATTGTGTTTTGATTGTGGAATAGAACTACCTGAGAAATTCACTCCAAAGATGTTCTCATTTAATTCGCACATTGGTGCATGTGAAAAGTGTAAAGGTTTAGGCGTTGTAAAATCAATAGACCCAGATTTGTTCATTGTAGATACATCTAAATCCATTAAACAAGGTGCAATTGGACCCATAAGCGAAAATAAGGATGAAGGAAGCTGGCTTGTTTCATTACTAAAGAGTTTGGGCGAACATTTTGGTTTTACTTTAGATACTCCAATTGGCGATTTAACAAAAGAACAGTATCAGGTTCTCTTCTATGGTTCTGATGAAATATTGAAATTACGAAGGGACATTAAAAGAAAGAACTATTCTTATACTTATGAGCGAGAGAGAGAATGGAGAGGTTTAATCCCAATTTATGAGCGATGGATAACAAATACGAAATCATATTGGTTCATTAACTGGATGGATAAGTTTACTCGAATACAAGTTTGTTCTGATTGTAATGGAACCAGATTGAAGCCAGATTGGTTAGCAGTAAGAATTGGTGGATTAAATATCAATGAAGTTACTAAATGTTCCATAAATGAAGCAAATAATTTCTTCACAAACTTATCTTTTGGTGGATCAGATCAAATAGTAGCACAAGGATTAGTAGAGGAAATCTTGGATAGATTAGGATTCTTAGTTGATGTCGGATTAGATTACTTAGCTTTAGATAGAGAATCTAGAACGCTATCTGGAGGAGAAGCACAAAGAATTCGTTTAGCAACACAAATTGGTAATAAATTGGTTGGTGTGCTCTATGTACTTGATGAACCCAGTATAGGCTTACATCCTCGAGATAATAATCGATTAATAAATACATTATATGAATTACGAGGTCTAGGTAACACTGTAGTTGTTATTGAACACGATGAGGCCACTATTCGAAGTGCAGATCATATTATTGACATGGGTCCTGGTGCAGGAGTAAATGGTGGAAAAATTGTTGCAGAAGGGAATCTGAAAGCAATAATGGATAATAAGAAATCACTAACTGGTCAATACTTAAGCGGACTATTAGAAATAAAAATGCCAAAGAAACGGCGCAAAGGAAAAGAATTCTTGACCATTGAGGGAGTTAGTCAAAATAATCTTCAAAATATAACTGCTAGATTTCCTTTAGGAGTTTTTAATTGTTTGACTGGAGTAAGCGGATCAGGAAAAAGCTCACTTCTTATTGAAACACTGTATCCAGTATTAGCGAAAGCGTTTCATAGATCAAGAAAAGAGCAAGGAAATTATTCCAAGATTGAGGGAATAGAAAAACTAGACAAAGTCGTTCTTATTAATCAAGATCCTATAGGCCGAACTCCCAGATCCAATCCAGCAACCTACACAGGATTATTTGATTATATTAGAGATTTATTTGCTAAACTACCAGAAGCAAAAATCAGAGGATTCACAAATTCAAGATTCTCCTACAATAATTCGAAAGGTAGATGTCCTGCATGTCGTGGAAGAGGAATTAAAGAAGTGGAGATGCTCTTTCTAAGCAATGTAGAAATCACTTGTGAGGAGTGTTTTGGTAGACGTTATAATCGTGAAACTATGAAAGTGAAATTCAAAGAGAAAAGTATTGCAGATGTACTAGAAATGACTGTTGAAGATGCGATGCCGTTCTTTGAGAATCAACCGAAGATAATGAAGATTCTAAAGATCATGGTTGAAGTTGGTTTAGGATACTTACAATTAGGACAATCAGCTACTACCCTATCAGGCGGAGAAGCTCAAAGAGTCAAATTAGCTTCTGAATTGTGTCGACCTCAAACAACAAAAACTCTCTATCTACTAGATGAACCAACAGTAGGACTTGCAGCATTCGATGTCCATAAACTAATGAATATTTTACAGAAACTGGTTGATGGTGGAAACACAGTAATCATCATAGAGCATAATCTTGATGTTATCAAATGTGCAGATTGGGTTATTGATCTCGGACCGGATGGTGGAGAAAAAGGTGGAAGAATCGTAGCAGAGGGAACACCTGAGCAAGTGAGTAGTAATAATAATTCAATTACAGGTCGTTATTTGAAAAGTGTCATTGGACGATCAAAGTAATTCTTGAGTTCTTCAAAATTAGTTTCTGTCATCTCTCGAGTTTGTAATTTTAAATAGAAAACAACTCAGTAATTATGTGAGAAATTCATATAACTCGAGATACTGAGGGATAAAAATAGCACATACGGAATCACAAAAAAAAACCAAAGCAAAAAAGAGTCCAATTGAGGATACAATAGACAAATCTGATGATATTGTTAATCCATATTGTCCAGATTGTGGCAGTGAAAACGTTTACGGCATAAGTAGAGTAGTTGGTTATTTTAGTGTTATAGGTAATTGGAATAGATCAAAACAAGCAGAATTAAAAAGAAGACAAAAAGGAAATTATTGGCATGAAGAAGATTAACTTCTTCAATACCTTTTAAAAATCAGTAAGAGAATTCAAATCGTTTGTTTTTTCCTCCATGACTATCAACGAAGATCTTCTCCTTGTTAGGACCTTCAATAAACTCGATTTCTTGTCCTGGAGAAGCAAAAGGTGGTTCTTTTGGAGCTATGAATTTATGACCTTCTTTATGTTTATAGATTTGAATGAATTCCGCTGGGTTATCATCACTTGGACCAATAACTACAAGTTTGGAACCAATCTGACTAAATAATGAAATGCCCCAATCATTTTCATAAAATCCAATAATGTCTTTCATATCCAGAATTTTTTCTTCTAGCTTAGGGGTTAATTTTTCTTCTTCTTTCGCAAGTTTATCAAATATTTTGTTTATACCCAGAAATAGAGTTAGAGCTGGTCCATTTATTGCATTTGTAAGAACTACAACAATTATTTTCTGATCTTGAATGACTCCAGATCTTGTAATGAAACCTGGGTAGCCACCACCATGACCTGCAATATCGATATTAGGTAAACTAGTTATGCTAAAACCTAATCCCCAGTTAGCCATCTTGGATTTAAATTGTATTCGTTGCATTTCTCGTTTAATATAATCTGGGAATAAAATATCATTTCCGAAGATATGAGCTTGGTAGAATTTGATCAAATCTTCAGTTGTGCTACTCAAGCCTGTTGCTGAATGCATAATTCTTGCCGGAATATGTTCTAATTGCTCTCGTTCTTTTCTAGGGAATTTTACTTTATATCCAGTTGCATGTCTTGCGAGATTTGATTCATTAACATCAGTCACAGTATTTTCCATGCCAAGTGGTTCAAGAATTTCTTTTTGTACATAGTCGTGATAGGTTTGACCAGAAATTGTTTCTATTATTTGACCTAATAAAGTGTAACCGAAATTAGAATATTTTAATAGCTCGCTTGTTTCAAAATAACTTACTCCCTCTGTAACTTGAGCCATTATTTCCTCGATTCCAGGAAACTCATATGTCCTCCAATGTGCAGTTTTGCCATCTCGTGTCATTCCACTTGAGTGTGTGAGTAGGTGACGAATTCGTATGTTTTTGAGGTTCTCATCTTTTTCAGATGTAAACCAAGGTAAATATTTTGAAATTTTATCATCAATTGAAAGTTTTTCTTCATGATAAAGCTTCATAATTGCTGTTGCTGTAAAAAGCTTAGAATGCGAAGCAATACGAAATAGATGCTGATCAGTAAGTTTTATTTTCTTCTCAAGATTAGCGTAGCCATATTCTTTTTTGAAGACTATTTCATCCTCTATGAAAATCCCAACTGCAACACCAGGAATTTCCTTAAAATATGTTTGATAATCTAGCCAATTATCTATGAGATGAAGGGCTTGTTTGAGAAGTTTTTTCTTTGATGTTTTTTCTGTCATAACTCGAAATTGAAAGCAGCCTTAAAAAAAATTATCGTTAAACTGATAGAAAAAAAAGGTAATTATATGGTAAAGAAACTAAGTGCTTCTTAGTGTCTTACCAGGTAAATTACTTTGATGTTCGCCTTTTTCTATTACTATATCACCATTTACGAGCACATATTCTATTCCAACGGATAATTGATGTGGATTTGTAAAAGTTGCTTTATCAATTATTTTTTCTTGATCAAATACAACTATATCTGCCCACATGTTCTTCTTTATTAAACCTCGATCAGCAAGACCTAATGTTTGAGCAGGAAAAGATGTTATTTTACGTATTGCAGTTTCTAATGACATAATCTTTTTCTCTCTTACAAAATGACCAAGCACCCTTGGAAATGTACCATAGAAACGAGGATGAGGTTTACCATAGCTTAATGGTCCTGTGAGTGGTATTGATGATCCATCACAACCAATCATTGTATATCGTCCTTTCATAATTCGTTGAATGTCTTCTTCGCCCATGCTTTCAACGGTCATTCCACCCTTAGCTTCTTCGTCGATTAGTATCTCACACAGTACTTCAAACTCATCTTCTTTGCCCTCTGCTTTTGTTATTTCTGTTAGTGATTTACCCATATATTTGGACCATTTTTCAGTTTCAAGGGAAGATATGTAGACGCATTCCCAACCAATATTCTTAACAAAACTCTCAAAGTTAGTACCAGCATAAAGATCCTTTTTGATTTTTTCTTTTTCTTTAGGATCCTTTAATCGTTCAACTAGCTTCTCAGGTCCTCCTTCATGACTCCAAGGAGGCAGAAGAGTCATCAGTGAGGTTGCACCTCGGTTGTAAGGATATTGATCGCAAGTAATGTTAATACCGCGCTGATTTGTTTCTTCGATTAGTTTGAGAGTTTCTTTACTACGACCCCAATTAGCCTTGCCAGAAACTTTGTGATGAGCGATTTGTCCACCTCTGCAACCAGATTGTTCAACAATATCAATCACTTCTTGTATTGCTTCTATCACTAGATTTCCTTCATTTCTAATATGGCTAAAATAAAGCCCATTGTATTTAGCTACTTCTTTTGTTAATTCAAGAACTTCATCTGTTTCTGCATATGCTTGAGGTGTGTAAATCAGACCGGTGGAAATACCAAAAGCACCAGCTTCCATTGCATCTCGTATATAATCTTTCATTTTTTGCATTTCATCTTTTGTTGGTTTGCGATCTTCATAACCCATTGCAGCCAAGCGAATCATACCAAATCCAAGGATATAAGCAACATTCGATGAGCAACCAAATCAAGATATTCACTATAAGAAGTCCATGTGACATTAAACTCCAAGCCTGGTGGTGCCGCCATAGAAAACTCTTTGTCAAATAATTCTTGCTTCTCTGGATTTACAGGAGCTAATGATGCTCCACACATTCCAACAACTAAGGTAGTAATTCCTTGATGGATAGTAGAGATTACCATTGGATCAAAAGGTATAGAATAATCAGAATGTGAATGTATATCAATAAATCCCGGAGAAACAATCAATTTTGTAGCATCTATTACCTTTGTTTTCTCACTTGGTTCTATTAAGCCAATTTTAGTAATTTTACCTTTGGTTATTCCAATATCTGCTTTAAACCAAGGATTACCCGTTCCATCAATAACTCTTCCATTTTTTATTAC
>JABLTI010000141.1 GCA_013166835.1 Promethearchaeati archaeon | reverse complement strand
AATGAACACATAATTGGACATGGAGGAGATACAATCTTCTTCCATAGTTTGATGGCATTATTTCCTGATGATAATTTTGGTTTCTTCATATCTTATAATAGTAGAGGAGGGTCTATTGCTCGTGATGAATTCTTCGATGATTTCTTGGATCGATTCTATCCCTATATAAATGAGATTAATCCAATGAAAGGTTATGATAAAAGACTAGGACAATTTAAAGGTCTTTATTGTACTACAAGAAGGTTTTATTCGGATAAAACAATCCACCCACTAAATTATAGCCCTTATGAAATTATAGAATATGATTATTTAGCTGATGCTATTAGAATTGTAACCAATAATGGATATCTCGAAATGTTAGGCTTGCAATTTGTTCAAATAGAACCTGATTATTTTGTAGAAACAACTGGTCAATACGATTATAAAATTGCTTTCATAAGGAATGAGAATGGACGCATAACGAACTTTTATTCAACATTCACTATACCTCTCGTTTCCTTTGAACGGCTTCATCCATTATACACTACACCTGAAGGATTGAATTTCATTCTATTTCTCGTTATTGTAATATCTTTTATTTTTTCAGTTATTTGGGGTATTCTAGCTCTTATCCGAATCAAAAAGGGTGAAGATAAGATTGCTATATTTCCTACAATTGCAAAATGGTCTAATTTTGGATTGGTAATTTTCTCTATTGTACCTTTTATCTTCATAATTACAAAAATTTTTTCCACAGTTCTACTTGCACAAGATCCCTATGATGGTTTAAACAGCTTAATTATTTTTCCAATCATTACTTTGATATTAATGGCTGGAATGACATTTTTTAGCATTCTATCTTGGTTTGGAATAGGTAATATTGACAAAAAACTATATTGGAAATTGTGGGAAAGGATTTCGTATTCAGCTTTAACAATACTAAGCTATTCAATCATTGCATTTTTTGTTCTTTGGAATATCTTAGGCTACTAACACTCAGTCTTTTTTTTGTTTTTTAACGCTTAGCTTAAATGGATTACCGTATTAAATCGCGCTGACCCCACCACTTCATATTCATGGTGGTAAGAAACATCTTTTTAAAAAATCAACTAAATAACTAACCTTTTAAATAATTATATCATTGTTCTACTAAACGTATTTGAGGGTGGTTATTATTCCATTAGAACGATTAATTGTGGATTCACTTATGGATGATCCAGTATTTGTGGAAGCAAATGATAATATTCTTGTCGTAATTAAGAAACTCTTACAATTGAAGAAGGGTTACGTCTTAGTGACTAAAAGTAATGATAATACTGTTGGGATAATTTCTGATAGAGATATTCATAGATTAATTCTTAAAGAAGGTGGTATGTTTTCTCCTGACTTATTAGCAAAGGATTGCATGGTTAAACCTGTAATTACTATTGTCAGTAATGCTACTCTTCAAGATGCTGAGGAAATTATGCATGTGAATAAGATCAATCGCCTTCCTGTTGTTGAGAAAGAAGGGTCTAAAAAAGTAATTGGAGTTATTAATTACGAAACTGTTCATTCAAATGTGCTTACCAATTTTGCTAAGAAATGGGTTAAAAGATCCCATAATTTCAATAGATAATATCTTTTCTTTTTAATCAAAAACTGATCATAAAGAAAGTGCTAATTTTTCTCTTTAAAATCTGGTCGCGTGTTCAAATCGCGCTGGGGCCACCACTTCTTAATTATTAACACAAAGAATGATTTAATAATAAATATAATCAAGAAAAGAAAATTGTATGATAAAATTTTTGATATAATACCCTTTACAATTATATAATAAATCTACAACTGATTTTGAATTTTAGGATCTTGTTAGTAATGGATAAAAAAGAAATAACAAGCTTATTAGCTTTACAGAAAGAAAAAATCACAAGTTATTATCTCTATAATAAATTAAGTTCTCGAACGAAGGATACCAATAATAAAGAAATTTTCAATAAAATTGCCACAAACGAGATGAGTTATTATGAGATTTTCAAAAAATATACTAAAAGCGATGTTAAACCTTCTAAATTCCTTATTTCATTTTATTCAGCAATAACGTTTGTTTTTGGCTTTACCTTTTCACTAAAATTAATACAGAAATTAATTGTGAAAATTGAGTATTCACACATCAAAAGCATTCAAAATCATTCAGAAATCGAAAAAATCATTCAAAATGAAAATGATCGTGAGAAACTTTTACTCAATATGATTGATGAAAAAAGGCTTCATTACATTTCATCGATAGTATTAGGATTAAATGATTCTTTGGTTGAAATAAGTGCAGCTTTAGCAGGTTTTACTTTTGCAATTCAGGTTAGTCATACAATCGCTCTAATGGGTTTGATTAGTGGGTCTGCTGCTTCCTTATCAATAGCTGCAAGTGAATACTTTTCTCGAAGAGAAGAAACATCTCGTAAAGAAGCTTTACGCTCAAGTATTTATACTGGAGTATCTTATGCAGCGGTAGTTGTTCTCCTTATCTTGCCATATTTCTTTATTTCAAATGTTTATCTTAATTTAGGAATATTATTTGCCATTGTTTTAATAGTTATTTTTTTATTTAATTTCTACATTTCAATTGCAAAGGATCAGTCTTTTAAACGCAGATTTTTTGAAATGGTATTAATTAGCCTTAGTATCGCGTTAATCTCTTTTGGTATTGGCTTCATTGTTCGAAAATATTTGGGTTTGCAAATTTAAGTATAGAAATCAAGTGTTTTTTTTCCCTACTAATACTGGTCGTGTGTTCCAATCGCGCTGGGCTCACCAGTTTATATTTGGAATTTATGACGTACCTATACAAATTATTATTTATAGTTAAGAAATTGATTGATTAGTGATTTATTTTGCCTACTCCAAACGATAGTAAAAATGAGTATGAGATTAGTAAAATTCTTCATGATGCTTTTGGTTGGGCTCTAACTAAAGATAGAGCGCTTTTTGAAAACATTTTTGCAAATGACGATGATTTTTTCTCATATTTTCCAGATTCCAAGAGTACTGCTATAGGTTGGAACCAGTTTGAAAAATTTTTGGACGAATGGATGGATCCACGTAATATTGCTAAAGGATTTGAAATAAGAAACCTAAGAATTGTATTCTCAAAAAGTAAAGAAGTAGCTTGGTTCTCTGCAATTGCAGATGATGAAGGGGAATTCGATGGAAAGCCATGGGGATCGAAAAATATTCGATGGACAGGGATTCTAGAGAAAAGAGCTGGTGGTTGGAAAATATGTCAACAACATCTGTCAGAAGCTAATGATCAGAACTTATAATCAAGGTTAAGTAATTTTTGCCATGTTTAAATTGATATTTTAACTATTTTTCTTTAATCTTTCATTTAATCCTCTATCTTTATTCTAAGAGTGAGATGAAGAAACGGGTATGATTGATTTCATAAAATGTTAGTTTTGAAGATCTAAATATCGCGTGTTCCAATCGCGCAGGACCCACCACTTTTCATTTGTTATTTCTTATTTTTTAAAAAATTTTGTTTCAATTACTTCTAAATATCCTTCCTTCTTTATTTTTATAAGAAATAAGTTTTTAAGCAACAAACTAGTTGAAAAATTTAAGATGAGATTTTAACAATGGATGACAAAGTTAAACTTCCATTATGGCTTCGAATCTTCTATTTAATCTTTGGTGTAGCAATAGTAGGTTTTGCTATTATTCTATTCATCAATATACCTCTTACTTTCATCGACGAAATTCTTATCCTTGGAATTGCAATTACTGTTGTAAGCATTCCTCGTCTACTAGCTGGTCTATTCGACAGACGCTTAACCAAACCACTAAAGATTTTCAATTTCCTTGTTGGATTATTAATAATTCCTGCTGGAATAATTGCCATTATTTGGACTACTCTTGACTATCTTATACTAATTGACATTTTAGCATTGGCTATATTGATGGTAGGAATTCTAGGTATTCTTCAAGGTGTAGAAGATAAATCAAAGGTTCGAATCTATAGAGTAATAATCAATTTAATTGGTTTTATTCTCATTGGACTTGCTGGTACAGTATTGATTATGGATTCTACTTTCACTAATCTAATACTTGTTTCCTTACTTAGCACTGGCTTACTTATAATCGGACTAAGAAGATTGATCGAAGGAATAGTGGATTACAGGATTTTCAAGCAACCAAAAGCTTAGGTTAATTCAAAGTAATCATTTTGCTATGATTACTTTTTTTTTTCAAAATTATCTGCTTCTTGTTATTTTCTTAGTTCTTTTTTTATATGAAGAAAATACTGAGATTTAATGCATGAGTTTTTTACTTTTAAAGGAGTCATTAGTTGCAAATAATGATAAATTATAATTGTGTAAGAATAGACAAAAACTCCACTAATAAATGAATGTGAAACTATTATGTTCAGTTATTGGATAATTAGATTTTATATAAATAGACGTCCAATTTGACTTTGAAATTTTTCCCCCTTAAAAGATTCAATTCATAAGAGTATTGATTATTTACTAGTTGAAGTATTAAAAAAACAATGATAATTAGAAAAATGTTCAACTATTCTTTCTCTGTACCAATTAAAGAAATCCAACACTGATACAAATTCCAGTGCACTTACCAATTCTTATTTAGAATTAGAAAAAAAGGAACTTGTTTTTTCAAGTTCCACATATTCACTTCTTTATTGTTACCATGTGACCAACAGTTCCTTCAATAAGTCTCCTTACTCCAACAATTATGAATCCACTAGCTAACAGAGCTATTAATGCTGCATCTCCAACTTCATCAAATATTAGAACAAGAATCCCAAGTATAATTAGAATGAATCCATAGATAATAAGCATTATTTGATACCAGTTGTCTTTATGTTTCTCTTCGAATCCTTTAACTACACCAAAAATGCCTAGGAGAACTAACGCTAAAGCAATGAAAACAAAAACAATTTCAACAGTTATATCATGATATGCTATTGCTACAATACCGATTGGATACATAAGAATGCCAATTACAATATTAAATATTCTAAGCCATTTTGTTAGTTTTTTATCGAAAATACCAATGAATATCCGAGTTGTTCCTATAGTGATGAGAGCAATACCTAGAAGTATAGCTGTTATCAAATACCCAAATCTAAGGTTTATTAGAACCACTAATGCAAATCCTATACTTAATATACCAGAGATTATGTAGAAAACTCTTAACCACGTTGGTAATTTTACTTGTATTTTTTCATTCATAATTTCTTTTAGTATAATCTTTTTCTTAAAGATTCCCCAGTTTTTTCTTCAGTGTTATACTAATTTATGGATTGAATTAAGCTAGGTGTTCTTAAATCAATATCATGCTTTTTAGCTGCTTTTAGGACGTTTTTCTTTACTTTTGAATCAATTTCAACAACTCTATGAATATCATTAATTGAATAGAACAGTTTGTATTCAACAGCAAAATTCTGAAAATTTGTTAAACGAACTACTGCAGGGGGATCTTCAATAATCCCTTTTACTCCTGAAATACATTGAAGCAAAATTTTCTCAATAAATTCACTTTCGAATTCAAAACCAACAGTTATTACACATTGTCTTCGTATTACATCTTCTTTCCCATAATTATAGATTTCACCTTTTAGGAGTTCTTGATTAGGCACTAAAATCAATGCTTTATCTAGTGTTCTTAATCTTGTGAAAATTAATTCAATTGATTGTACATCTGCGAATTGCTCATTGTAAAGAATTCTATCACCTATATGAATTGGTTTACTAATCATAATAATCAAACCTGCTAGAGCATTGCCGATAGTATTTATCGCTGCAAAACCAAGAATGGTTCCTCCCAATAATGCTACAGCTCCGGTTATCGCTCCAACAGTTACATTAAATGCGATCAGAATGCTAAATAGAAAAACAAACGAATATATGACCCTGATAATACGAATTAGTACCTTACTGTAGTTTTCAGTTAATTTATTTCTTTTTTCTAATCGTTTAATATAACGTGCGGAGAAAATAAGGAATATAGTTGAAACTAGGATAACCACTAATGCAATAATTAGTTGAACATAATTTTCTTGTAACCATGTCCATATATATTGTATTATCTCCGAATCTTGAAGTGCCATATTATTTCCCAATTAAATATTTTAGCAATTATATTTAAAAAATTGTTCGTAAATAAAGTACAGTATGAAATCTTCTTAATATAAATTTCATAAAATCAGTTAGAAAATTAAATAGTAAAAATGAATTTGTGGAATAAACAACATGGAAAATTACAATAAAGATAGGCCTAAAAAGAATCTACAAAAATTATGTCAAATAAAAACAATTTTACTTTATTCAATAGGAATCTTCATTCTAAGATATCTATTACTAATAACCAGCATCATATGGGTTGACATATTTGTTGTTCAGGATATACCTGTTCTTTTCATTAGTCA
>JABLTI010000140.1 GCA_013166835.1 Promethearchaeati archaeon | reverse complement strand
ACACATCCATAAATTATGATAATCTTTTAGAACTTAAAAAATGCTATAGAATTGAAAAGAAATATTTCTAATTTGTAATCTTACATCCTCCAATAGGTGTAGTTAATGTCTGAATTAATTGAACTGGTTAAGAAAGATTTCATTTCCATTAAACCATTAGTTCAGAATCTAATGCATTACATAAACATTCCAGCTTATCTGAAAGGTTTTGGTCGAGGAAGAATTTGGGTTGATGATACATCAGAACCCAAAAGTGCTGTGATTTGGGATTTAACCAATACTTTCATCTTTCTTGCAGGTGATGCTGGAAATCAAATTTTCAATAATGGCTTCAAACGACTCATTAAAGATGTCATTGCTCCCATTTTCCTCGAAAAGAAGATTGACCTATTTTATTTCATTTCAAGTTCAACTGACTGGGAAAAGCAATTGCCAAAAATCTTAGGTAAATCAGAATTAGATAAGCGATTAATTAATCACTACGTCTATAATCCAGATAATTTCCATCATATCAAGAATTGGTGCAATAATCTTCCTCCTAATCTTGAGATGATACAGGTAACGAAAGATTTTCTTGAAAAGGATCATCTTGTGAATTTTGGAACAGTCGATTATTGTATTTCGGCTGTTTGGCAGTCTGCTGAACGTTACTTAAAAGATGGCATGGGCTTCTGTCTTGTAGATAATGATTCTATAGCTTCTTGGTGCACGACAGATTATGTTATCGATAATAATTGTGAGATATACATCGAAACTTTTGAGGGATTCAAAAAGAAAGGGTACGCATCACTGGTTGCTTCCGCTGTTATTGAAAAATGCCTTAGGAATAATTGTATCATTCATTGGCATTGCTGGGAAACTAATATTGGTTCTGTGAAAACAGCGGAAAAAGTTGGATTTGAATTCAAAGGCAAAGATGTCGTATTTCTATATCAAAAGAAATCAAGTGTAAATAGAATATTAATAAGGAAAAAAACGATTTTTCTATTTGTCTGATATCAAGAGGGAAATTACTTGGAGTTATTTATTGGTAAGAGATATCAAGATAAGAAAAGTAGATTCATGAGGAAAATAACACAATTATCACTAGTCAGTATTCTTCTATTTAGTTGTCTCCTATTTGTAAATGTGAAAAGTAAGATTATACAAGAGGATTTTTCTAACAAATCGGTAATTCGAGAATTTAATCAACATTACTCCTCTTCTTTTTCACCTCAGAATTATTGTCATAATTATACAGAATTTGGTCAGTATGATGATAATTATGGTTTTTGTTGGAGCTCAACTATTGATGGTAACTATCTATATGTAGCCAATGGATTTGGGGGATTGTTCATTTTTGATATAACTATACCAACTTCACCAGTTTTACTAAGCCATACTTGTGATGGCGGAACAGCATTTGAAGTATTTGTAAGAGATAATTATGCTTTTTTAGCGGATGGGGAAGATGGTTTGGAAATATATGATGTAACTGATAAAACAAATCCTATAGAAATAGGAGGTATTTTCGATGGAGGATCTGCTCGAGGTGTTTGCGTTGTAGATAATTATGCTTATGTTGCAGAGGAGTTTGATGGTTTCAAAATCTACGATATAACTAACATAGCAAATCCTGTCAAAATGAGTGAGTATTTTGAAGGAGGATGGCACATGAAAGTCTACGTTGAAAATGATGTCTGCTTTCTCTCTTGCTTAAAAACTGGCATAGAAATCCTGAATGTAACTGACAAATCTAATCCAACTAGAATAAGTGCCTATTGGGGTGGTGGAGATACAACTGATATTGCAGTGCAGGGAAATTATGCCTACCTTGCAAACATATACAAGGGATTTGAAATACTTGATATAAGCAATTTAGAAGCTCCTGTTTTTAAGGGTACTTTTGACGATGGCGGTGGTGGTTGGGGATTAAAAGTTGATGGAGATCTTTGCTATATTGGTGATGGTACTAATGGATTAGAAATTCTAAATGTAAGTGATAGATCTAATCCACATAAAATTGGGCAATACTATGATGGGGCATTTGCTGCAGATGTTTGCTTGTTAGGTGATTTAGTCTTTGTTGCTGATTGGTTTGATGGCATAGAAGTTATTAATATTAGTGATCCAACCTCCCCTACTGAAATTTTTGAATTTAACAACGGTGGAGATTCATTTAACCTTCAAGTTGTTGGTGATTATACCTTTGTTGCTGATGGTTTAGATGGATTAGAAATAATAGATACATCTGATTTAGCTAACCCTCAAAAAATAGGTGAATTTGACGATGGTGGAGTAGCACTCTCAGTTTTTGTAGAAGGAAATTTTGCTTTTGTTGGAGATCAATACGATGGTTTGGAAATCATCAATATCAGCTCTAAAGATAATCCAGTAAAAATTAGTCACTATCCTTTGGCAGGAAAAACTCGAGATATTTTTGTTCGAAATAATTATGCTTTCTTGGCTGCTGGGTCAGAAGGATTATTGATATTTGATATTTCAGATAAAGAAAATCCCGAATTACTAGCTGAACTTAGGGATGGAGGAGAAGCTTATGGTCTTGTTGTTAAAGAAGATTTGATTTATGTGGCCGATGGATTTGAGGGATTAGAGATAATAGATATCAGTGACATTACAAACCCTCAAGAAATTGGACAATTTAATGATGCAGGCTTAGCTAGAAGCATCTTTGTTTCAGATAAATTTGCATTTATTACTGATTTTTCTGATGGTTTAGAAATTATTTCTATTAAAGACGTAACTTCTCCTACTAAGATAGGTCAATACAATGAAACACCAACGGATTCTTGGGATGTTTTTGTAGAACATAATTATGCTATTCTTGCTAGCAAAGAAACAGGACTCGAGCTTATTAATATTCAAGATAAAACGGCACCAAAAAGAATAGGTTTATTCTATGATGGCGAAGAAGCTCAAGGTGTCTTTTTCAAAGATGGTTATGCGTATATTGCTGACAGATATGATAATCTAGAGATCGTAGTTTTAGATAACGATCAAGATGGTTTATTCGATGGAGAGGAAATAAATGTCTATAATACTGATCCTTTTGAAAAGGATACAGATGATGATGATTATTCGGATTTTGAAGAAATTTTAGCTGGAACTGATCCTCTTAATCCAAATAGTAATCCTAGAATCAGAAGAATTATTTATTATAGCACTATTTTTCCAAGTATTACTCTATCTTTAATAGGTGCAGGTGTTTATCTATTGATACGGAAATTCAAAAAGTAAGAATCCCTAATCACATCAAGCATTAATTGAGGTTTAATATTTGTTGTCTTTAGAAAAGAGTAAACCAATCATAGAATTCTCAAATGTCAGCAAGAATTATAGAGATGTTCAAGCTTTACGAGAAGCTTCCTTTAGCATTAAACAAGGAGATATTTTCGGATATATTGGTCCCAATGGCGCTGGGAAAACAACCACTCTAAAGATTCTTGTTGGTCTCATTAGTGATTACACTGGTGAAGTGAAAATTAATAACGAATTCATTAAGGAGCAACCTAATTTTAGTAAAGAAATTGGTTATTTACCTCAAGATGTCGGTTTTCAAGAATGGCGAACTGTTGATCATGCACTTGTTACTTTTGGTCGATTATCTGGTATGTCAAAAGACGAATTAAGTCTACGAATCCCCGAAGTATTAGAATTGGTAGGTTTGTCAGATGCTCGTAAACGCAAAATCAAACATCTCTCCGGAGGTATGCAACAAAAACTCAAGCTTGCTCAATCCTTGCTTCACAATCCTTCTATTCTTGTTCTAGATGAACCAATGAGTGGTTTGGATCCTACTAGTCGCTGGCAGATGAAGAATACTATCAAACAACTCGCCCAAACAAATGTTACGATTATTTTTTCCTCCCATATTTTAGAGGATGTTGAAGGAATCGCTACCACTATTGGAATCATTAATAACGGTATTGTCGTAAAAATTGGTCACCCTCTAGATTTACAGAAAGAATTAGTTGGGGGAGAAGCTGTGATAGCTATTGGTGATAATTTAGTTGAGAAAACTGATTTAATTCTTTCCTTGCCTTTTGTTGCAGAAGTTACATCTCCACTAAATAATCTTGATCAGCTAACTATTCTTTTCGCACCTGAAACTGAATTGAACAACAATCTAAAGCAACTCCTGGAGTTTTTCGTTACAAACGAAATAATTCTTCGCAATTTCAATTATCTCAAGCCATCTCTTGAGCAAGTCTACTTAAAATACGTCATGGAGGATCCCACAAAATGAACAGCCTCTTCCTCCTCCTCGGCGATGAATTTCGAGGGTTTGTCAAATCCAAAATCATGATTGCTCTCTGGGTTGGTTTGCCTATTTTAGCAATTATCTTGCATTTCATTCAATTTGATACTGAGGGGATCCCTCTAACCCTTTTCACAGCCTTATTTATAGCCAGTATTGGTGGCTTACTTGGTGCAGTTATGCTGAGTACTTCTCTTGTCAATGAACTCAATGCTAATGTCTATGACCTATTTTTAATTCGTCCAGTGAAGAGATGGCATATTCTTTTCGCTAAGTATGTGGCAGTCTTCCTCAGTATAACTTTGGCTTCGATTCTCAGTTTTGCTGCTGGATTAGTTGTCGATGCCATTACAGGTGAGGTACCAGCTGGTCCTGCTATACTCGAGGTTTTAGAATCACTTGCTATCTCCCTTGCTGCTATCTCTATTTCATGTGTGATGGGTATTCTCATCGGAATTCTTGTGAAATCAGTAGCTTTAGCTGCTATCTTATCGATTTATTTAGGAGAACAGCTTTCAGTTGTTGCTATTTTACCAGGGATCTTTCTTGAGAACATAGAACCTTTGCCTATCTCTCTTGGCATAGGCGTAGCTGTAACTATCATCATTCTGTTTGTTGAAATCTTCATTTTCAGTAAAAAACAGTTTTGAACATTTCAAGCTGCAGCACTGGAAACTTGATTCCTTATTTCTTTGGCAACATAATAAATGCTTTCAGAATATTCCATAAGCAGAGATTTTTCTCTTTTAGCAAACAATTTCTTCATTTTCTTTTTGGCTGCTTTCCTATCTTTTTTCTCAATGAGATTCCTCCATGTCCAGGTAGCATACATTAGCGAAATTAGTGCTAGTGCGTTTTGTGTTGGTTGCGTTTCTGTTATAATCCCTTGTCTTATTTCCTCTAAGATTTCGTTCTTTATCCCCGGTTTTGTTAAGGGATATTCCGTTTTCTTGAAAATTCTCATCTGGGTTTTTTCAATAACATCACGTATAATGCCTTCTTCTTTCATTGATTCAACCAATAACTCCATTATCTTCAGGTCTGGAAAATTGCTATATTTCCTTATCCATTTCCCTAAGGATTTGCTATCAGAGTTGCATATTTTTTCAAGAATGTAATCTAATGCTTTATTGCCCGTTGCTGTGGAATCTTGCGGATGCACTAAGACTTTGAATCTTTGCTTCTCAAGGCTTATCTTCTTCAAAAAGAGCAATTCGATTAATAATGCTCCAGTGATTACATAACTAAAGAGAAATGGATAATTCATTTTTCCTGTTTCTTCATCAATTGTTAAAACAAACATTTTTTCTGCTAAGAGCATTTTTTCCCCATCTTAAAATTCTAATTATTAATTTCTACTAGCTCAATGTTTTCTGGGTATTTAAGAAATATCCCGATTTTTTCTTTCACTTAAGCAATTGTTTATTTATTTCTTAACCAGAGTTTATTGTATGTCGCTTGTTATTGAAGAGAAAAAGGTTCTAGATGATTGGGAAGTTTTGATGCGAGAGTACCTCCAAGATATTCGTGGAGTGAAAGACAAGGAACAACTTGAGAGCATTCTCACTCAATTCAGAACTAATCTGGAAGAAGAGGAACGAATTGCTTTTTGTGGTTACTTAGATGGAGCTCCTTGTGGCTTCATTAGTGGTTCTGCTAGAGGAGAAATTATTGAAGCAATTTCTCTCTATGTCTTACCTAAAAGCTATGATCAGAATACAGCTTCCGAACTAGTAAAAACATTGACAGCCAAAGCATTTGAAACAGGTTTCCAACATTTCAGGCTCCAAATGGGGTTACCATTCAATAAGGAACCCAATTTTGAAGAGATCCTAAAGAAAGATGGTTACCTAATTTTCCAGCGAGCTTCAATGAACCTTGAAGTCAAAGATGTTCTTGATTATTCATACACTCTTCCTGAAGGATACACATTCGAGCCTTTCTCCATTAATAAAGTAGATGAAATTATGCAAGTACTGGTTGATGCAAATCCTATAGGTCATACTGATACCCATATTTATCCTGAAATGAGAAGCGCAGAAATCACCAAGCAAGTCTTTGGCGGAGCTACTGAGAATTTCACAAAATTGGATCCTGCCATTAACCCACAGATTATCTTTGAGAGTAAGATCGTTGGTATTAGCCAAGTTTTCACCTCCCAAAAAGATGTTGCATTCATCGGTGAAATGTGTATTCATCCTGACCATCAAAGAAAGGGTTTAGGGAAAGCTTTGATGAAAAACATAATCTTGGAATCCTCTAGGAGGGATATTAAGCGTATTAGACTAGCTGTCACAGTTTCCAACGTTGGTGCTTACAAGCTTTATGAGAAAACTGGTTTCAAAAAGGCAAGTGATAATATAGCTGTAATTAAACACAAATATCCATATCTTTGAAATGGATCCTAGGTTGTAATTTCACACAAATTACAATATCTTTTTTGACTTAAGTTTTGCAATTGCATTTCTTAGGAATTCTGTTTTCTCCCCTCGAGTTTTTTGCTTGGCAAATTCATCTTTGTTCTTTTTGATAACTATTTCTCGTTGTAAGAAAGCATAGATTGCGTCATAGAAGGGGAATTCCATTTCTAATGCATCATGGTCTGTTTCTACTAACAAAGGTGTTCCACTAGCGATTGCTTCTAAGCCCCAGGCTAATGGTTCCTCATCAAATCGATTAGTATCTGCTGCTCGAACAATTTTCTGTAATAGAGCTAAAGCTTCATCACTTCCTAAATCATATTTCCTCATAAAAGCATCAAATGAGCAGTATTTTTCACCATCTAACTCGTAGTGATTTAGTTCAGTCCCTAAACCAGTATCATAGGGTATTGCCCCTGTTTTTTCTACAAAATCAGTAATCTTATCTCGAGGCATTGTTACCCAAAGCATGTTAATCAAGTTAACTTATTCTTAATAATTGAAATACGTATCGAATTATTGTTTTTCTTATTCTTCTCTTAAACTGTTAGCCAATTCTTGTTTAATATTATGGAACCATCCTGGAATAACTGCAATCAATGTTGTTCCGAAAGCAAACAACAAAGTAATCCAAACAGTTTGCCAACTGAAATTGTAAGGAATTGTTTGAGTATATTTTTCTATTAAACCCAGAAAAACTAATGTGATTGGATAAGCAAGTACCATGCCTGCTAGAAATGATGCCGGAGTTAATACTGCATTCTCAATGCCACTTATTTGGAGAATTGAGTAATTGGAAAAACCAAATGCTCGCATAATTGCGAATTCTCTTGTTCTCTCGAGTGAGGAGATAAAAGTGGTGTTGAATATTGCTATGAAAGCGACTATAAAACCTAAGACCACTGCAACATAGGCTATTTCTTGTTCGACATGCACAATTTCCATCATTTTCTTCAAGAAGAGATCATTTGTAGTTGCGAAGCTTATACTCGTATCATTATCGTTAAGCGAATCAACAATTTCATCTTGATAACCATCTTCCACTATCATTCTTATTGCTGTGAAACGGATTGCTGGTCCCAGGATTGATTCCAAGTGTTCCTTTTGTATGATAACTGATGAAGGAGATGCCCAGGAATCAGATACTCCTACAATTGTAAACTCGAGTTGCATCTGATAAAACCAGAGAGTAATATTATCACCATTTGACATTCCCAGATCATGCATTACTCGAGCACTTATCAGACATTCATTCGATCCTTCCTCTGAAAAACCATGCCCTTCTCTAAAATTATGCCTCGTCATATTACTATTCCATGGTTGAACATCTAGGAATATAATTGAAGTATCATTCGTAGTAGTCATTGTAGTCATTCGAAAATACGATTCAACAATTTCTACATGTGACAAAGAAGCATATGAATCTATAACTGCTTGAGAAACTGGTAAATGGAAATATGCTTCTACATCCCAATTAATGGACTCATTAATATTTTTCGGGATTTGATGATTTGTAATATCAACTGTTGCAACTAAAGAAGCACTTAATGCAAGAGCACTCATAACTGAGAAAATCGTCACCCAAGTTCTCACTTTTTGTCTGTTAAGGTTTCTTATCCCTATTCTTGGAATTTGTGGGAGATATTTTGTAAACAATAAATAATCTATGATTGATTTCTTTGTTACATCCGTAGTCATTTTCCCACGTAAAGCTTCATAGGGATTCATTCTAGCAACCCCTAGAGCTGGGATAATAGCAAACACTAATGTTGAGCCCATTGCCATTAAGCAAACCCAAAGAATGGTGAACCAATCAACACTTAAGACAATAGTTGTAACTCCCCAAGATTGTCCTAAATTCATAGTAATTAGTGATAGAATCCCATATGATACTCCCACACCTAATAAGCATCCAATTGCTCCCAAAACCGCAGCACGAATAGTAAACATACGGATAATTGTTAAATAACGAAAACCAAAACTATGAAAAACTCCTATTAGTCTTCTTTGTTCTGCAACAAATCGACTCATTATAATGTACATAACAAAACCGCTGATTATTATCGTTAAAACAGTGCAAATACTTAGGTACCTAGAAATTAGATCTGCTGCGCCAATTAGTATTGCTCTTATAGATAACTCTCGAGGGTAATCAACGAATGTGAGTGGAATACCTAACGAGATAAAATGCTGTCGAACTCTTTCACCAACAGCTAAAACATCATCAAATGCTGTTTCTTCACTCAAATAAACAAGAACACTAGTGTATGTATTATCTGACAGACCTTGTAATTCTCTTACTACAGATTCATTCATCCAAAGAACAGCATTGTTTGTAAGTTTGAAATTCAGCCATTCTATAGAATGCACTAATGCCACTATCTCTAGAGTTTTTTCCCCCGTAAATCCCTTTATTGTGATTTCATCACCACGCTCCAAATTTGCTTCTTTCGCAAAACTGCTAAGAATCATCACTTCAGTTGCTTCACTTGCAAAATATCCTTCATCAATAGTAATTTGATTAATTTTAGGTGGAGAAGAATTATTCACTCCGATAAACACTGTAGAATACGTTTCTTCAAGGTTCATAGTTGCTCCGTACGCAACAACTCTTTTCTCAAGTAAGGCAGTATTATTCGTTTCGTCATCTACAATCATTTCTATTTGTTGAATAAGTGTGTCATTAAGAAAACTGGATCGGAAACCAATATGCCCTAGCTTTAGAGTTTCAGATTCATTATCAAGTGACAAAGTTAGTGAATCAGAGGTTTTCAGAAAAGCGATAGGAAAGGCAGTGACAAACATAACAGCAATGATAGTAGTAAGACTCCTAGTCTTCTTTTGATAAATATCTCTAATAGCAGACTTAGCTATTAGTGTGTTTCTCCTTGGAATCTTTCGAGTTTTCTTAGTCATTTAAAACCACCACAAAAAATCCAATCATTTTCCGTTATTGACCGATTCTTCCTTATTGATCCTTCCAGAATGAAGATGTAAGACTCTGTCAGCAAGGTGAGTTACACTCTGATCATGAGTTACCAAAATAACCGTTTTTTGTTTTTCTTTACAAATATCCCTAACCAGCTCTACGACCTTAATACCTATTTCCTGATCAAGCTGCCCAGTTGGCTCATCGAAAATAATCACTTCTGGATCTTTAGCTAGTGCCCTTGCAATAGCTACTCTTTGCCGTTCCCCTCCTGAAAGCTGTGATGGGAAATTATTCATTCTTTCCTCTAATCCTACTGCTCGTAATGCTTCCTCTGACTTTTGTTTCAACTCTTTTCCTTTAATATCAACTAGTCCCATCATTAATTGTACATTTTCTATAGCGGTGAGTGTCGGTATTAATGAATAAAATTGAAAGACATATGATAATCTCTCTTTTCTGAATTTTGTTAAAGCTGATGGTTTTAGCTTAGTTATCTCCTCGTCGTTGTAGAACGTAGTTTTACCACTTCCCGAAGGTCCCATTAGAAATAATATCTCTCCTTGGCGAATACTAAAACTAACATCTCTTAGTGCGTGAACGACTGTTGTCCCTAAAATGTAGTCTTTTACTAATCCTTCAGCTTTAATATATTCATTAGCCATTTGTTCTCACGTTGAGTTCTTTTTTCCTCTCTTATTAACTTACTTAACTTCTTTGAGTACTTTTTCTACCATGGAGCTTGAATCTTCTTAAAATATGCTTCTGCTAACACATAAGGGGTATTATAATCATATTTGCCCATGATAAAGTACACTGGGATGGAAAACTTACAAGCATCTTTTGGTAAATCTGTTTTCTCAATGATCTCTGACCACATTGATTTGTTAGAAAAAACAGTTCCTTGTAGAAATTTTAGAATATCTCTTATGGTAAATTCAGGAGCCCCAAACATCACTTTAAGTAATGGCCAAATAGATGTTTGGTTATAAAGTGCTCCTCCAAATTTATTCATCCACTTTCTTTGTTTATTTAACTGCATTATATCGTCGAAATACGGAGGTTGTAGTTTCAAAAGCTGCCGTTCTGCTTTCTTATTTCCCCTTTTTCTTGCTTCATCTAGGGTGAATTGATACGACACCTTTTCATTTTCTGTTAGATTTGTTGCTTGACCAATTCCAACATAAGCTGAAAATAGTTCAGGATATCTTTGCACTAGGAGAACACCTAACATGCTCCCCCATGAATGACCAACGAGTACAATTTTATCTTTCTTAAAGCGTTTCATTAAATGTAGAACTAATTCGTGAGCGTCCGAAACAAATTGCTCAATGTTCATACTATCCTTGGGGATTTTTCTAGAAAACGACTTTCCTGATCCTCTTTGATCCCAATTAACGAATATGAAATGCTCCTCAAGTTTTTTTTCGTATTTATGAGCAAACCCCATCTCTGTTGAACCAGGTCCCCCATGGAGAAATAAAAGTAAAGGATTTTTTACATTATGAGTTCTAATAAGAATCCATTGTTTATATCCACCGAGTGTTATTTGCTCAAGTGAAGCAATGCTTGTTGGAATTACTTTCCCCTCATCATCCTTAATTTCTGGTGTTTTACCACGGAACAATCTTACCATTAAAAATACCACTTCTTAGTTTTCTACAATCTTCACTAAAAAGATTTCTTTATTTTTCCAAACTGTTTCTTGTCACTCATTTCCTTCAGTTTTTGGGAAGATTCCTTTATCTGCTCTTCGGAGATGATATATTGCTCTACTTGCGTAGATTAGACTAGTTATCGTTGCATGTGTCAACATTGAGATTATAAGATATTGTTTCCATGGAATGAGTAAGAATATCAAAAAATGGATTGTATAAGTGTTTCTTCTTCCGTCTATTCTCCTGAACATTCTGTCTAATCTCCCACTATCAGCTAAAGAAATTCTCATCACATTATAATATTGCATTGAAACATGTCTATTGAATGTGTCCATTATTAAGAAAGCAATAATTAAGATAATCCATGGAATAAGTTTTTGCTCTGTAATATTCAAACTATACCACATTGCTGCAAAATAAACTGTTTGTTCGTAAAGCTGATCAAAACTGTGTTCTAGATGTCCGAGTAACGTTAATTTATCTCTTATCCTGGCAAGTTTCCCATCGACTCCATCCAGAATGTTTACTCCAACAAGACCAATAAATGCTAACCAGGGAAGTGCTCTTGCGAGCATTAAGTGACTCGCTACTAGGTATGGGGAAGCTATGAAGCATCCTGCCACAATAAATGCTAGAATGTTTACAATAACTGTTATTTGATTTGGTGTAAGCGGTCCATTTGCAATTAGATATACAGTCAAGTTCTCGAGTGGTCGATTAAA
>JABLTI010000251.1 GCA_013166835.1 Promethearchaeati archaeon | reverse complement strand
GCAGCACTTCCTGTTGCTGGGTCTTCAAGAACTCCAACTGATGGAGCAAACATTCGCACGTGAACACTCGAATCCTTATGAATTGTTTCCGTTGTAAAAACGAGTAGCTTTGAGGTTAGAAATTCACTAAGTGTTTCAAGCTGTAATTGTGGATTTAAGCTTATCTTTTGAATAGATTTCAGAGATTTTATTGGTACGATTAAGAATGGAAATCCAGTTGAAACTACTTGCATAGGATAATCATCAAGAATATCATCAGATTCTAAACCGATTATTTTTGCTAATGATTCTTTATCTTCATATTTATCTAGGAATTGTGGTTTTGGCTGATACATTCCAATCGATTGATCTTCAAAAAACTCTACTTCAATAGGACCAATACCTAGCTCCATTAATGACTTATTTGTACCATGAGGGATGAGGGCTCGTTTTTTTAAGACAAAGGCAGTTCCTAGGGTGGGATGTCCTGCAAACTCTAGTTCGCGTCCTGGAGTAAATATTCTCACTTTTACAGAGCAAGAATTAATCTCAGGTTTAAGAATAAATGTTGTTTCGGAAAAATTCAACTCTAATGCAATCCCTTGCATTTCCTCATCTGTTATACTTAGATTGGCATCTTTATCCCAAAAGGTCGCTAGTTGATTGCCTGAAAATTGATATCTATCATCAATAAATACACTTGTCTGAATATATGGATACTTTCTCATTTTACTTCACTTAAATAAGTTCAATTTTGTTTTAACTAAAATTCTATTACTCTTAAATATTGGTTACCATACTAAACTGAAATATTAGTAAAGACATTGATTTTTTCCTTTCTCGTTCTGAGAGTAAGCTATTAGAGTTTTATTGATTATCTATTTGACCTACTTTAACTGATTTTTTCTTTTTCATAACAAAGAAAACAATAAGAAATACTATTATTCCAAGTATTGGCAAAGTAAAACCGAGAATTACTACAGCCAACAGTGCTTTTGAAAGTGCATCCAACCAATCCCAAAAATCAAATTCATCATGAGGGAAAACATGTATAGGTGAATCGAGATTAGTTATATTCACAATGAATAAAGGTTTTCTAGAAACGAACTCCCCATAATATGTATTGTGAATATATGCATAGTTATTTTGAATTATAAAAGAACTAAATGATGTACTGAAATCAGGAGCTGAATAATTACCAATAAGTTGTATTTGTTCAAAATCAGATATATCCAATATCAAAAGAAAATTGTAGTCTAACATAAACAGAGTGTTATCTTTAATGATAATAACAACTATATGTCTATATTGCAACAAATATGTTGATATTATTGTTATGTTTAAAGGATCAGAAATATTAAAAATATTCAAGTTGTATGAGTCATCATACAAAAACAAATTATCATTTTTAATATAGATAGTATATTTGTATTCACCGTCATTTAATACAATTTCACCTGAATATTGTATATTGGTTTTATTAGAGATATCCAAAATAACAAAACCTTTGTATTCAGTAAGAACATAAGAATAGTTTCCTTTTATATTGAAATCATGGTAACTGTACGTATCGTTATAGTAGCTATCTTGTTGTTCAAGAGTAGAGAAATTCTCAAAATTATAGATTGTAAAATTATCCTTAGATAAAGTATACAAATACCAACCATTTATTGCAAAGTTACTCAAATCCC
>JABLTI010000250.1 GCA_013166835.1 Promethearchaeati archaeon | reverse complement strand
GAAGTTATTACTCCAGGAAAAACCACACTTGAAGATGTTGGTTGGTGGATGGAGGATCAATTACTAAAGCTAGGTATGAGTTCAACCTTTGATTTGAGCACTCCTATGATCATTCACTCTATGAAATCTGAAAAAGAGGATTATCGCTCGAGTAAATACATCATCCAGCATGGAGATTTGATACAATACGATTATGGCATAAGTGCTATGAATTTTGGTACAGATTTCAAGCGTGTCGCTTATGTCTTGAGAAAAGAAGAAACCTCTGTTCCCGCAGGAATTCAATTTGGTTGGGATCAAGCTATTAAAGCAAGAGCTGTTATTCGAGATACTATTAAAGTCGGAGTAACCGCTGAGGATACACTAACCAATATCGGGAAAAACCTCGAGGAAGCGGGATTTGAATATATCCACCTAACTCTTGATCCGATGCTTGGTGGAGGACCAAGCCTTGAGCCAAAAGAAGATCAGGAATATCCTGGAAAAACTGAGATAACAGTAGATTGCCATTGTGTTGGCAACACAGGGAATAGTGAAGTGGCATCCGGTCCTTCAATCGCTGGTTTCCGACCAGATCGTGCACATTTAATTATCAAATCCAACAATCTTTTTGCTTTTGAGTTCATCGCATACACACCAAATGAAGAATGGGACGGGGAAAAAGTACGGTTTAATATGGAAGACAACGCTATTGTTACTGAGAATGGTGTTGAGTGGTTGTATCCACCAAATGAAAGGATTCTAATAATTCATTGAGGGATTGTGCAGGCATGCCAATGAGTAAAATAAAGAATAGTAAGAAAATCAGAAAACATATCAAGGAAATAATAGCAGGGGCAGTTACAAGTTCTGTTTCAGATCTTTTCAAGGTTCTAGAGGACTTTCATGAATTAGCTGAAGATATCCCACAAAAAGAACAAGAGAATTATGAAAGATACTTCGACAAATACATGACTCATGAAATCAATCTAGTGAGAATTGAATTAAGAAAAATTGAGTTTAATTACAAAGAAAGCATGCATAGAACAAATAAAAGAGCAGAAAAATTCGAGAGAGAATTAGCGAATGAATCTCTAGCTCAAGAGATGCGAGTTTTTTATCAAAAAGAGTATTTGAATATTCTAAAACCATTGTTTTATATCGAACAGGTTTATGAGAACTTCCAGAAATATCTTGAAGTAATTAAAATTGTACAAGAAGAATTCAATGAATGGTTTTTCCTTGGTAATATAGATTTTATGAAGAAATTATTGCAACCATATATTGTAGGTGATGATTCTTCACGACGAGAAAAAGAGATTTGGATCTACAAGAGATATGAAAAGGAATTAACTGATGAAAGGAAGAAGAAGATGTTTGATAGAGCCGGTTTATTGGTGAAAGATGATGAGTGATACTCGAGATCATTTCAAAGTAAGCGATATTCAG
This sequence comes from Promethearchaeati archaeon, assembly GCA_013166835.1. GTDB lineage: Archaea > Asgardarchaeota > Heimdallarchaeia > JABLTI01 > JABLTI01 > JABLTI01. Next base: position 255 of record JABLTI010000250.1, on the reverse strand, counting down.
AAATTCTCAGTTGAGGTTCTTATAAAAAGTGGTTATCCCGAAGTCTCAGCTAAAGCAACTGTTCATGCTTTACTTGAAGCTGATAAAAGAGGTATTTTTTCTCATGGATTAGCAGGTGGAACTGGATTAGAAGAATCAGTTAAAGGTATAGGTCTTTTTTCAACCGTTGACCCTAAAGCAGAACCAGAAATCCTACCTCAGAAATATCCAGCATTAGCGATTATTAATGCTCATGGCGCTCCGGGACACATCACT
>JABLTI010000249.1 GCA_013166835.1 Promethearchaeati archaeon | reverse complement strand
GGTTGCTGGTGAACGAATCTTCAATTTAAAACGAATTATTTCCTGCAAACTAGGAATTACTCGAGAGGATGATAGACTTCCAAAACACGTTCTCAAGGTTATGAACTCTGGCAAAACTGAAGGATTAAAGTTAGACCTAGAAGACAATTTGAAAGCATACTATAAACACAGAGATTGGGACTGGAAAACAGGTCAACCAACCGAAGCAAAGTTAAAAGAGCTTGGAATAATCGGAAAAGGTGAAGATGTCGTTACCGATGTGAAACCCAAAATTAAAAGCAAAATCACTACAATGGGAAGAAGTATTCCCATACTTGGATTTCATAATACTCTTGGCAAACAATGAAGTTGAATTCTACACGGAATTTGAAGTAGCAGATGAACGAATCCTCTTTGCTGTCTCTGATCTGCCAGAAAAAGAATGGTCCTGGATTCGCATAAAACATGGGGAATTCTCAGTTGGGAGAGGGATGATCGAGGATCCGACCTTACGTTTAGATTTCAAAGACAAATCCTTCCTCATGAGGCTTTTAAATCAAGATGTTAACATAAGAAGAGCTGTCCTGACGGGAAGAATAAAAGTGAAACCATTAGGAAAGGCTCGAGTAATTGCTAATTTCTTTGGTTTATATATGAACAAAATTGGTTTGAAACTAGAATTCTAGTTTTAAGAACAAAGGAGGATTTCCTCTTTTCTTCTATTTTTTCTATTTTCTACAAAAACTATTAATCTTATTTTACTAATTGTAAAGAATATTAAACTAGATTGTTTTAGAAAAAATCAAAGTGGTTATTTTTATGATAAAGAGAAAAACAATAATGATTCTATTTACAGCTATGCTACTTACTCAAGTGTTAGTTTTACAACCAGCACTTAGTAAGGTTGCATTGAATAGATATGATACTTCATCAATCCAATCAGCTGAAAAACCAATCATTCCAGCTTTAACTATTGATGCTCCCAGTGGTACCGAGAAAATTAAAGCAAATATCTATGAGGATGGTGATTGCGAATTAGCTAGTGGTGATGGTTCGCCCAGAGGTTTCTCTCCCTGGGGATCTGGGTCCAATACTGCAAATCATTCATATCAAGATGAGGTTCATTCCGGCAATTATGGTGCTTATTATAGTTCTCGTGGAACAACTCAATTTTCTTCCTCACTTTCGAGAAATAGATATTTATTATACATTCCAGAACGATCATATCTTGATGAAAAAATAACTTTGGATTTCTGGTACAATGCAAAAGCAAATCCGGATCTTACAAGTGGCGGTCAGATATATTTCTACTTATATTTTGATACAGATGTTGGCTATCGTTACATCTACTATTATCTTTCCAGACAGAGTGCAATACCAACTAACTCATCAACATATGGAAGATACGATATACAAGGTACATTGAATACTTGGACTAATGTTGTGAGAAACCTCACAGAAGATTTCGAACAAGTATTTGCTGGACCTGATTTATCACAATCGTATATCAGGCATATCTATTTTTCAATTACTTCTCCTCAAAATCCGACAGGAGATACAATACTACTCTTCGATGATGTTAGTCTCACAAATGATACAAGTTTTGACTATCTATCTCAGAATGGTGATTTTGAGGATGGTAACTCCTATAGATGGAGTGATTATAATTCGGGTCCAGGAACTGTTTATGTAACTGAAGATGATTATACGCAAGGCCAAAGAGCTATGAATATCACAAGTTATTCTCCATACAGTTATTCCAATTCATATGTTTATGCTGAAAATGATGTCATGACTGGATGGAATAGCATGGCAAAGGGTTATCCAGCATTTCAGCCTGGTGATTTAGTTTTTAGTTTTGACTGGAAATATTCGGATACACCAGGTATTGGATCACAAAAATCATATTTCTATATATATACACATAACGATTCGCATGATATTTCACTAAGCTTCTTTCTAGGAGACGAAAAC
>JABLTI010000139.1 GCA_013166835.1 Promethearchaeati archaeon | reverse complement strand
TTTTCATCTACTTCATGAGTTTTTGATGCGTCTGTATAACCAAAACTCTCCATCCATATAACATCATCTTTACTTAGTAAAGCAATTGATAAACCCAAAATTTTTCCTTCATCAACTACTTTCTTAATTTGTTTTCGAAGTTCTTTATTTATTATTTCTAATTCACTATTATTCATTCTAATTTCCTCACCAAATCAAATAAACAACTAATAGAAACGAAAATTTTGCCCAATATGATTTATCCAAAAACAAGAAATATAACTGTAATTACCAATCTTGGTTATTGCTCTTTTAATAAAAAAACTAAAATGAAAACCTATTTGATTGCTTTTCTGGGATTTCTTCTTCTGTAATTAGTTTGGCTTCTACTTTATCTTCTACATCTTCCATCGCATCAATAACTTCTAAAAATTCAGTATCGAGCTTTCGTGCTAATATGAAAATATGTTGTTCTTCTGTAATATCGTCTAAAATGAGTTTTAACCAAAGGACATGAAACCCAACTTCCTTCAACATCTCGATATTTGTCCCAGCATCAAAACTACTCCAATACATTTTGACACCAAAGAAATCATCCACAACGGTTCCAGGATCATCTGATGTACCAAAACATAAAAGGGCTATTCCATTATTCTTGAGCATTCTATACAGGTTTTCAAGAAAACCTTTGTGTTCCTCTCTTGGAATGTGAGTAATTGCATAATTGGATATTATACCGTCAAAATATTCATCTGGAAAAGTCAGTGTAGTCATATCTTGCCAAATAAACTCACAAAAGGGTAAGTTCTCTCGAGCAATTTCAACTTGTTTCTTAGAAATATCAACACCTGTTACTTTGAATTTTTCACTTAATAATCGAGTGATCGGTTCCCCAGCACCACATCCTGCATCCAAAACTCGTGCGCCTACTGGTAATCGTTTCATGAAATCCGGTAGTAGTTTGACCTCTGGGTCTTCCTCTGAGCGTGTTTTAAGATACTCATTGGCGACCTTGTTATATCCTTCACTAACAATAATTCTTATCTGCTCGAATTCTTCGTCTTCTAAATCGAAGCTTTTCTGAACCATCTTTTCTGCTGTATATTTCAGTTTTTGAGTTCGAATCTCATTTAAACGGGCATTTGTTGGAAAGATATCTTGAAATTGATCCGCAAAATTCTCTAGAGAATCCACCAGAAATTTAGTGGGTCTATCAGCAATTAATATAATAGCAAAATTATCTCTAATTTCTGTTATAATCTGAAGCTCACTAAAATTAATAGTTCTCAGTTGTTGTGTAGCAAGCCCACCTCGAATCATAATGGTGCTAACAGCAGCATATGCCTCAGTTAGCATTTCCTCATCAAAAGCTTCATCCTCCTCCTTTTGTTCAAATGGGAATTCAAAAACTGGAATTCCATCTTTATTGATTACAATTAATCGTGATACTTTTCTTGATTGCATGAAGAAAACTGAGCGGCTATAAACAATAGGCAAGGTCATGATAACTAAGCCGATTGTTTGTATAGTATTTAGCAACATATCAAAGATGTGAATTGTCTCTGTTTTTTGAAGAAATGACACATCATACCCTTCAAAGATCGTCACATTTGGAATGAGTGAGAGCATTACAGGTAAGACTGTTAAAGCAATAAGTGCTCCAATAAGGAATTTTGGAATGATGAATGTTAAATAAACTCCAACTCTCATTTTCCTTATCTTGCTTTTCTGATTTTCGAATCTAATACGTTCTTTCACTTTTTTGATTGTATTAAGGTAAAATGCTCCTATAAGGATAAACATTATCGGAGCCATTAAATTGATGAATTCTCCTAATCTTTGATCAAATAGATGAGATGCCCCTTTAACTGAGCCCACTACAATTATGAATACAATTGACAGTGAACTTCTTTGTGTAAATGATGTTCCATTTTCAAATATTTCTAGGAACACAACAATCGGTGCTAACCCCGCAGCACCAAGTAATGCTTGGAAGAAATCTAAAGGCCATGATTGTGGTCTCTGAATAAATGCTAAAGTCAAAGCATTACTCGTTATAAAGAATGCCACAGAGAAGATTAGCGAGAGAAAGGATGCTTGTCTCTTACGAACATATAAAGTGATGAATATACCTAGGAGTACAATCTGGAAAAGCATAAGAACAAATATTACGAAGAAGTCTGCTCCTAAATCAGCCATTAACTCACCCATCACTCGATTTATTTTATTTAATCTGCGCTATAAATATATCAATATAACAATGATGAGACCTTCTTTCTCAGCTTACTATACTGTAATTATTCACATGCTATAAGAAAATAGTGATAGTGATAAAAAACTATTGCTATAGGAAATTGAAAAATTGCAAAACAGCAGTTTATGATTTCCTAATTAGAACAAATAAATGCTTAGCATCTCCTAAACTAGCATCCACAAGTTTTGACCAAATGATTTCAAAACCAGTATCAGTTAGCATTCTGAGATTAGTTTCTGTATCATATCCACTCCAAAACATCTTAGCTTCAAAAAAATCTTCCTCAATTGATCCAGAATCATCTGTACTATGTAAAGTAAATAAAGCAACACCGTTTGATTTTAGCATTCGGTGAAAATTAACGAATAAATCAGAATGTTCCTCTCGAGGAACTTGAATTATTGAGTAAGAAGCCAATATTCCAACAAAAGTGTTATCAGCGAAATCCAACTTGGTCATATCTTTAACATAAAATTGAGCTTTCGGGACATTTTTCTTTGCTAGTTCAATTTGCACTTCAGAAATATCAATGCCAATTACTTCAAAATAGTCACATAAATACTTCGTATAAGGTAATCCTGCACCACAACCAACATCAAGAACTTTTCCTTTCTCTTTTATTAATGATATGAATTCTTGTAAAAAGCTCATTTCTTCTAGATTGTTTAGTATTGTTTCTAGATATTTTTTAGCTATTTGATTATAGCCATCTTTAACTATTTTTTTTTCATCCATGATAATCACTCAAAACAATTTAGTGAAAGGGCTAAGGTTTTCTAAGTAGAACAAATAAATACTTAGAACCACCTAAACTATAACCCACTAGTTTTGACCAAATGATTTCAAACCCTATTTCTTTTAACATCTTTATATTTGTATTTTTGTCAAAACCACTCCAATGCATTTTTGTATCAAAAAAATCATCCTCAATTGATCCAGGATCATCTATTCTATGCAAACTAAACAATGCAATTCCATTTGGTTTTAGCATTCGATAAAAATTAACAAATAAACTATAATTTTCTTCTCTAGGAACATAAATTATTGAATGGTAGGCCAATATTCCATCAAATGAGTGTTCAGGGAAATCCAACTTTGTCATATCTTTAACATAGAATTGAGCTTTTGGGACATTCTTTTTTGCTAATTCAATTTGTTTTTCAGAAATATCAATGCCAATTACATCAAAATATTTGCTTAAGTATTTAGTAAATGGTAATCCTCCACCACATCCAGCATCGAGAATTTTCCCTTTTCGCTTAATCATTGTTCTGAATTCATGTAAATAAATCATTTCTTTTAAACCTACATGTCTTCTTTCCAGATATTTCTCTGCTACTTGATTATAACCCTCACGAACAATTCTTTTTTCATCCATAATAATCACTCCGAAGTTTTCTAAGTAAAACGAATAAATGCTTTCCTTCCTCCCCTAAGCTATCAGCAACTATTTCGGACCAGATGATTTGAAAGCCAATATCTCTAAGCAATTTAAGATTAGTATCTTTGTCAAAACCACTCCAATACATTTTAGCCCCAAAAAAATCGTCATTTATGTATTCTGGGTCATCTGTGGCGTGTAAACACATTAAAGCAACCCCATTTGGTTTAAGCATACGATAAAAATTCTTGAATAAACCGTGATGTTCTTTTCGAGGAACATGAATGATGGAATAATAAGCAAGAATACCATCAAAGAAATTTTCAGGATAATCAAGTTCAGTCATATCTTTAACAAAGAATTGAGCTTTTGGAACATTTTTCTTCGCCAAGTCAATTTGCTTCTTTGAGATATCGATACCTATTACATGAAATCGTTCACTAAGATACTTTGTAAACGGCAAACCAGCTCCACATCCAGCATCGAGAACCTTGCCATCTTGCTTGATTAAAGAACTGAATTCAGGAAGAAATTTCATTTCCTCTAAATTTTCATGTCTTTCAGCTAGATATTTCTCAGCAGCCTTATCATAACCTTCGCTAACAATTTTCTTCTTATCCATAGTAATCACTCAAAACAAAAAAGAAAGGTAAAAAGAAGAAGCAAACGCTTCTTCAAAAGAGATCATTTCTTCAATCTGGGAGTTAAAACGTCAAGCATGTTCTTGACCATTTCTTTGAGATCATACTTGGGATCCCAACCCCATTCCTTACGAGCAATGGAATCATCGATTGATTTTGGCCATGAATCAGCAATTTCCTGTCTGAAATCAGGTTTGTAAGTTATCTTGAAATCAGGAATGTGTTTCTGGATTTCTGCAGTCAATTCACCAGCAGTAAAGGACATACCAGTTACGTTGTAAACTCGACGTTTGAATAATTTCTCATCCTTTTCTGCCATGTCAACATGACATTGCAAACAGTCTGGTTGGTACATCATTGGTAATATTGTATCTTCACCTAAGAAGCACTCGTATTTTTTATTCTTAATTGCTTCATAGAAAATTTCTACTGCATAATCAGTTGTTCCTCCACCTGGGAGTGTTTCACTACTTATGATTCCTGGTAATCTCATTGAGAGTGTTAATAGACCGTATTTTTTATAGTAGTATTCAGCTAGTAACTCTCCAGCTACTTTTGTTATTCCATACATTGTTGTTGGTTGTAGTATTGTCTCATTAGGAGTATTCTCTCTTGGAGTTGTTGGACCAAAAGCTGCGATCGAACTTGGCCAGATAACTCGTTCCACATTGTATCGTCTCGAAACTTCTAACACATTCATTAGACCATTTATATTGATATCCCAAGCTACTTGGGGCATTTTTTCTCCTGTTACTGAAAGAACTGAAGCCATATGATAAACATGTTCTATTTCATTTTCGTAAATTACTCTTTTGATTGATTCTTCATTTAATGCATCAAGATAGATACATGGACCTCCTTCTAGAACCACATTTGGAAGTTTTGTTCTTCTTCCAGTCGCAATAACATTATCCTTACCATACCTATCTCTTAGGAAAGGTACGAGTTCGCTGCCGATTTGCCCACCAGCACCAATTACTAGAACTCTTTTCTTCATTTACATCGACCTTTTTTCTCTGAATTTCTAATGTCTTAATTTTTCTGAATAAAAAAGTTTTATGTTAGGATTTTTTTAAACTTTTAGGAGAAAAAAACCTCATTTTTCCACTATTTTAAGCAATTTTAAAAAATACTAATACTAAAACATTGGTAGGTAATTTAAATGGCTCTTATTATGAATGATTCATTGTTAAATCAATTAAAAGCAATCTGTTTTGAACATACAAATAGAACCAAATTTTCGGTCTTAATTGGAACACTAGAACCAAAGAACACCGATGTTACAGCTTATTCTGTTGTTCATTTTGCTAAATTAAGTGAAAGAAATTCATTGCCTATGTTCCCATCTGAGGATGAATTTAACCAATTTATTGCATTGAAATTTATGTTGCCTTACAATCTTAATATAATCGGCCTGGTATTTTATTCTGATGAAGAGATCACCGAGTTTAATGTGAAGTCATTAACAAAGAAGGAGAAAGAATTACCTGCTTTGAAAGTTGTTGTTAATGTAGGACGAGAAGATATTTACTATTATCAAATTTCAGATAAGAAACCAGTGAAATTAAAAGCTCAAGCTCCTGAATTACCTCTAAATAATTTACTAAAATTTATTCATACAATGGAATTTGAAACTTCAGATGAGATATTATCTAATCAAATGGAACTTAAGAAAAAATCATTTTCTAGCATTGATTTTCTCTGGGATAAAATAACTTTCAATAAGGATGAAAATATAGATCTAAAATCATTTCAATTTATGAAAAGTCCCTTAGATAAAATCATCGAAATTTTGGTTCCGTGTGAAGACAAACAACTCTCTTCAAAAACTGAAGAAGGGAATGTTTTTCTTGCTTTTGATCTTCATATGAATTTCTTTGTTACAAGTTATTTGAGAAATAATACTTTGCGAGAATTAAAGGTTCAGTTAAACGATGTGTTGAAACAAGACCTCTTAATAAAGCTTCAAAGAGCTGTTTTTGATGAAAACATAAAGCGATTGATTCTTCCAGCTAAAATTTACCTAAAGTTCTTTGGGATGGAATTAAATGCTTATTTGTTAAAAGATAATCCTTCTAAATATGAGTATAATCTTTGTTCAAGTTTAATAAAACATGCAGAGATTAGTGCACTAATTGGGTATGAGTTACAAGCTCGAGTATTTTTAAGAGATTTAACTGAATACTTCCGCATACTAGACGACAAAGAAAAACAAAAGGAAATCTCTGAGCTTATTAC
>JABLTI010000138.1 GCA_013166835.1 Promethearchaeati archaeon | reverse complement strand
ATGATTGAACCTTGGTTAACAAAAGAAATCTATCGTACAGGATCACCTCACATGAATACTTATGATGGGGAAACCACGAAAATTGCTCGAGTAAATGTTTCAGAATTAAAAGAAGAAAAGATCTCATATTTTGAAATGCATTATCTTATCGCTGAAACAAACAAACCAGTTATCCATTTTGTTGATAAACATGAACTAGCTATGTTTCCAATTGATCTTCAACTAGAGATTATGAAAGAAAATGGTTTACAAATGAATCATCATAAGAAAGGTCTCTTCGATGATCGTGGATTATTAATCGGTCAAAAACTAAAGTAAATAATCTCTTTCTTTCGTTTTTCTATGCGAATTTACTTTTTTTGGGGGCTTTATATTATCATTTTGAAATTCTAAAGTAAGAATTATTTGAAGGTGTAGTGTTGAGAAAAGCAGAAACTGATGTTGAAGATACGACAATAAGAATAGATGTGGAAAAAAAGGTGAAGATATTTCTAGACGACTCTTATCAAGTAAGTGTGGTCACAACAAGACTTCTTGTTGATGAAAAGAAATAACTTAAACACCCTTTTCTTTGCCTTTGTAAACTGCTTGTGAGAAATTGATCCTACGCATTTCGGGTTGTGAAACTAGCTCCTCAAAGTAATGAGCAGATAAACCAGCAATACGACCAAAAATAAAGACTGCTTTCGCAAGAATAGGATTAAGACCAAGATCAGCTATTATTGCTCCAATAACTCCATCAACGTTTATTGGAAGGTCTATTCCTCTTGCTTGTTTGAAGATTTCAGTGATATTTTTAGATATTTCAACACTATCGGAAGCAATTCCAGCATCATCTGCTTTTAACCACAAAATATCTCTTCTCGGATCTTCTGTATGAATTCTGTGACCTAATCCCTGAACTCGTTTTCCATCTCTAACATATTCAGTTATAACTTCAAATGCTGCTGCTGATAGAGTCACTCGTTTATCTTTAGCAATTTCATGGCATTTCTTAAAGAAATGAACTGCTTTTGTACCTGCTCCTCCATGAACATCTGTTATTGCTCCAACACCTTGTGCTAAAGCAACTTCATATGGTGCTCGAACAGAAGCTGCAATTAAAGTTGATTGGGTTGAAGGAGGAGTTACTCCATGATCAACACTAGCAACAATCATGGCTTCCAGGAGTTCAGCTTTCTTCTTATCTGCCTTCTTTTCACCGGTTAGGATTTGGTAAATAATATTCCCAAATATTTCACCTTTGTTTACAGTTTCGAAAATTTTCTCAGTTTTCAGAATAGTGGATAAATATCTGGCAATTCTTCCTAAACCAAACACAGCAATTTCAAGAGAAGCTTTAATGCCTTTCTTGGAATATTCAGCAAGTTTTTCATCACTAACAAGAAATCTACCTAATGTTTTCGCAATGTCTTCTCCTTCGAAGATGTTTGCTTTTGGAGATGGAATGCTAACTGCTTCAAAAGCAATTTTCTCCATAGAAACAATTTCTTTCGCTGATGGGAATTTTCCTTTTAGTAAGAGATACATTGTTTCAAGAAGTGTTTTATCTTTTACAATGTCTTGTAGGGGATAACCAGAAATGATGATATTATTTGGTTCGATTTTTGTAATTAGTGTAGCCCATTCAGGTTTCTTAGGAGGTTCTTCCCAGTTTTTACGAAGTTTATCTCGATAACTTTTGATGGGGAAATACTTTTTGCTTTTTAGCTTTGCTTGCACTTCTTTTATCAAATCATGTTGTCCATTAACAACCGGAATTCCTGCTTTTTCAAAAGCTGCTTTCTTTGATTTGAAGGTACCATATTCTTGACCAGGAGTAACAATTGCTCCTGCGTGCCCCATAGTTTTTCCTTCAGGTGCATTGGAACCTGATATCAATGCGACCATTGGTTTTGGGTATTTCTCTGGGTGCTTCGCTATGTCCTCCGCTAATATTTCTTCTTGACAACCCCCGATTTCTCCCGCAATAACTATGAGATCGGTATTTTCATATTGTTGCACTACTGGAACTATATCTAGAAATCTTGTTCCAATGGCTCCATCTCCTCCAATACCTAGTACAGCATTTTGTGCAATCCCTACACTGGCAAGAGCATCTGACATATGATAGAGAATTGCTCCGCTTCTTGAGACAATTGTTACACCTTTCGGTCCAAACTCATCTGAGGTTTTCTCTTCTGGATAGAAGATATCAGGTAACATGCCTACTTTAACTCCTTCTGGTGGAAAGATAATTCCGGGTGTATTTCCTCCAAATAGAATTGTTTTGTGTTTCTTAGCAGCTACTATGATGTCTCTAACATCTCTTAATGGAATGAATTCACTAATCAACACTACAATTGGGATGCCTGCTTCAATGACTTCTATTGCTACATCCTTTACACCTGAGTAATGTCTCCAAATACTCGCAATTGCTATATTGGGGTGTTCTTTCACACAATCTGTAATTGATTCGTAAACAGGTATAACTTCATGGATTCTTGTTCCTCCTCTCCCTTTTGAAATTCCAGCAGTTATCTTTGTTCCAAAATCCTTCATTAAGCCAGCATGTTTCATTCCTTGTCTTCCAAGACCAATTATGACAGTGTCTATTGAACCTGTTTTCTTAATGTGCTCTGCTAATTTTGGACGCTTATCCTTAATTAAGTAATATAACATTCCTTGGTCTATTGGTAATCGCTTCATTTTGAACCCTCCTTAAGATACTCAAATCCTTTCTTCAGCGCATCCTTGATTACATCTGCCATAATCTGCTCATTTCCAATTTCAATTTCCAACATAGCTAATTCCTTGGGTGTATCCTCATATGCTTTCTCAAGATATTTAATCGCAGAAGGAAGATCAGTTCCAACCATTCGACCATACACTGGAATGATTCTTTGTTTCTTCTTATAACGTTCTCTAAATGCTAAAATGGTGCCACGAATGAAGACATCACAACTTGAGATTCCACCAAATCTTGAGGTGACTATTATATCTACCATCGGATTATCCATTAGTAAATTGTACATTTCTGCAACTCGTTCTTTAGGTGGACCGCCACCACTATCCATAAAATTAATGGGAATAACTTTGCCATCGAAGAATCTCTTTCCAATATTTGCAACTTCATCTATAGATAGGATTCCATATCCTGCACCACCAGGAACTAATCCCACATACATGAATCCTTTCTTTTTCTCTTGATTCACAGGCAAAAGATCAACATAAGGAAATTCGTTTTCATATGAGAAAATCTCATTAGCAGTTGGTTCTGCAACATCATGTCTCTTATGTGATAAATCTAAACTACTTAGAAGAGTGCTTTGCCTGTACAAACCATTATCATCAAGCACAATCTTTGCATCTGCAGCAATAATGCCATCTTTTGTGATAATTAGTGGGTTTATTTCACATAACTTCGCATCAATTTTCTGATATAAAGAATAGAGTTTTCTGATGAATAATTCTAACTCAGCTAGTAATTTGTCTGAGAGTTTGAGCTCTTTATTTAGTTTCTTTGCTAAATCCAAAGAAATTTCTTTAGGAATTTCAGTTTCATTATTCTGCATTTCTTCTCTAAAAATTAATTCTGGTTTTGTTTTAGCAACTTCCTCTATATCAACTCCCCCAGAAGGACTAGCAATTATAGTATTATTGTAAGCCTTAGGTTCCATAGTCACTCCTAAGTAACAAGCTTTCACTTCTTCAACTGCTTCTTCAAAATGAATTATGTCAACTGGATAATCTCTAATTGTTAATTTTAACAGTTTGGTTGCTATTTCCTTAGCTTCCTTTAGTGAATTGGCTTTCTTTACCCCTCCGGCTTTCCCTCGACCACCGATAAGTACAGCTGCTTTCACCATGACGGGAAATTCGAGATTTAGTTGATCAATCTCAGATACAGATCTGATTGTACCATATTGTTTTGGTGTAGGGATTCCGTTTGCTTCAAAAATACTCTTGGATTCATGCTCATAAAGTCTCACTTGGTTATCCTCCAAATCGTGTTTTATTTTACGAATTTAAATTCTCTTATGATTCACAAATTATGTGTGGTCAACCTCTAACCAAAAAAATTTACACAATAGGAGTCGGTCTTCCAGTAATCAATCCAATAATAAACAACATACCAAGAATACCTAATGAGAGCATATTGACAATATTAGCAACTTTTGGTGTGGGTTTAATAACGAATATTATTGACATAACGGCTCCGATAACAGCTGTAATTATCATACAAATAAGAAATCCCATTTTAAAAACTCCAATGAAATATGTTCCAATCCCAACTCCATAAGCTAAGAATTGATTTATTAGCATAAATATTGCTCCTCCTCTTGGACCATATTTTTTCGGAAGAGTCATAGTATCAACTTTCATATCATGTGATAGATCTCGAGTATCACCTGCTGCTCTCCCACCAGTCATAGCAAAGAAAACGAAAAGCACCATGAGTCCTGCTGCTAAATTCAAGTTATCCGTACATAATGCTCCAATCAAAACATACACACCTTGAAGAACCCCCAGACTAATTGCACGTAAAATTGGTGTGTTAAGGAATCCAACACCCTGAAAAATAATAACAACCATAACAACTCCAATTGGTATAAGAATCCAATCATTAGTAAAAATCGTTAATATAATACTAGCAAATAAAGTACTAACAATCAAAACAACTGCTGTGATATGGTGTAATGTTCCCTTTGCAATAGGATTAGAGAGTTTTCCTGATTTTTTATCATCTGTAAAATCTAATAAATAATCCAAAAAGAATCCTGAGAATGAGAGAAAAGTCCCAATTGCCCCTGCATAAAGAATTTCTTGCCAAGTTCCTTCCAAACCATAGGTTACAGAAGCTGTAATCAGGAAGAACATAATGAGTCGACCAACCCGCCAATCAACAAAAATATTTTGAATCTTGGAACTTTTTTTCACTGATTTTTCAGAATCTTCTTCTTTCTCTGATACAATCATTTCTTGTGATCCCAGTTCCATAGGTATATTGTTTTCCTCAGAGTATTTTTTTGCTTCAGCTTCTTCTTTGAAAATTTCCTCAACATCAAATTCATATAAGTCTTTCTTGTCATTGATCGTATACTCTATAACTCTCATTGCCCGACCTTGAGATTCCGGATATATTCTAAGCAAGCAAATTTTCCTTTCACTTGCTAGTTTTTTGCAAACATTGCATCTTTCAGGTCCTCTAGCACAATGAGATAAAGTTATTTCTTTAATGACGAAGTGCTCCGTAATCATATCCCTCTGAAATGTTAATACGTCAAATACATTGCATCCAAGTATTTTTAAAGATAGTTGCAAAGTTATCCACTTTATTTTCGGCTATCTCCTACCTTATTCTTTTTTTATTTTTTAAAGCAAAGTCTTTATTCCTACTCATAAGTTACTATATCAGAATAATAAATGGAGGGTCACATTTTGGGTAATCCAATGAAAATCAGAAGAGTTTACTTTCAAATAAAAGTTAGTGATTTAGGAAGAGCGAAGGATTTCTATATTGATGTATTTGGTTTTGAAATTGCCTGGTTCATGGATACTGACGCTGGTTGGTGTGAAATGCAGCTACCAAACGATGCTAGATTAGGTCTAAACACTCGAGAACCTGGTCAAGATATCTTTCCTAGTTGGGGAATACTCACATTAGATGTCGAAAATTTAGAGGAAACAAGAGACTACTTGGATAAGAAAGGATTAAAGCCAACTGAAATCGCAGATATCCCGGATATGGTTTCACTTTTTGATGTCTTCGATACTGAAGGAAACAAAATCCAAATCGTGAGTGATCCTAGAGTGAAAAGCGAAGAAAAATAACAAAAGATGTATGTGATTAATTATGACAGATATTCCACTGAAGATAGTACGAGTTTATTACCAAATAAAAGTAGATGATCTAAAACGTTCAACGGATTTCTACAAAGATGTTTTTGGATTTGAAATAACACTATACGTCGGACCTGAGCTCGGGTGGGCTGAATCCTCATTACCAGGTGGTTTAGGTCTTGGTCACAATTTGAGACTACCAGGTCAAGATCATCCGCCAAGCTGGGGTGTTCTAACACTCGAAGTTGAAGATCTAAAAATTGCTTGGGACTATCTCAAGAAAAAAGGATTGGATGTTACAGAAATTACTGAGACACCAAATATCAATTTCTTTAATACAAAAGATTCCGAAGAAAATTCTATACAAATAGTACAAGTTCCAAAATAAAAATAACTGGATTAGATAATTACATGTAATCTTCTAATCCGAATCCTTCTTTTATTGTTTCAGTGAGTCTAGACATACAGCGAGCAGCAGGTGCACCATCTACAATATCATGATTAAATTCAGCAGTTATATGAAGAATGTCTCTATGTTCGATTTTATCATCAATGATTACCGGTTTTTTTACAATAGCTCCAAGTGCAAAAGTTGTTGAGTGCATAGTTTTTGGGATAGCCCAACCAGCAATACCTCTACCAAACATACCCACAGCTGTACACCCAACTGTACCAATATGTCTCTTTATTTTGAATGGATCCATCATAACGTTGCGCCAAAT
>JABLTI010000248.1 GCA_013166835.1 Promethearchaeati archaeon | reverse complement strand
GGGCTGTTCTAACATGGTCAATAGCTGGGTTGTATTTCACACTGTGGACGATTGCAAATCTACTCCCGAGAGCAATTTCGCATCACAAATGGTATAAGGAACAATTCGAAGAGTATCCTGAAAAACGGAAAGCCCTAATTCCCTTTTTGTTGTAAGAAATAGTATATCTCATTTTTTCCTTATTCTTTATATTTGAGAATGATGAAATAATCTTGTGACTTTTAGAGGTAATTGGGAATGTCAACAAAAGAAAGTCCTCGATCTCTCGAATTAAGACCATCTGGAATTGGGGAAACCATCATAGTTGCTATTGTAGGCTTGTTATTGATAGCGTTCTTGCTTTACATTGGTATAACCATGAAATATAAGGCTCTAGTATTAACCGTACCTTTTGCTGCTTTTATTGGTCTTTGGTTATTGCTTTACATTCCTTACAAAATCTATTCCTACATGACAAAATCAATTGATGTTTTAACATTCACAGATGTAGGTATTGTTATTCACAACAAGAAACATAACATTCTAGAAACCATAGCTTGGACTGAAATTATTGATATAATAATTACAAAGGTAGATAATGACGACAAACCAGAGGAAATAACGATAATATGTAACAACCGAGCTGAAAAAATAAACCTAAAACTCTACCATACAATTTTCACCTCAACAGAAGCGATCTGGGAAAAAATAATCAATATATATGAGAAGAACAAACAGATATTTATTTGAATCTTGATATTTTATCAAGATAGAAGTTATAATTCCTAAAAAGGAAATGTATTGAAGAAGATGGCAAATAATACTTATATAGTAAGCTCTTCTTTTATTGGAAAAGGATTTAACTTGCTAAATATAAGTAAGAAAAGAAAAGTAATAATAGTACTTTCATCCCATCTTTTCAAAAAACGTTCTTGAAGTTGAAAAAAATGCCAAAAGTAACTTACGAACCTATATCTGCGAAAGATGCTCTCAAGCAGATTAAAGATCTTTCTAGTATTATAGTCGATCTTGCTTATTCCTCGATAATTTATGAGGATAAAGGACTCGCAGATGAGGTAAAGGAACTTAGGGATTTAGCTGTTAAGCTAAATTATTTACTAACTATGTCATTACAAGTCGCAGTTCGTGATGGTCGTGATGCGCAAGCAACTATCCCTTTAGTTGTACTTGGTCAAGCAAGTAAAGACATAGCCAATTCTGCAACTGATATTTCAAATGTTCTTCTTAAGGGATTCACTGTTCATCAAACAATCAAAGATTTATCGCAAAGAGTTGCTCGAGATTTAATGCGAGGAAAAATCTCTGAAGAGTCAATTCTAAAAGGTTACGCAATTAAAGATATAACAGAAAAAATGAATTATTCCGTCACTATTTATGGTTTAAGGCAAAACGGAAAATGGATCATTAAACCCGATAAAAGCATTAAACTAGAAGCTGGTGACTTAATTCTTGCGAGTGGTTCAAGCTCAGGTATTAGTCTTCTAAAATTATTGGTTGGAGGAACTGCTGAAGAAATTAGTCCTCCAGAAGAGGAAGAAGAAGATCCTCTTGTTGAATCTCTAGAAGAAAACATTGTTGATTATCTAATCGCATTAAAAGATACCAGTGAAGTTATGGTTGACCTTGCATATGGTGCTGTTCTTTATAATAATAAAGAATTAGCACATCTCGTTACTAATATGGAGAAACGAGTTGATACCATACGAAATAAA
>JABLTI010000137.1 GCA_013166835.1 Promethearchaeati archaeon | reverse complement strand
GCTTTTAAATCCCTTCTTTGTATGGTTGGGAACCAAATAGATTTCATTTTACCTCCAGAAAAGAATGTACAATTCATAGCTCCCGAAGACATCTTGGTAGGTGTTACAAAAATTAGCCCGGACAAAATATTCGCTGTTGTATTGCAACGAAATGCCAGAATTTCTACCATAGTGCCAAATATTTTGAGAATGTCAAAGTTATTGAAAGGTATTGCTAAAAAGACCGGTTCGCTTTCCAATTCAAAATGTAAAGAAGTTTGTCAAGAGACTATGACTAGATCGAAATATTCTCACAGGAAGAATATCGTTCGTAGATTCGCTGGTTAACATAGCTCCCCCTTCCCCTTCTTTATAATACTACAAATAATTGAAATCTCCACATCATCAAAAAGATTTTAATTGAATAAATAGGAAATGAGAGATACAAAGATAGGTAAAAAGTTAAAAATAGCTTAATTACGCTATACTCATTACTAAACTGAAAAAGGTCATAAGTATGTCAAGTCGGAAAAACAAAGTGCTCTTTATTTTTGCACTAACAATAATAACAATGAACATATTCGCATTGACTCAGATTAGTGGTTTCGCAAATAATCAATCTGATAATGAAACAACTCTTCCTTCAATTGATGAAGGTATTAACAGTGGCATTGACAAGTCTTTAGTGCCAACTGGAAACGTTAGTGAAATACCCAACATGAATTTATGGGACATTTCAATCAATGTATCTAGAACTGTATCAATATTTGATTTTGGTTACTTTGGAGTTAATGATACTTATCAGATCGAAAAACATGATAATCTAACAATGCCTATTTTCCGATTTGCCTATCCTAAGATTTGGTCTTCAAATCTAATCATTATGAAGGCTAGAACTATGTGGTATACTTCGGAAAACCGTTTAAACGATACTGAAGTTTATCCTGAATATGAGAATGAGGACTTTACATTTTATGCTGTAGATCTTGTTCCTGCACTTGATAATAGCTCACAGTATTATACTGTAAATGTATTTTCAGCGATTCTTAGACCCTACACAGTCTTTGAATACATCGATGAAGAAGGTGAAGCTGCAGGATTAATGAAAAATGGTATTCTATTTAATTTCAGTTTAATACCACATTTAACAAAGAAAATTGATAATTGTCAAGCTTCCTTTAACAAAGCAGAAGACGATGGTGGTCTAATTGCGAAGTATGTCTATCCAATCAATGCAACCACTGGTTCTGCAACATTTATTTATTCCCCAATTCATAATGCTCGTGCATACAATTTCTCAGAACCATATGATCCTGATTCCTCAGATTATCCATATCGAGGAAGAGTTGGTACTTGGCTGGGTTATACTGCCCCAATGGAAGCAGTATCTTACAAAAGACAAATCATCTTAGAAAATTGGTATTATGCAAGAATACATGAAGAAATAACAATACAAAGTTTTGGTGTAAATCCGGATGAAAAAGTCTGGGATAATCTTCTTACCCAATACCAAGTTACTTTCGCATTAACTAGATTTAACATATACATTAATAATGCTGAAAACGCAAAAGTTTCTGATCATCTGGGTGAATTAACAGCACCACTCGGATCTTCTATTGCACAACAAAATAGAATAAATATCTTCTTTAGAGTTCCTCTATTTGGTGGAGATACTAAGAAAATTGAAATAGATTATAATTTGAAACTAGAAGAAATAATAGATTTCGAAAAATCTGAATTCATTCTAAACACACTTGGTGTACCTCGATGTGATTTTCATATTCAAAATTTTGATTTAGAAATTATCTTCCCACAAGGAGCAAGATTCCAATATGTAACTTTTGGTAACAGAGCACTCGATTATGTTGAAGATAAAACAGGAGTTTTCCTAAATATTGGTCGTCGAAATACTATTTCCTTTAGTCTAGCCAATGTTACCTCATTTGAGAATCTCAATCTTCGAGCTGGGTATCTCATGTCAGATTTAGCCTATTTCATACAACCATTAACACTTGCATTAATGGTTTTCATTGCTTGTCTTGTTTACATCGGTGTTAGAGTTCTCAGAAAAGATGTTATTGAGAAAGTAATTATCACTCCTGAAGATAAACCTGAAATTCCTATCGACTTAATACAACAATTCGTAGAAAAATACGAAGAGAAAACAGCTCTTCAAACAAGAATTACCACTCTCGATGAGAATCGTCGGAAGAAGAAGGTTAAAGCAAAAGAATACGATAAGCAGAGAAAGATTCTCGAAAGTAAAATGCGAGAGCTCATAAGATCCTTAGATACAACAAAACGGTCTCTAAAAGAGAAAGGTCGTAAATACTTCGATGTAATCCAGAAAATCGAAATCAGCGAAGAAAAACGAACAAGTGTTGAACGAAGCATACAAGACTTACGAGTAAGATACATTCGAGAAAAACAAATTTCAAAGGATGCTTACATAAGAATCTTGAGAGACTATCAAAATCAAATCGAGAAATTTGAAAGAGATATTGATAAAGAAATTATCAATCTCCGTCTCTTAATAGAACATGAAGCAATAGACGGATAAAACGTCTTTGCATCTTTTTATTTTTTTTTTCAGAAGATAAGAGGTCACTAGGTTTATTCAACCCATCCTTTCATTATACGATCACAATTTTCGCAAATAAATTTGGTTGTATCTACTTTTTCACCTTTCTTTGGAAGTGGGAATTTCTTTAACCCACATTTACAAACATATCCATGAATTCTAGCAGGATTACCATAAACCAAAGCATGAGGTGGGACATCTTTAGTTACAACACTTCCTGATCCTATCATACAAAATTCGCCAATTGTTAGACCGCAAATGATAACTGCATTAGCTCCTATTGATGCACCATCTTTCACAATTGTCTCTACGATTTTCCATTCCGGATTAAATGCTCGGGGATAAAAATCATTAGTAAAGACCATATGTGGTCCAAGAAAAACATTGTTTCCGATTGTAACACCTTGATAAACCGAAACTCTATTCTGGATTTTAACATTATGACCTATTTTTACTCCAGTATCAATATAAACTCCTTTCCCAAGAACACAGTTTCTACCAAGTTCTGAATTATTTCTTACATGTACGTGATGCCAAACACTAGTTCCTTCGCCAATCTTTGCACCATCTTCAACTATTGCTGAAGGATGGATTCTAACGTTCTTTCTGTCTTCAGTCATTTAACCATCATCCAAAGTCTTTGGTTCATCAGCTTTTTTTTCATCCCATTCTTCTTCAATCTTTTCTATCTCTGGTTCTTGATCTTCTAATGGTTCTTCTTTACCCTTCTTCCATCTTCTAACAAGTAAAACGGTTTCTAGAACAATAAACCCTACAAGTAAAATATCAGCAATAATAAACAAATAAGAGACTTCAGGAAGATCCCGTAGGACTCTCACTTCCATAATGATCAAAGCTGGCAATAAAGCAAAAAAAGTCGCAATACTTGCAATTGTGAAAATTTTATCAGCTTTCATTTGAAATCACATATGGAAAAAGTTTCTAACTATTTTAATTCATCGGAAAGAAAGAAAAAGATAGCACAAATTCAACATAAATTGCCCAGTGATTCTCTTAATAAAAAGAAATGAAATCCTTAAATAAGAACAGAGAGTCTGCCTTGATTAGGATGGTTAATCGTGGAAAAGTTTTTCGTTGAAACATTCGGCTGCACCGCAAATACTTCAGCAACAGAATTAATGAGTCATTTATTACATGAATGTGGATATGAAAAAGTGCTAGATGTAAATAAAGCTAATTTTATTCTCATTAACACTTGTGTAGTAAAAGCCCCAACAGAAAGTAAAATCAAAGATTTATTAGAAAAACTATATCGAAAATTTCCATTGATTGTTTCTGGCTGTTTACCTCAGGTAATGGTTGATTGGTGTCACCAAATTTTACCCCAAGCTGCACTACTTGGAGTTGATCATTTCGGAGAAATTTGTCAAGCAGCAAAGAATACTCTGAAAGGAAAACCTTTTGAATTAATCACACGTAAAAAGGAATTTTGTGATGAAATTCTGAGGGATAGAGATCGTCCTTTAACAGGCATCTTGGAAATATCCAAAGGTTGTACTGGTCTTTGTGCATATTGTATTGTACGAATAGCTAAAGGACCTCTTGTATCAAAATCATCAATTCAGATTCTGCAAGAAGCGAAGGTTGCTTTGGCTGAAGGGTGCAAAGAGCTCTGGTTAACAGCTCAAGATACCGCATCTTATGGTGTAGATATAAACACAAGTCTACCACACCTACTAGAGAGCCTTGTTGATTTACCGGAGGATTTTCTAGTTCGAATTGGTATGATGAACGTTGATTATGCTTATAGACTAATAGAGCCATTGAAGTTTTATTTACAGCATCCCAAAGTGTATTCATTTATTCACATTCCCCTGCAATCAGGCAGTGATTCTGTTCTGAAGAAAATGAACAGAAAATACACAATTAAAGAATTCAAAGTATTAGTTGAACAATTACGTAAAGAAATCAATCTCACACTATCGACAGATATTATTGTAGGATTCCCCGGGGAAACAGAAGAGGATTTCAAGAAGACCTTGCAAGTGTTAGATGAAATCCAATTTGATGTTGTGAATATCTCAAAGTATGGTGATAGAAAAGGAACAGAAGCAAGCAAATCAAAAGAGAAACTTCCCACTGAGATTATAAAACAACGATCAATTGCTCTCACAGAAAAAGTTCATGAAATGACCTTAGCACGGAATAAAAACTGGATCGGTTGGGATGGAACTGCTTTAGCCTTAAGAAGGGATGAGAGATCCTCTGAAGCTTTACTTAGAAATAAATCTTACAAATTAATAGCATTAGACAATCCCACTTTAGAACTAGGGAAATGGTATAATATTCGCATAACAGATGCCCTTAAAACTCGTTTAGTGGGTTCGTTAATATAACAACTAATTGAATAGAAACATATACTGCATATTCAAGATATAATACACTAGTTGATTTCCATGGTGAAAATAGATTTACACGTTCACACGAATTACTCAGATGGCACAGATTCTGCAGAGGAACTAATACGTCAAGCTGAAAAAATTGGCTTAGACGGTCTTGGAATAACTGATCACGATACTTTTGGTGGATTACATAAAGCCTTAGAGGTAGAAACTGACATAATAATCGTTCCTGGGATTGAAATATCGACTGCTAAAGGACACATCATTGCTTATGGAGTAACAGATGGAGAATTCGAAATGGGATTAACTCCGAAAGAAACAGTTGATATTATACATCGAAATGGTGGAATTGCCGTAGCAGCTCATCCTTTTGATTATATTCGTTATGGAATAAAAGACGTAATTTTTGATTTAAATATAGATGCGGTAGAAGTAATCAATGGGTGTATCACATTCAAACATTTCAATAAATTGGCATTTGAAGCAGCAATAAAACTTGACCTACCAATGATTGCAGGTAGTGATGGTCACTCCACTGAAGAAATAGGAAATGCTTGGACAGATTTTTTGGTAGAACCAGAAACCTGGCAAGATGTAATATCCATGATTCTTAAGAAAGAAACTATTCCGGTTGGTGGAAGGCATCCGCTATTTTCATCAAAAGCAAAACGTTGGTGGAAAGCGTATAAGAAAAGAGATGAACGACCTGTTCCGCTTAAAAAGATTCGAATGCCTAAAGAAAAGAAATCTACTAATCCTGATAAGAAATAAGTGAAGTAATTATAGAAAATAATCTTTGAAATCCTCATCTTCTTTTAACAACGAAAGAATTTTACTACTCGGTTTTTCTAATTTGGGAAGCATTCTTGAAGTATCAACAAAGTACTCTTTAGGATTAGAACAAATCTTCTTGATGATTTTCTTGGTTTCAGGAATTGTTTGAGTTGAATAACTCGGAAAACCTTTCTCTTCTATGAATTGTTGTGGTTCCAAATGACGCCAGAAATAAGTGATAGAGGGAATACCAAGGAGGGCAGACTCTCGAGCCATTGTTCCACCACCAGTGATCAAAACATCAGCATTGGAATATAATTCTAAAAAGTGATATCCTTTCTTAGGAATGATTATTTTATCTTCAAATTTCTCTAAGAGAATCTCTTTCTGAGCTTCATATCTTGGGAATGCTAGAATCTTTCCAGAGTAATGCTTCACAGCTTCTTCCAGAATCTCAAGATAGGGTTTTGCATCTTTATCCTTCATATATGTCGCAAAACTTTCTTCTGGTCTAAAGACTAGATATCTTTCCTCTTTACTTTCTTCTCTTTTCTTCAAGAAGCGTTTGTAGTTCTCAATTGTAATATATTCAACTTCATCCACACCCGCATATTGATGAATTATTTCTGGTTGAGCTCCTAAACGAATGAAATCTTCTTTATTAATACAAGAGGGAGTTATTAGATATCTCGCAAGTGAAAAAGTTAAGCGAGCAATAGGAATGGAATGTGCTGTGTCATTGAGGAGAATCAATGGTAAACCAAGACCAAAAGCGACTCGAGCAGCATCAGGAGAAGAAAATGAAATTGCTGCTAAAGGTTTTGGTTTGAAATCAACTATGTGTTTGGCTAATTCAACCACTCGTTTAGCACTTGCTACAAGTTTGCCTGCTAAGCTTTTACCGCCGTATATCCCAAAAGTAGCAGGAGAAACATTTCGATGTTTGAAGATATCTGCAATATAATCATGTTTCCTAGTAGTATAGTGTGCATCTATCCCAAACTCTTTGAGTTTTTCACCAAATGCTAGAAAAAGCATTGCTTGTTTTGGAGTTAATACTTCAAACCAAATGACTTTTCTCTCAACCATTTACTTCTGCCAACTTTAGACCATTCTTTTTCATGAATTGCAAATCTTCTTTGAAGAATGCTTTGATTAAAGTATTCCAAACAATTAACCAAAAGAGAAACAATAATCCAGTCACAAAAACTGAGATAACATTAAATGTTAAAGGAT
>JABLTI010000247.1 GCA_013166835.1 Promethearchaeati archaeon | reverse complement strand
TTTAATTTCAATTTCTCAATAACAAATCCAAGAAATGGTGTCAACAGCTATCATATTCTAATGGATACAAACTCAGTTCATAGTTACAACTTTTATCCAACTATTCTTCTAAGTCCTTATTCAATTCAAATTAACATAACTGGAAGTCACTACACAATTCTTAAGGGAATACATTTTCTAACTCTAGGACTCGTTGATTCATATAACAGAGAAAGTAATCAGATCTTTATGATAATTGTAGATAATGAATCTCCAACAATTTGGCCTTCTATCGTTATAGACTCACAAGTATATTCAGAAGACGAAAATGTAGAGCTAACACAAAATGCTGATCAACCAACACAAAATAACCACTCATTTCTTGTAACTGTAAATGATAATTTCTTCATTGATAAAGTATTATTCACAATAATTGGAGAAAACTATTCACAAACACTAGAAATGGAGTTAGTGCAAGAAACAAAACAACAAACAAATTCATTCATTATTTATTTAGAGATTGGGACATTAAATACCGGAGAATACAATATAACTATCACAGCATATGATTATGCTGGGAATACACATGAGATTACTCTCAAGATAACTATCTTTCCACCTCAAACAATTCCTTGGTTGCTACAAGGAAATAATCTAATATACTTCTCAGTTGGGTTGTTTGACGTTCTTCTTTTAGTTTTTGTATTTGTTAATGCGATTCGCAGACCAATATTGAACAGAAATTGGCAGGAAGAAGTACTTGCTGTTCTATATATTCGTTCCTCAGGATTAGTTTGTGCTAATGTTCAATATGATCCTCAGATAAATCAAGAAGAACAACTAATCGGTGGAGCCACTGTTGCTATACAAGAAATTTTGAATGAATATTCAAGCAAAAAGGATAAAAAATACATTAGAATTTTGGACATTGGCAATAAGAGTCTATTACTAACAACTGGTGATTTTGGTTATGGAGCAGTCATTGTTAAAGCTCTAAAACCAAAACATAAAGACCAAATAAAAGCCTTTACTAAGAGATTTGAAAGGAAATATCAAGAATCATTAAAGAACATTTACCATGTTGAATCCACTTTTTTTGTGAATGCAGAAAAACTTGTTGAAAGCTTTTTTGGTAGATGTACTAAAAGAGTTGAGCAAATAACAAAACTAGGTATTTCTGAGCAACTTGAAGATATTCAAGAAATAAAACCTGATGAACCAAACTTAGAGGAAATAGATAGAAAAGAATTATTAGAAGATATTACCCCTATCGATGAATTATTGAGTCATATTTCCAGAGATGCGAAAAATCGATTATTAAAAGTGATTGAAAACACTCCAAAAGTTATCATTGCATTAGTTGAACATCAATTGGATCAAGCTGAGCAACTTGCAAATGTTCTTGCTAATGATATCCAATTCTTGATGAAAATAGAACGAACAAACAAGTATATCAATTATTTCTTACAATCAATGCTTCATGTAACAACAGAAATTGATAATGCAATAGAAAAAGGTCTACAAGGATATAATCACGAGATGCAGTTGGCTATTGAACGAGCAAGTCGAATCTGGTTTGATGAAATAGCTGATAAATGGTCTGATATACAGTAAATAATCTTTACTTTTTAAAAAATTAAAAAAAAAGAGATCAAAAGAGCGGAAAATTGCTCTTTCACTAATATTCATCTAGATCGTGATTCTGATCCTGATTGTATTCTTGATCATATGGTTGCTGTTG
>JABLTI010000136.1 GCA_013166835.1 Promethearchaeati archaeon | reverse complement strand
TATAAGGAAACTGAAATTGAGGATGATTTCGAAGAGTTTGAAACTGGTGTAGATCTATTCTTCTTTTTTGATTCATGTAACTCAGGTGGAATTATTGATTCACTAGATGATATGCCAAATGAAGACTATATATATGTTGCAACAACTTGTACTGCAGATGGATTTGGGTATGATTATGATCTCAAGAGTAATGGACGTTGGACTTATTTCTTCTTAGAATATTCTTGGATAAATCAGCACGGTGGACTTGATACTGTATCAATGGAAACTATCTTTATTGATGGATATGACGAGTATCTTAGAGTTTTTCCTGGTCTTGCTGATGAAGACGAACCTCAAGAACATGATGGTGATGGTTCTTTATCCTTTTATCTATAAACCTAAAGATATAGTTATGACAAAACACTGATGAATTTCATCAGTGTTATTTCTTTTACTTAGTTTGATTTTAAATGTTTTATTATTATCTATTTTCTAAAAAAAGGATATAATTAAATATTTATACATCTTTATTTTACAAGGATTGTGAAATAGTGGTTGGAAAAAAAAAAATAAGAAATATAAATCATTAATGGGGGTCTTTCTCAAAACAAGTAAGAAAAGATTGCTAATATCAGTTCTCGTTAGTTTTTTTCTATTCTTATTATTGACCACTTTTTTATTAACTTGGTTTAATTATCGGTACAAATCATTTGAGAATTATTATACAGATTATGACTGGTATGATGATAGTCGTGTTAGTATCTCCACTGGATATTTAAGTTTAAAAAACGATACTGATACGTATCTTGCTTTAGCTGTTGATGAACTCCACGCAACATTGGATGACTTAGCTGCTGGTATGTTTGATAATTATACTGCATCAATGCAATATAAAATGGAGTCTATAAATTATAATCTAACTCAAATTTATGATGCAAGCTTATTAACTTTACAGCAGGAAGCATTTGATATTCTTACTACTAGATTTGTTGAGGGGAGATTACCATACACAGAGTCTGAGCTCATTTACTATCCAAGTGATTTGTTAACTCCAAACTACCAGGTAGGTGATCAACTTGGTTTACAAGTCACAATGGATGGAACATCCTATACTCACAATTTTACAATTGTTGGTATAATTGATAGCGTGTCTCATACTCTCTATCAAAATGGCTATTCAAATGATATCTTTGAATTTGTTCGAGTAAGTGGCGAAGAATTCGATCATTTTAAAATGGATTTATTTTTCACTAATCCCCAGCTTTTTGTTGATATAGTAGCAAATTATCCTTATAATCAAACTGGCAGCTTAACATTCAAGATGGACTTTAATTATCAATTTGATGTTAAAGATTCACATAATCTTTTAACAACTGCAAATGAATTAAATGTCATTCAAGCATATTCAGATTTTGAATATTTCGATAATGAAATTTCTCACTTATGTTCTGATTTGGAATCCTTTATCTTTGGCTTTGAATTAAATTGGCTTTCCCAAACACTCACTATTTTTGTTCTTGGGGTACCAATTTTTCTCTTATTTGGTTTATTGATTATTGAATTATTTAACACCGGAAATTTTGAGAAGACTGCTCAATTTAAGCTGTTCAAAACATATGGTTTAGAGTTTGCTACCCTACGGAAAATCTTATTTACTGAAAATCTCATTACTGCTTCGATTGGATTCTTCGCTGGTGTTCCACTAGGCATACTTATTGGCTTTGCAATTTCTTCGTTCAGTCTCGATGTTACTCCTATTAACTTATACTTCACTGCTTTCCTAGAACCAACTGTCTCTCTTATTCTTCTCGCTTTGTTTTTACTTTTACTTATAGGAGGTTTTGTTACTGAGACAGTCTTTGCGAAAAGAACAGTACAACTCACTTCTGAAATATTTAAATCTAAACGTAAGAAATTCATTCGAAGATTATTTACCTCTGTGGAATCCTTATTCCTTATCTCCGGAGTTATTACCATTGTCGTTGGTCTTCCAAGCTGGCTGTATATTTCTAGTAGTTACTATGCTATCTCAACATTCATAGTATTACTTAATATCTCTCTGGTTCTAATGATCATTGGAATTCTGTTAACAATAACATCACTTTTCCTGATCTTATCACGATTGCTTGTATTTTTATGTCGCTATGTTGGGAAAAAGATTTGGCAACGAAGGAAAAGCTACTTTACATTAGCTTTAAAACAATTATCCATTTATAGCAACGATTATAAAAGGGCCATTTTCGCAATGCTTCTTATCAGTCTTTGTGTTTCTCCCGGTTTAGTAATGACGAAATCGTCAAATGATCATCTGGAAATGGAAGCTAATCTCAAAGTCGGTTTTTCTGATGTTATTATTCAGACATGGGCTGATAATAATGCTATGTTAATGGAAAATATATCTACAATTACTAATGTTGATTTACTTACCAAAGTTGAAGTTGTCACAATTAGATTAGGAATTGCAAAAGCAACAAGTTCTGAAAAAGCATTTTATGTAGACATATTAAATATTTACAATGTTACAGACTTTATCGATATTATTTCAGCTAATTTTCCTGATTCATGCAAATATACTTTGGCAGATATTGCAAAGCTTGAAACAAACATGACCTATATGATGAGTTCGAAATATGCCCAGAGAAAAAATTATGATAAAAAAGCACTCTATACAAGCTCTGAAATCACTTCCTCTAATGAGGATTCTTACGATATGACTTTTATCAATAAGTTTGATTGTTTTCCACTTTTACCTTATAAATCAACTAACTTCCTTGAAAGAGTAGTTGAAGATCGATATAATCTTGTAATGAGTAATCTGACTTTTTCACAATTAAGGTATAAATTTGGTTATTCTACAAGTGTTTCAAATGATACTTACATATTAGTAAGGACCACTTCTACAGCTAACAACACTTTAATTGCCAATGAGATTAAAAATTTACCTTATGATATTCATGTTACAACTTTCGAGGATGAATTATCTGCCCTGAATTTAACTATGAACAAATTCGCTTTTGATTTTCTCATAGTAGTCACTATTATTACATTTATTTTAGTTATCTTTTATGGTTTTCTAACTGCTAGAAATATTTACAAGCAAAAAATGCGAATCGTTGAAACTGAATATAATGTTGGTGCTAGAAAGTATCAAATTTTGTTTAATTTTTCAATAGAATTACTTCTAGCATTAATTGTTCCATTAGTCATTTCAATAATTACTTCATCGACGTTACTATATACGGTCTATGATTACTTTTTTAGCATTCCACAATCATACAAGAAATTTGTTCCATGGTTACCTGTTTGGTTTATTGTGCTTATATTATTCTTTTGTTTAGTGAGTATTTCTATTGGTTGGTTGCTTGAACTGTGGAATCAATTCCACAGATATAGACCAGC
The DNA here is from genome assembly GCA_013166835.1 of Promethearchaeati archaeon. Lineage (GTDB taxonomy): Archaea > Asgardarchaeota > Heimdallarchaeia > JABLTI01 > JABLTI01 > JABLTI01. The sequence goes on along the minus strand of JABLTI010000136.1, from coordinate 6,816 downwards.
ACGTCAGGAGTGAGATGATTTGATTGAATGTAAAGACCTTATAAAAATCTATTATGACGAAGAGACCAACTTGCGAGTTCCAGCTTTAAGAGGATGTGATTTAATTGTTCGAAAAGGAGAAATGTTATCTATAATCGGTCCCTCTGGTTCTGGTAAAACTACTTTAATTAATATTCTCGCTGGGTTGGACACTTGTTCCAGTGGGGAAGTACTTGTTGGGGAATACAACTTAGCTCAAATGTCCTTAAAAGAGTTGAATACCTACAGATTAGAAATGGTTGGGATTATTGACCAATTTGCAGAACGAACATTATTCCTTGATGGAACCCTTAAAGATAATTTAAAATTCGCATCGAATATAAAAAGTAATTCTCTTACTGACTCTCAGAAAAGCACTAATGAAATACTCAAGAGATTGGGTATAACTCATTTGAAAAATCGTGTTGTAAGAAATTTCTCCGGAGGAGAACTGATTCGTACTGCTATTGCTTGTGCCCTTGTAAAAGAAGCTCCTTTATTATTATGTGATGAACCTACTGGTCAATTAGATAATGTTAATACTTTGAATGTAAAAACACTATTAAAACAAATTGCTTCTGAATTTGGCACTACCTTTGTAGTAGTTACGCATGATCTCCGATTCCATGATGGAGTGGATAAGACTTGTGAAATAAAGAACGGTCGAGTTTCTTCAGTGTTGGATGTTACTGAGCAATTAACATTCGGTCAAAAAAAGCAATTTCCTTTAAGGTTTAAATTACAAATAGATTCAACAAACAATATACATTTGCCTGATTATGTCATGAATGTATTAAATTTAACTAAAAATGCTGAAATAATAGTAACAGAAACAGGTGAAGTACAAATAACTCATCCTGATGGACTAGCTCCTAATAAACCACAATTAGACAAAATAAAATTCTCTAGAAAGGAGCTTTTAATGACTGATCTTCCTTCTGATTATTTTCAACAATCAGATATCATTATTAAATTAGACAATCTCTCTAAGGAATATTCTAGTAACAAAAATGTTGTAAAGGCTATATCGAATATTGATCTCCAAATTAAAACAGGTGAATTGGTATTTATTCTAGGTCCAAGTGGTTCTGGTAAAACTACTCTCATAAAATTATTGGCAGGCTTAGAAGACGAAACATCTGGCAAAATTCAAATTCTGGATAACTCTTTTAGTGCCTTATCCAATTCCCAAAAATCGTTGTTTAGAAAACAACATATGAGTTTGGTCCCGCAACAAGGAATTTTATATCCATTTTTAACAATCACTGAAAGTTTTTACCTAAAAGATTTGTTTTCAGGTAAAATAATTAAAAATCTAGAGAGTCAAAAAGTGTTTGATTCCCTCGAAAGATTCAACATTACTAGCAGGAAAGACTCTTATCCTTTAGAAATTTCTGGTGGTGAACTTCAAAGAGCTTCGTTAGCAATAGCATCATACCATTTACCAGAATTAATTATTTTAGATGAACCTACAGCAAATCTTGATTCAGAGCTTGCAGAGAAAGCGATTCAAAAAATATACAACTTGCATTCTACAACCACTAGTACCTTCATTCTTGCAACCCATGATATAAACCTAATTAGAGATGGTTATAGAGCAATAGTTCTAGAAGATGGAAAGATAAAAAGTGATGGGCTTGTTATAACTCCTAAACACAATTGAGTTTATGGTTCCGTAGGAGTTTACGCGTTCAAATTGCGCTTCCGCACCAGTTCTTTTTATTAATAATACTTTTTTTTAGGAAATCTTATTTCCTTTTTTTTCTCCAAATTAAAAGAGAAGCAACAATTACAACTGGTACTCCAATACTAATTCCTATACCTATGTTACGTGGAAGATTGTTCTCTTTGTATGAGTAGATTTTGAATCTTCCCCAAGCAGTTAGATAAATATAATCCTCTGAAACTTCTAATCGATCTATATACTTATCTCCAATTCTTAATCGAGCAATCCTTTTCACTTTTTGTAGATCGCTTAGATCAAAGACATTTAATCTATTTGCACCAGTAAATAACTTATCACCGATTATCTCCACGTCATGTATAGTTCCTTCCGGAAAGAATTCTTTGTCGGGAAAATCGAAATCCCAGCAAATAGTTGGATGATATGGATTAGTGCAATTATAGACTTGTATCCCATAATACCAAAAAGCGTTGATAATATAATTTCCATACAATTCACTCCCAGCAACAATATGTTTGGTGGTATTCACTTCTCCTAAAAATAAGGGATTTACTGGATTCATTAAATTATAGATTTTAACTCCACTAGAAACAAGATATAAGTATTCATTATTAATATGTAATTCCCCACCAGTGGAGGTATAATTCGTCACTTTCTCTGGTAAAGATGGATTGCTTGTGTTAAAAATTATCAACTCGAAATCTGTGCTAACATAAGTGTAGTTTTTGTAATTAACCAAACACCAGGAACCCAGACCAAAAATATAACTTGTTGCTGTTTCTACAGCTGAAATCCCCAATTCAATAGGATTAGTTGGGTTAGTAATGTTAAGAAGTGTTACTGTCCAATTAATCCCTCCTGAAAAGGAAATTTGTCTTAGAATGTAGGCAATATTATCTTTAATTTTTAAATCTACAACCCAATCATCTTTATCTAAATCATACTTTCCAACAACTTCTGGATTTTCAGGTTGTTGAACATCAATTATCCGAATAGAATCTGCAAATGACCCTTCTTGTGTTGAATTTGATACAAAAATATAAAGTAGATCATCTTGTAAAGCTAATACATATCCACGTTCTTCTTCAAGCAAAGTAAAACTAATTTCATCTATGAGGAAAAATCCCTTACCTATAATGATTGTATTATTCGTTGAAATAGAATAGATAAGAAAACAAATACAAAACAGTTTAAATAAGGTAGATATTGATTTTTTTCTTCCACTTTTTTTCAAAACTCCCATCACCACAAACAAATTGCTTCTCTTATTATTATTTACATAGTATTCCTTATTCTATTTTACTGAATTTAGTGTTTAAATTTTAATAAATCATTTAGATTTAGCTATATAAATTTTGATTCTTTCGTTTGTGATATTTCTTTTTGTATGGAATGTGGAGAAGCTATTTTCTCCTCTTTCGGAAAACAAACGCACACAGAGGGATAACAAATACAAATCCAATATAGCCATACCCAGAAATAGTTATTGTTGGTGTGATTGTAGCTAATCCATTAAAGTTCGTTATAAAAACATCTCCATTGCCTATATATGAGCTATTACTAGTGTTTGCTATGGGAAAATCACTTGAGGATGTTTCTCCTATTACATAACAGCTATCGCTGTTGGATGTTGCAATCCCCCTTCCAATATCAAAACTTTTTCCTCCTAAATAAGTACTCCACAAAAGAAAACCTTTAGAAGAATATTTTGCTACAAAAGCATCTGAAACACCAGCAAATGTATTATTAAGTGTGTTTAAGGTTGGAAAATCCTCTGACTCAACAGTGCCTGTAATATAGCAACCACCATCAAGAGCTTTAGCAATACCTAATCCCTTATCCCAATAATTTCCTCCAAGATAAGTACTCCATTGCATTAAACCTTTTAATGAGAAAGCTGTAATATAGGCATCATACCATCCACTAAAACTACTATTAGAAGCATCCTTAGTAGGAAAATTGTATGAGCTTGTTGATCCTACAATATAACAATTTTTGTTATCAACAACAATCCCACTCGCAAAATCAGCTCCATCTCCTCCTAAATAGGTACTCCATCGAAGAGCGTCCCTTTTGGAAAATTGTAATACAAAGGTATCAATCACCCCGTTAAAACTATCGTCGAATGAATCTTTCATTGGAAAATTATTTGATTCAGTTGTTCCCGTTATATAGCAGCTACCATCACTAGCTATAGTTATATCATCTCCATAGTCATCCTCACTACCTCCTATAAAGGTGCTCCAAAGTAGCTCGCCTGTAGTAGAGAACTTTGATACAAAAGCGTCTCCATATCTCTCACCTCCGCTGAAAGTGCTAATATACGCATTTTTCATTGGAAAGTTAGAGGAAGCAGTGCTACCTGTTACATAACAAACCCCATCACTAACAGCAATTCCGTTAGCTTCATCTGTTTCACTTCCCCCGAGAAAAGTGCACCATAGAAGCTCCCCATTTGAAGCGAACTTTGCAACAAAAGCATCCCCATATTGACCCCCACCATAAGAATTATCAAATGCATTTTGTGTGGGAAAATCCTCTGAATCAGTCCAACCTGTTATGTAACAGCTACCATCAGTATCAAGTGCAATACCACTTCCCTCCTCCTTTATACTTCCTCCTAAGAAGGTACTCCACAACAGCTCCCCATTAACACTTATTTTAGCAACAAAAACATCGCCATATGAATAAATACCTTCTTTATCATTAAAGGTATAATCGTAAGCATTCTTTGTGGGAAAGTCAGATGACTCTGTTATACCTGTCACATAGTAGTTTCCATCACTTGCTACTGCAATAGCAAATCCCATATCAGACTCATTTCCCCCAAGTATCATGGTAAAATCTAAAGTAGGATGTAGGGCATTCGATTCTACTTCATTATTTATTTTTGCGATTTGCCCTTGTGATGAAACATATCCTATTAATGGTAATGTCCATAACAAAATTAAAAAAATAATTCCTCTCCTTCTTACAATTTGCACAAATGAGTTTTGTGACATTATAATCCCCCTTTTTATTGACTTGATTTTCTTTATAATATATATCATACATCAAAAGTAAAAAAATTGTGTTTAGAACAGCTAATTTTTACTTTAAATTACAATTATTACCCAACAATAAGTATTGCTCATGAAGATAAAATTACTCTCAGGAAAAAATTAGTGAATAACTAACCTACATGGTGTACGCTTTTTCCTCGACTGTGCAATCTTATCTTCAGTTCTGCCATTAAGTTCGTGCGTTCAAATTGTGCCCCCCGCACCAGTTCCCTTTATTTCTTCATTAACCATCTTTTCAATTTTACTGGATTATTTCTCTCCTCATCATCAATGAGAATGTACACTCCAACATTTCATCGAATGTTCTCCTTAAAACAAACTTCATTTACTTTCCACCCTCCTATAGCAAACACTCCGTTAGTTACTTCATGGTAAGGTGTATGAGTATGGCTATAATGAGCTTGTTTATTGCTAATATCTCAGACAAGAAATCAGTGTATTTTGAACAAATCGCTTCTTTAGGTTATTTACTGTCGAATCCGTCTTTGTATACTATCTGCTCTAACATTTTTAACTTCTGACAAAAGTCGAAAAAATTTAAAATATGAAACAGCTTATGTTTATGTGCGGAAAAATCCGCAAATAAAATCGGAGAGGATATATTGAGAAAAAGGAATGGGATTATTAAATTCCTATTTGTATCTTTACTCTTATTTTTACCTCTATTAATAACTAATCTACAAATAATGAATTCCACACATAAACAAATGGACAAAATATACATCTATGTAACAGAACTTGAAGTAAACGATTATCTTGACTACACTAATAGTGAATGGTATGAAATGCGATTTATCCCTGAGTATAAGAGATTATTTGGCTATTATGGTGACAGATTACAAAATTCAGATTCGGATTATGAAGACTGGTATGGACGCGAATACGTTTATCCGCCTGGTATTGTTTATTATCCAAAGACCTACACTAATAACCTGCAGATTGAGTACTCTTATTGCTTAGAGTTTAGTGATTCTACAGCAAATGAGCTTTACATTGGTTTTAAACTCATTAAGCACATCGGGCAAGAATCTTCATCTTATACAATAGGACGGTATTTTGGTGATAATGAGAATTATGGAACATATTATTTGACAGATTATTTGAATTATTTAGTTTTTGGCGGTGGTCAAATTAAAGTAAAATTGAAAATAGTTTTAATGTAGCGTTTTCATACTCTACTTTTTTTTCTAAATTCAATAAAAGAAGAAATAATATGGAAAGAGTAAAGGAGTGATAAATATGGTTTTAATAATTTACCAACTTCTAGAAAAACGAAAAGACATTTTTAAAGCACTAGTTATCTTCAGTTTACTACTAATCTCTTCTATTACAGTATTATTTGTCCCACAAATTGCTAATCCGCATAATTTAAGTAAGTATTTTCAAAATTTCAAAAACGGCTCTATCAGCTATTTTCTTGGTGAACATGATATAGAAGGATTTCCAGATATTTATTTGGGAGGAGTATCCGACTCAATTGAATTTCTTAATAGTTTTAATTCAGCCATTGAAAAATCTTCGATGAAAAATTATAAATTATTTGAAGTTGAAGAAATTGGTTCAATAATAGATCAGGATGTTTTTGGCAACAATTTTACATTAACAGATAATAGCACAACCCTCTATGGAATTGATGCAAATCTCTTTGCGAAGCTTGCTGATATTTCAGTTAAAAATCTGGATGCGGAGGCATATATATTATCAAATGATTCCAGTTTTTTTTCAGGGGATTACTTGTTCACTGATACCATAGTTAATCACACGTTTACTCTTAAAATAACAGATTATGTAAATCAAAGCTCCTTGAACAATTTATTCCCTCACTTCTATCGAGACTTTGTGGAGTACCACTACTTATATAATGTCTATAATATAATCTTTTTACCTTTAACTAAACTATCTTCTATTTACTCGTCATATATAGAATTATGGCCATTTAGATCTTATGTAAAATTCACACAATTTCAAGAAGACATTATGTACTGGTCAATTGATTCTCCTAGGAAAATCAAATCTTTTGCAAATGATATTTATGAAGAGCTGAGCTCACTT
>JABLTI010000246.1 GCA_013166835.1 Promethearchaeati archaeon | reverse complement strand
AGGATATTATGTTTCCGCAAGAAGGTATTACTCGTATAAAGAAATAACAGATTATGATTCAGATGAGATAATTTACACTTGGAGTATTTTTGATTGGCTTGAAACAATGCTCGAGATAACAACGAGTAATGGCTACCTACAATTCGCTGAAATAGATTTTGTGCAAGTAACACCTGATTACTTTAGGGAAGCATCAGGAGTATATGATCTTGAGATAGCTTTTATACGGAATAGTAATGGTGAAGTTAGTTATATCTATGCAAATTTCCTAACTTCATTAGTTGCTTATGAAAAAATCCATCCATTTTATTACGAATCAGGAGATGTCTATGCAGTATTGATAATCGCAAGCTCTGCCTACTTCCTTACTTTACTTTGGTGGGCAATTGAAGCAATCATTGATTCTAGAAAGAAGAAAGAGAAAAAACCAATACTACAAAACATTTCGAAGGGATTGGTCGCAGGAGTGTTAGTTCTAAATGCGATATTAATAGGAATATTCGTTCCATTATCACGTTCTAGAATTCTAATAGAAGTAGAAACAATTTCAGATTTCGGAGGATTAATTGCTTTACCGATAATTGTGATTGTGCTAATAGCTGGAATGATAGCTCTCAGTGTCTTATCTTGGATAGGAATAGGCAATAAAGAAAGAAAACCATATGGAAAACTGTGGGAAAGAATTCATTATCTATTCCTGATAGTTCTGAGCTCAGCGTTCATTTTTGCTTTCGCGTATTGGCTCTTTTAGGTTATTAGAACATACTCAAGGTTCCACGTTTTTTTTGGAACCGTCTTTCTTTTATTTAGTATTCATTCTTTTATGAACTCATAGTATTTTCGGATGAAATCATCCCACTGGGATAATTGCCCTAGTAATCGTTCTTGTTGTTGAGTCATTTTTTCTGCAAGTCGTAGCATTCCTTCTTCATCAGCTACTTTTCGAGTATTATCTAGTAGAGTTTTTGCTTTTTGGAGATCAATCTCGATTTTTGAATTCTGAGCTTTTAACCAATGAGTCAGTATCTGTAAGTTATTTACTTCTAGTCTAAGATGGTAGATATTCTACTCTTTCGCTAGTTCAGAAAGCTCATCTACATAGAATTCTAGTTCGTGCAAAACTTGTTCATCACCTGATATACTAAATTCGTTTAGTAGCAACTCACATAAATTAATAAGAGCAACAAGAGTGAAATCATGCTTTGTAAATTTCTTTTCAACTACGTCAACTAAAATGTCGACAGCTTTCATCCAATCTCTTGGCTGGGGAACTGACTTTCAAAACTATTGCATGAGCAGTCTGAAACAAATTTTCAAAGAAATTCTTTGGGTGTTTTCGAACCACCGCTTCTAATTCCTTTAGATATTTTGTATATAGCTCTTTATGATTTTTATCAATTGAAATTTGAACTAGATTAAAGAAAGATTCAGCAATTTCTTTAGGATACACAAATATCTCTAAACCCTTTTGTAAATATTCTATGGCTCGTATTAGCTTTTGGTTTCTTGATTATTCTAACAGGTTTCAGTCAATATGATTGGGCTGGAGCTGGTTTTCAAAAATGGCTGCCTTTCTGGGTTCACAAAGTATTTGATGTTGGTTTGATAATCTCTATTATTATCCATACTATGGCAAGAGTCAAAATAATTACTAAGCGTAATAAAATTGAGAAAGTATGGGTAGATGTTTTCATTATGGATTGCGAGAATTGCTCTAATGGCAGGAACAA
>JABLTI010000245.1 GCA_013166835.1 Promethearchaeati archaeon | reverse complement strand
ATATGTGTTGGATCAACATTGATTTTTGCTTTTGCATTGTAACATTTATGATTTTCAACTTTCATAAGTATCTAGCACATTTTTTCCTAAAAAGGGTAAGCAAAAATCTTGGAAAAATGAATTCTGTCGATTGTAATTTGGAGACCTATTCTTTGTAAATCTTCTGAATCTTTTTAATAAGGTCAGGTTTCTTAATTAACACAAGCAAAGTAGATGCCAGGTCATTAATGTAATTTACATTATCGATGTCCATGTTACCATATAATTCAGTTAAAACCTTGTTCTTAGAAATTACTTCAACAACAGATTTGTTAAATTCTTGTTCAGAATCAAACATTTGGGTTATGAGACTTTCAAATTCTTTATAATCTATTACAGGAGAATCACTAATTTGTTGTAGAACAATATGGAGATTCTTGAGTGACGCCTTTCTTTTCTCTGCAATGTATAGTTGCTCAGACAATCGTTTCCCTTCGGTCATTCGATGACCAGAAATTTTTACTAAATCAGTTTCTTCTAGTTTCTCAAGATAGCGATAAATTGTTTTAATGGTATAAGTAGGCTTACTCGTTTCTTCATCAATATACAGGTCATGAATCTCTTTTGCGGTCATGTGTTTATTGATTCTTAGTGCTTTTATGATCTTTAGATGTTCTTCTGCCAGTTTTGTTTGTTCACCATTTAAAAATTTGATAACTGGTGGTTCGTATTCAATATAGTCCTTGAATTTCTTGTCTACTTTTTTTGCCATGGGAAACACTACTACTAGGTTTTCTTCACTTCTAATTAAATCTACTTACTCACTACCTAGACTAAAGGGAATACTAATATATAATATTGTCCATTGATGTCATTTAAGGACATTTGATGTCACTAATAGACATTTTTGGTTACTGGTAACCAAGGCAACTAAGGAAAAGAAGGGAAGACTATGGAAATTGTAACTTACAGAAATCATAATCCAAATGCAATTTGGGAAGGCAATCCAGAAGAGATAATTAATAATGCTTTTTTTGGAATAAATCTAGTGCTGAAGTTTATTGATGAAATCGATCAAAAGATTCGAGAAGATTATGTAATTGCTTTAAGGAAAAATTTACAAGAGGATATCAAAGATTACCAATTTAACTCAAAGGTTTTTGATATAGAATCTATGAGAACAGACCTAACAATTCTTAATGATTATTCTGACATTCAAGAGTTAATTATTCAACTAGTCTGTAAACATATGAAAACTCCTAAAGATTATCAACCTGGACAAGGCAACTTTGAAATAAGTGATATGGATCATTCTAAAGCATTCTTGTTGTGGCGTTACTATAGAGCAAAGTCCTTTGTAGATACACTTGGTAGAGAAGAAGGCATTGCTTTCTGGAAGAAAATTGCTATTAAATTAGCTGATTTTTCACTTGAAGAAAGTGAAGAGAGAGCACCTATTCCAGAAATTGCTGATGGTTGGGAAAAATACGGAAGAGAAAATAATAAAACAAAATCAATGGATTTTACAGTTGTACGCTTTGATGAAAATCGAGTGTTAGTTAAATTTGATTGGTGTAGCGTTCAAAAATCACTTGAGTATCTTAACGACCCTGAATTATCTTACTTATGTTATTGTTATACTGGCGATGTTGCAGATGAACGAACAGCGAAAATCCGTCGAAGAAGGAGAAGTCAAACACTTCATCTAGGTGAATTCTGTGATGAATTCTTTTGGAATAATGAAGTCTATCCTGATGCAAAACAACCACAATTGGAATTTATGCGGAAATTAGGGAAAAAGGATCCAAAAAAAATAATTGAAGAATATCAAGGAAAAGTGTGATAAAATGAAAATTGAAAAATTAGGAAAATTAATCATTGATAGAAAGATTGAACACAACGTCAGCAAATCAATAGAAAATTGTCTTGTCTATACAGATAAATTTCTTATATATTTGACTAAGAACAAACCGGATGTTGTTGATCAATACATTACTAAACTAAAAATAAAGATAGAGACATTAGTAGCTGATAGGTTCAAATACGTTAGTGATTTTGATTTTAAACCCTCAAAAGAACCATTAGCTATTTTACACAAGCATCAAGATCTTATTGATGGAATTACGAATTTACATCTCTCACTTTGTAAGATACCTGAAGATTGCAATTGGGAGGATCAGACTCTTACATTATTGCATTTTA
>JABLTI010000003.1 GCA_013166835.1 Promethearchaeati archaeon | reverse complement strand
GCTAAAAACACTACACCGGTGTTAGTTTTGAAATACGCTACAGCAAGAATCAACATTATTATCCACATGATGAATCCTGTTATGTCAGCTTTCCATTTTAAAACAAGCAACATTAGAATTGCAGCAATAAACGGAAGTGTAATCATAAAGATACCTAACCATGTAGCAACCAAGTAACATTCACCAGTAAATACTGTTTAACAATTCTTTTAGATGAATTATCTTTTAACTAAAAAAGTATTTTTGAAGTTAAAAGAAAAAAGAAAGAAATTACTAATCTGTTTTCTGATAAAGAGAGAGTTTGAATGGTTCTAATTTTTTAGCAATTTGAATTCCTGCTTTAACTGATGGATCATTCTTCAAGAGAGCTTCCGCTTCTTCCAATGAATAGCATTCAAAAATAAGAATACCCATTGGTTTCTTCTCATTTAACACTGGACCAGCTAGAACTAATTTACCTTTCTTCAATAAATCCTTCAAGTATTGAAAATGTTCTCCCATTATTTCGTTATCTTTTTCTGTTGGATTTATTATTAAATCATCTCTAGTTGGTTTAATTATTCCAAAAGAGTGTTTAATGTCAGACATTTGTAATTTCCTCATTTAATTGTTGATTTTGATATTCTTATTGTTTCTTTATTTCTGAAAGATTTTACTGTTCTGATTCTATCTTATCTTGTGGTCCCTTTTTGAAAGTAAAGCTCCATTTTCGTCTACCTCTTATTTGTTTCACAAGGAATTTTTGTAGTAATCCAATTGCTAAAGCAGTACAAATTAAAAATAGTAACATATGAACAAATCCAGTTGAACCCTTTACCCATGCATTTAGAATTGAATTCCAGGGTGGACCTATTGGTAAAAAAATAGACATAAGAACAACTAAGATAACATCTACAATATTTGCATGACTAACATCCAGTTTTATCATGTTCATTAGCGGGATCATCATGAGTATGAAAATTACCAAAATTAAAGGGTTAACATAAAAAAGAACGCCAACAAAAATACCTATTCCTTGACCACCACCGAATTTAAGAAAAGGTGAATATTGATGACCTAAAACACAGAAAAGAGAACCAAAAACACAAGCGAAGATATGCCATAGATTAATTCCACTTGCAGGCTCAAAATGAGCATTAGAAAAAATTTTGTCTAACAATAGAATTGTTAATGTTCCTTTGAAGAAATCTAGAAATAAAACCGGTAAACCTAGGGTTGCTCCATAGGTTACAATGGCATTTATTCCGCCTGGATTCTTAGTATGGAATTCTCTCAAATCTTTCTTATAAAACAGTTTACCTAACCAAACCGAGAAAGGGATAGAACCGATGAAATACGAACTGATACATGCCAATATAACCCAGAGAACGTTCAATTGAACCATAATTGAATATCTCCAAACATTATTCTTCTTTGTTTTAATAGATATAAAAATTTAGATTCTAATTGCTTGTGAATAAGAAAAACAAAATATGTAACAATATTTTTCCGCTTGAAAACAGAATAATATTTGAGGATCAACAATGTTTGCTAAAAGAAGTACAAGTATCCTGGAAAAATTTGAAGATAAAGATATAATTCGTGCTTTTGTAGGAGCAAATTTCTTCGGACAAGAATCGTTAAAACTACGACAAGTTAGAGGTAATGGTGTATTGGTACTTACTTCTAAAGAGCTATATTTTGAAATGTGGACTCCTAATCGAGTTTATCGTATTCCAATTCACAGTATTATCGATTTTGAGGAGACTAAATGGCATCTTAGAAAAACCAAGAATAGACCATTATTGAAAATAATATTTACCAATCCTATGGGAGAAACTGATTCTGCAGCTTGGATCGTTAAAGATTTGGATTTATGGATTAATGATATTCGAAATCAGATGGCAAAGAAAAAGTAAGATTAATTTCAATCTATTAATGATTTTATTCTTACTCTAAAATTTGCATTGTTTTTTGTGAGCAATAAAGATTATTAACATTTCAACTATATTTTAGATTATGCAAATACTTATCCTTGGCTCTGCTCAAGATGCAGGTGTTCCACAAATTAGTTGTGATTGTCCTAATTGCTTATGTGCACGTAAAGATCCAAAATTCGTGCGGTTAGGTCCTTCTATTGCATTTCTTGACAAAGAAAAACAGTATTGCTATCTCATTGATGTATCTCCAGATATTAAGCACCAAATAGAATTGATAAAAAAAGAAATACCAAAAGTAAAAACACAGAAAACTATACCGATATCAGGTATTTTTCTTACTCATGCTCATTTTGGTCATGTATCTGGTCTTTGGATGTTCGGAAAAGAATGTATCGATATACAAGAGATTACAGTTTATTGTTCAAGTAATATGAGTGTATTTCTAAGGAATAATCATCCATTTTCACATATGCTTCAAAGAAAAAATTTGATTTTGTCTGATATGAAGATTAATCACAAGTATCCGATTGAAGATTTTTGGATTACTTCTTTCCAAGTTCCTCACAGAGATGAATACGCTGATACGGTGGGCTATGTTATTGAACGTAACAAGAAATTACTCTATCTGCCAGACCTTGATTATTGGACAGATGATTTGATTAAACTTGTAGAAAACGTGGATATTGCTTTAATTGATGGTTCATTCTACTCTAAGGATGAATTACCAGGGAGAGATGATGTTCCACATCCACCAATTAAAGAAACAATGGAACTATTGGATCCCACTAAAACAGAAATATATTTCACACATTTTAATCATACAAATTTAGTTCTTAATGAAAAAGGAAAAGAAAGAAAAGAGATTCTAGAAAAGGGTTTCAAAATAGCTGTTGATGGATTAAGAATCAATATCTAATCAACATTTTCTAATGAAAAAAAGAAAAGGAAAATGGAAACAGATACTTATTCTGTTGATACTCTAATATCACCAGAAAATGTTTCCAGATCGAAGTTATATTTAATTTCTTTCAAACTGTATCCTGAAGATTCATAATTGTCTTGATCATTTGGCAGATATATTTCTCCAGAAGAAACTTGGGCTGCGACCTTTAAACCAACATCTGATTCACTCCAGGCACAATCAATATCAATATTACCTGAAGAAACGAAAATAGTGAAATCTGCTGTGTAATTTATCCCCGCTATTGAGTTTGGTCCTATGTTCATATAGACATCTCCAGAAAATGCACTGATATCCCAGCTGAAATCATTATTGAATATAGCATGCTCACAATCAATTATAATATTACCAGAACTAGCAATGAAATTGAACTCATCAAGTGTTAGATTAATAGATATACCAAATTCTAAAACAATATCTCCAGAGAAAGTTTCCACATCAAAGCTATTTCCATAAATTTGAGTATTTGAACCAAAATCAACGTCTAAGTTGCCAGAACTTGTTTCTAAATCTACAGTGCTTGTATTTAGTGTACATCCGTTGCCAAAAGATAAATCGATGTCTCCAGAGAAGGTAAAAATCTTGAATAATGGAGTAGTTATCTCACAGTCAGATCCCGCATAGAAATAAATATTTCCAGAACTCGCTTCAATGTTAACTGATTGACTAGTAATGGTTTTACCTATACCTAGATCAATGTTAATATCGCCAGAAAATGTTACAATTTCTAATTCTTCAATTATTGCACTTGAAGCGGAACTGAAATCCAAATAAGTATTACCTGAGGATACAATAATATTATACTTCATTGCAACACAGGGATTGATTATAATTTCCAAATCATAATACATATCTTCTTTCCAAGGGATTTTTGTTTCATTATCTGAATTAAATTTGAATTCACATTGGCCCGTTTGGAAATTTTCAGTTATAGTTTTAGCATCACTAATATTAGCTTCTGAGCGTCCGAAGACTTTTATCTCAGCTGTCAGGACTTCAGTCTGAGTTAAATCATAACTGATATCAATATCACCAGATACGTTATCTATAATTAAGCTAGCATTGTTTGTCATAATTAAACCTGAAGTATATGTTGTAGTTCCGAGATAATGGTAGACATACGAATTATAGATTGGTATTAAAGTAGCTGGCAAAACAACTGCTAATACTCCTGTAATAACAACAAGACCAATTATTACTCTTCTAAGATTTCTTGTGCGAGGTCTTCTAGTGATAACTTTTTCTTCGTTAGATTCTTCAATTACATACGCATATGATTCTCTTGTTTCTCTTTGAGGTTGTTTCTTAGAAGCATCTCTTACTGGAATACTAGATCCACAATTATTACAGAATTTCGCATCAAAATCAATTCTTTCGCCACAATAAACACAATGGATTTTTTTCATCTTTCTATAACACCAAGCCTTTAGTTACTACTTGGGTAGTAACCTTATTTATACATAACCAAACAAGAAAATTTAGTGTAGAGATAAATTAACTAAGAAAAATAAGAAAGAACTCCTAGAATAGGGATTCAGATAAGTATGTGGTGATTTAAAAATCAGAATTTAATTATCTTGTTCATCTGAGCGTTTATCTCGCATTTTATCCATAAATTCACCTGTAACTAAAGTAATACCTTCCTTCTTGGCTTGATCCATAATACCTTGAACAACCCGATTAAGGAAAATACGTGGAACCTTAACAATTTTCTCACAAGCTTTATCTGTCCACTTAATATCCGGATCACAACGACTTATAGCATATTTCACAGAGTTAATATCAATACCTTTTCTTTCTGGTAGAGGAATTTTGTAAGGTTTGCTGTGTTTTGTAAACCAAAAGTTTACATTATTTCTAAATCCATAATCAATTGGAATTGGTGGGAACCCTTCACCTTTAATTAATGCATTTTTCCATTTTTTCTTCATGATTATTTTCTCAATTGTGAGAACCATATGACATTCAGTGGTTTCTTCATCGATCCAAATTGGGATATCTTCAGCAACTGAGCATTCGAAAACTTGGATAGATTCTTTTACAATTTCAGGATATTCTGTTCCGTTTCCATTCCCATTTCTGTATGAAGGAATTAATGTAAATCCATTGTGTTTCATTTTTTCTACAGTTTTCTCACCAGGAAAACCTAATTGTACACATGCTTCCATACTTTTCTTATCATCGGGAATAAAGTTGAGAGAACAAACACCTGTTCGTCTGATATTCATTGCAGTATTGCTGTCACTTCGTGCGTTTAATTTCATAGCCCATTTACCGTTTCCAGCAATTCTAAATGGGAAACATAGTGAGTATGGACCCAAGTTTGTTTTGCCATCTTCTGAAATTGTACTAACAAGTATAACTGGCATTGGGAAAAAGCTGGATGTTTGGTAAAAATTATCTAGTATTCGTATATTTTCGAAATCTTGTTCTGTCATACTCCCTTACTTTAACTTGGCATTTATTAACATTGACGATTTAGGCAAAAAGAAATTCGCCAACTCACTGAAAGTTTAAAAGAAAAAAGAATGTAATTCTTGTTAATCTATAATTAACCTATTAACTGAAAAATTGCTCTGTTGAAGAATATGGAACCTAAAGGAGTTATCTTTGATATAAAAAAATTTGCCGTTCATGATGGTCCAGGTATACGCACGACCATTTTTTTCAAAGGTTGCCCTATGGATTGTTGGTGGTGCCACAACCCAGAAAGTCATTCAACAGAACCGGAAACAATAACAAGACAAGTCTTCACTGGGTCCTCTTCTAAAGCTTGCTTTGAAAGAAAAGAATTGATTGGGAAAGAAATTTCCCTTGATGAAATAATACAGGTAATTATGAAAGACCAAGTCTTTTATGAAATTTCTAGTGGTGGAGTTACTTTTTCAGGGGGAGAACCGCTCTTACAATCAAAGTTCTTGTTGTTATTATTAAAGAAATCAAAAGAACTAGGTCTGCATACAACACTTGACACCTCTGGTTGTGCTTCATTAGATGTTGTGAAAGAAATAGCTAAATTAGTAGATCTTTTTCTTTATGACTTGAAAATTGTTGATGAGGAAAAACATAGTAAATACACTGGAAAGTCAAATACTATAATAAAACAAAATCTTGAAATGTTAACTAAAGCAGGACAGAAAGTTATAATTAGAATTCCAATAATTCCAACTGTTAATGATAGCTTAGAAGATATCAAACAATTTGGGGAATTCTTGTCACAATTAGAGATTATTAGAGTTGAACTATTACCTTTTCACAAGATTGGTGAGGATAAATATCGGAAACTAAACAAAATAAACCGAATGAAAGATATTTCAAAACCAACAAAAGAACACATGATAGCAATCAAAGAAAAACTCGAGAAGTATGGTTTATTGGTTAAATTAGAGGAATAATGATGCTTGACAGGATTAAGAAACTTCGAGATCAGAGTAGAAATACAATACCTACACTTTCTATTGAAAGAGCAAAATTACTCACAGATTTTTATAAAAGTGGAGTCACAGAAAAAGTATCTATTCCTGTTGCCAGAGCCTTAGCATTCAAGTATTTATTAGAAAACAAAGAAATTTGCATTAATGATAATGAGCTAATTGTAGGAGAACGTGGTTCAGCTCCTAAAGCTACTTCTACTTATCCAGAAATTTGTTGCCACTCCTTGAAAGATTTAGATATTTTAGATTCTCGAGAGAAAATATCATTTAAAGTAAGTGATGAAACAAGAAAGCTATCAGAAGAGGAGATTATTCCTTTCTGGAAGGGGAGATCAATACGTGATCGAATTTTCTCTGAGGTTGACTATCTATGGATAGATGCTTACGAAGCAGGTGTTTTTACTGAGTTTATGGAGCAACGAGCTCCTGGACATACTGTTTCAGATGGTAAAATATTCGTGAATGGTTTTTCTGATTATATGGCTGACATTCAACAGAGTTTTGAAAGCATAGATTATGATAATGATCCCGAATCATTAGATAAACGTGATGAACTTAGAGCAATGGAAATCGCAGCAACGGCAATTATGAGTTTTGCAGAACGGCATGCTGAGAAAGCGGAAGAGTTGGCTAAAAAAGAAAAGGATCCTAAACGTAAGAAAGAGCTTGAATTAATTGCTGAAACATGCAAAAACGTTCCAGAAAATGCCCCACGTACATTTAGAGAAGCATTACAGCACTACTGGTTTATTCATTTAGGAGTAATTACTGAACTTAATACCTGGGATTCATTTAATCCAGGGAGACTAGATCAACATCTTTATCCTTTTTACAAGAAGGAAATTGCTGAAGGAACATTAACAAAAGAAGGAGCAAAAGAACTTCTGGAAGCATTTTGGATTAAATTTAATAATCAACCTGCTCCACCGAAAGTTGGAGTTACAGCAGAAGAAAGCAATACTTATACCGATTTTTGTTTGATCAATCTTGGGGGATTAAAAGAAGATGGAACAGATGGGGTCAATGAGTTATCATACCTAATCCTTGATGTTATAGAAGAAATGAGAATTTTACAACCAAGTTCAATGGTACAAATAAGCAAAATCACCCCAGATGACTTCTTAAAAAGAGCTTTAAAGATTATTAAAACTGGTTTTGGACAACCATCTATTTTCAATACTGATATCATAATTCAGGAAATGTTGCGAGTTGGAAAATCTATTGAAGATGCTAGAAATGGTGGTACTAGCGGGTGTGTGGAAACCGGAGCATTTGGTAAAGAAAATTATAGCTTGACAGGATATTTCAATTTAGTAAAAATCTTAGAAGTAACTTTACATAATGGTCTTGATACAAAAACTAAGAAACAAATAGGTTTGAGAACAGGTGATACTACACAATTCAAAACCTACGATGAACTGTTTAAGGCTTTTAGTAAACAAGTTCAGCATTTCGTTGATATTAAAATCAAGGGAAACAACATAATTGAAAAATTATGGGGCAATTATTTGCCATCACCATTCTTATCAATAATTATTGATGATTGCATCAAAAATGCTAAGGATTACAATGCTGGTGGAGCTAGATACAACTCATCCTATATTCAAGGAGTAGGTCTAGGGAGTATTACTGATTCATTGACATCAATAAAGTACAACATTTTTGATGAAAAAAATCTAACAATGAAAGAATTACTCGAGATATTAACAACTAACTTTAAAGATAAAGAGGAGCTTCGTCAGAGATTCATTTGTGATACTCCTAAATATGGAAATGATGAGGATTATCCAGATGCAATAACGATGGATGTATTTGAATTATACTTTAATGCTGTAGATGGCAGACCAAACACAAAAGGTGGTCAACATAGAATAAATCTTCTTCCTACAACAGTTCATGTTTATTTTGGAAGTGTTATTGGCGCAATGCCTGATGGAAGAAAAGCATTTGAACCACTCTCAGAAGGTATTTCCCCAGTTCAAGGTTCAGATACCAAAGGACCAACTGCTGTTTTGAAATCTGCAAGTAAAATAGACCATGTAAGAACTGGAGGTACATTGCTAAATCAAAAATTTACTCCTAGTTTCTTTGCTACAGATGAAGGTATTGAAAATATTACCCATCTAGTTCGAGGATACTTCAAGCTAGGTGGTCATCACATTCAATTCAATGTTGTATCAGCTGATACTTTGAGAGAAGCTCAAAAGAATCCGGAGAAATATAGAGATCTAATAGTGAGAGTTGCTGGCTACAGTGATTACTATATCAATTTAGGTCCTAAACTCCAAGATGAAATCATAAAGAGAACTGAACATGGTTATTGATATTTAGATTTCAATTTTCTTTACTTTTTCTTTGGAAATGTCTTACTATGCCAATTTTGTATTTTTTGAAGAAGTTTCTTTCTTTCAGTTTCATTTTTCAATAGTTTTTTTAGTACAGTGTCTGAATATTCTTTAATTTCCATAGTTGGAAGACTAACACGTAATGTTCCTCTTTGTCTATCATCCTTAAGTCGTTCAATTAATTTTTCATCTGTAAAGTCTTTATACAATCCATCATAAGCCCACATGATATCTGGTTCTTCGTATGAGGATTCTCCTTCACTCTCTGAATCATAGTCATCGTAAAAATCGTCGTAATCACCAAATAAGTCATCTTCATCACCTGTAATTGTTTTTTCCTTCTTTATCTCTATATCTGGTAAAGTATCATAAATATTGTAAAAGAGATTTAGAACATCAGCTAAACCATTGTAATCTGATTCGGGAATTGAAATTCGAGAACTGAAAGCTTCATTATATGCCATTAAGGCTTCTCGAATAGCTGATTTTTTACTTGCTATACTTTGATAATTGTTATTATGGAAATATCTTCTTAATTCCCTTCTATGAATATCAAAATTATCATATTCATCTGGAAGACTGAAATTTGATAGAATTATGGAAATTATCCGTAAATAGCGAGCAATATCTACTTTAGTTTTAATTTGATAATGATCCATTAGCTTTTTTGTTAAAACAAAATCTCGAAATTGACAAGGATTTGGTAAATCCTTTTTCTCGCTGTCAAAACGGGAATGTGGCTTGTATTTGTATACTTCCACACCAAAAGCTCCTAGCTCTCTAACTATATGATCGAATCCAGTTTTTCTCAAATACTCTAAACCTATTTTGTACTTTTTAGTTAAATCTGACATACAGAAACTATTCATTAAAATGTTTTAAACTTTCTTTCGGAAAATTATGCCATAAAAAATTAATTTAAATAGTTTTAAAATATAATTTCTTCAGTATAATTGAAAAAACATGGTGAAATATTGTGAAGAAGATAACTCTTATTACTTTTATTTTAATAGCTCTCACTTTTTCTGTTCCATTCTTATCCGTTCAAGGATCATTGACTGTTGGTGATGAGTTTGAGTTTGAAGTAAAGAAAGCATATGGTAATTTTAACTATGTTGAAAGTGCTGTGACAGTTACTGGACAAACAGATAAATTCCGAGTAGGAGATACAGCTATAGACAAAGGAGACAAAATAGATGTTCAAGTGGATGCAATAGGAACCTCAAGTGTTGATTATTCTATCTTTGATGCTTCAGCAGTTTTATTAGCAGATATTAGTTCAAGTAGTCTTCTCTTTGGTTTATCATTGCTTTATTATTCCGTCTATCCGTTCCTTATGCTTGGTATATCCTCTGCTTCCGTCCAAGATTTGGATGTAAGTAAAGGTGTAAGTTTAGGTGATGCATTCTATGTTGCTCCACCAAGTATAGTTTGGACCGATGTCTATGATTCATTTAATGATGATACCAACTGGGATTCATTGTTTAGTGGATTTGATAACGATGAAGGTAATGTCACCACAGATGTTACAGCAACCTGGTATGATAGCGGTGCAACAATAGCCTTTGAGATTGATGTAAGTGGCAGATATGAAGTTGCTGCTGAATCAACAGGTTTAGGGATAATTCATAGCTTACGATTCGATTACAATGTAACAAATTATGTCTTGTTAGGATACGATATGTTTACTCTTATCTCAGGGGATTACCAAGGGATAAATACCAATTTCGCTATGACTGTCCAAGTTACAGAAAGCTCATATACAAGAAAAATCGGAGCTCCATTCCTATTAATTGGATTAGCTTCAATACTAACAGTTAGTGTTATGGTCTTACTAAGAAAGAGATCAAAATAACACTATTCTTCTTTCTTTTTTCTTTATAAAAGATGATTTTAGAGAAGAGAAACTTACGTTTCTTCTTTACTTACTGTTTCTTTATCTTTTTTAAATTTCTCAGGTAGTTGTTGTCCTTCTGAAATTGTATAAGTCCATTCTTCTCCTCGAATAGCAGCAATTACACTAGGAATTAATCTAGGTAATTGAGCTAAAAGCATTCCAAGAGATAATAGAAACGGTACAAGATATAGAAAGGGATTTGCTTGTGGGAAAGCAAGAGTTTCAAGCATGTGCATTGAATATGGAGGTGCAATAGGTATAAACAAAGCTGCTGGAAGGTAAAATATTGCAGCCAAAATCATAGAAACCCTAGTAGGTACTTTGAAGAGACCAATCATTATAGCAAAGGGTAAAAATAGGATTATAAATACGAGAGGATTTACCCAAAAGAAGGTTCCAGCAAATACAGCTGCACCTCGTCCACCTCTGAAATTTAGAAACGGCGAATGATTATGTCCGAGAATACATAGTGCTGGTCCTAGTATAACTGCGAGTTGATACCAAATAGTATCAATACCAATATATTTTGAAAAACTCCAATCAATCAATGCTATTGGTATCAATCCTTTCAAAACATCTGCGAAAATAACAATCATACCAATTGGTATTCCATAAGTTAAAACCGCATTGAAACCACCAGGATTTCCTATATTATAATTTCTCAAATCTTTACCTGTTCTTAATCTACCAATTATTACAGAATATGGAATGGATCCGCTCAGAAATGAACCTAATAAAGCAAGTATGAACCACAATACTTCAAGAGCCAAGAAATTCTTTCTCCTAGAATTGCCTAAAATATCTTAACATTGCTACTTAATAATTTTTCATTCATCAATTAGATAGGTTACCATTTTAAGTAAGAAAGGTGTTTGACTTTCAATTCCTTCTCCTATTCTTCCAGCAGCTAATGGCAATAACCAAGAATAGACTTTTTCTTTTGTGACTTTTGGATTTAGCTTGGTATAATCTTTGAAATAAGCATCAAATAAAGGACTAACATAGAATTTCTTGAGATCCTTAAAATCAAAATCAGTACCTGAATATACAGAACAAAGAAATAATAAGTATGTTCTAGCAACATCTGCACTTGGAGGACTTGAAACAGCAGACACCCAGTCAATTAAATATGCCCCATTTTTTGTTAGCATGATTTGATCAGGATGAAAATCATAATGACACAATTTGTTATCCGATTCCAATGTATCAATATAAGAGAATAAATGCATTTTTTGTCGTAACGAAAGCTCTTTAGCATTTCCGATAAAGAGTTTTAAGAAATTTTGAATAGAAATAATCTTCGAAGTTTTAATTTGATGAATTTGAAAGTGTAAATTGCTCATTATCTTTCCGTGTTTTTCGAAATTATTTTGTTCTTCTCTAGTCGATTTAAGTAATGTATCTCCAAGCAGTTTTTCAAAAATTATTCCTTGACGACCATCTATTTCAACTCGTTCAATTACTTTTGGTACAGAAATAGGAAAATCACGAATTGCTATATTCATATCATATTCTAGATCAATAAATTCCTCAGGAAACCAATCGAAAAATAGTTTTAGTACATTATTATCTTTCCAATCAAATACTTGAGCAGTTCTGCCTTCTGCAATAAGTTCTAAATCCTTCATTTACTCACAACACAATAAAGGAGAAAAAAGAAGAAAAAAAGGTTTTCATTCAGAAAACCATAACTATTCTTCTAATTTTGCCATTTTTGATCCGAGTCTATGACCTGCAAATGTTTGTGGATACAAAACCATTCGAATTATAAGGAGAATTGGCATTAATATCCATAAGAGATTCGCAGCAATAATCGGAAGTGGCTGCCCACCTGCATATTTTGGATCAGTGAATTCAACAATGAAAATTATGGTGACATTTGTTAGCATCATAGTTGCCCACATGATACTTGGAATTCTGATCCAATTTTTACCTCTAATAAATGCATAAATTGCTGTAATATAAAATGGACCAAACAGTATTACATCAATCCATATTGTTGCTCGCCACCAAGGATCTCTGTGGAGTAAAGCATGATCAAATTGACCTACAAAATGATTCAAATCAACAATAAATTTCGGTGGCCATATGGGATACTCACTTGGAGTTAATGGCCAATTAATAGTGTGATCTGCACCGGAAACAACTAGTTGCTCAATATCAAACATATAACAAATGAAGATTATATTAATGAAAAAGAAAACCAACAATGTTATATCAATTATTTTTCTAGTAAGATCTCTATCTTTAACAGGAATAGCTGTTCTCATAGTAATCAACTTATAGTTAGGAATAATAGTGATTATCTCAATCTGAGAACGTATTATGAAATAAAAATATTATCTAGTTCAAATTATCTTATCCTCATTTTAGTATTAATCTAGAACCATAATAATATTGATAATAATTCTACTAGGAGTATATTTTAAGATTGGAAATGAGAGGAGAATTGTGTCAAAGAAATCCAAAGTCTTTGTCTTAGGTATTGCTGGACCTTCTGGATCAGGTAAATCAACTTTAGTCAATAAAGTAGCAGCTATACTAGAAGATTCTGAAACCATGTTTTATGATGATTACCAACCTAATTATGATAAACTGACTGAAGATTTAGGTGAATTACAGAAAGGAAATCCAATAACTTATCCAGAAAAGAACCGTGTCATTCAACCAAGAAAATACATTGTGATAGAAGAACCTACTGGTCGACAACGTAAAGGTATGAAAGATAAAATTGATTTCTTAGTGTATATCAATATTCCACTTGAAGTTAGTTTTGCGCGAGTTCTTCTGCGGAGTCTTGAGCAATCCGAGGATAATGGTATAAATGCTTTTTATGAAACAATTGGTCCACAATTTGAACCAAGATTTTCTGAAAAACCTACAAAACTTATGCATATAATGCATTGGCAATTGCGGATGTATTTACAAGAACACAGAGAAATTTATCTAAGAGATCACATAGCCAATTTGAAAGATGCTGATTTTGTAATTGATGGTATGAAATCAAAAGATGACTTAGCAAATGAGATTGTTAAGAAATTACATTAGATTTTTTTCAGCTACAATTAGATTCTTGTAGGTTTTTTCAAGTTGTTTTTCAAAAAGATCGATTTCATCATTTGATAATCCTTGATAGAATAATTCAGTCATTTCCAATGAAACTTGTCGGTATTTCTCATGTAAACTCTTATCTTTTTCAGTTAATTTGATACAGATTTTTCTTCTATCTTCATTTGAAGGTACTCGTGCAATATAACCCATAATTTCAAGTCTATCAAGCATTGAAGTCAAGGTAGTCTTACTAAGGGATGTTTTTTTGGCTAGCTCTTGAATTGGAATATTGTCATCTCTCCAAAGAACAAACATAATTCGTCCTTGTGCAGGATTAATTTCGATTTGGTGTTTTTTCAGTAATCTTGTAAATATACGACCTGACAATTGATGGATTTTTGCAATGAGAAAACCCCCTTGACTTTGAAGCTTCATTTCAATCACTTAAAGTTAGTTCATGTTTACCTTTATACCATGCTTTCATAAATTTTGGTCTCATTCGAAGCATAGTAAAATCCGGATCAGTATGACCTTTAGGATAATATTGGCGCATTCCTTCATGCCAAATACGTTTCTTTAATTCAGGATCATTTACAATTTCAATTATTCCTTGCATCATTATTCCTTTGTATTCATCTGGTGAACAGAAATGCATTGCTGCTGAATTATTTTCAAGTATTTGTTTGATTTTATCTGATGAAGTATTTGTTGAAATATAGGGTGTTAAACTGTTATCATATTCTTGCAATATTTTTGCATCATGTGGAAATTTCTCTGGATTACGAATATTTTCTACTGCTCGTATTTGAGGTTCTCCATTTCCATCTATTGTTGCTAAATATGCTGGTTGCGCTTTAAGCATCAGTTCTTTTGCAAATTTCTTTATCTCTTCTTCATTCATTTTTCAATTCCTCATGTATTAGTCCTATATAAAATAGTCCCATATAAGACTATTTAAGGTTTTTTCGAAGAAACAAAAAGGAGTAATTAGGACATAGAATTCAACAAAGTTGAGATTGACTTTTGTATTTTTGTGGGAATGGTTTCATTTATACGGATTTCATTGCAATTATGAAAGTCAGCGAATTTATTCAAACCAGATGTTAATCGTTCGTATGATTTTTCTGTAGGTTTATACCATTTCTCAAAATGCAAGGATTTTATTTCTAGAATGCCTTCTTTTCGATGTGCTTTCAAATCTGTTCTTCCTATAAATGAATGACTATCAAGTATTGGCAGTGTAAAGTAACCATATACTCTTTGAGGAGTAGGTGTGTAACATTCTATTTTATAATCGAAATCCCATAAACGTAAAGGTAAATCCCTATCTCGTATTGCATTATCAAAAGGTGTAAGAAACTTCATAGGGGTGTTTTGATTAAAATTGTAATTTAACTTACTTAATTCATTTTCATTTTCTTTCAAGATGAAATGTTTTGTTTCTAGGTTATCAATTTTAATTTCAACAAGTTTGTCTTCTTCTACCTCATTTTGAAGAAAATTCATTACAGATTTCCTATTGTTTTTCCATAAATGTCTAAAGACAGCCATTCCAATGTAATGACGTAATTCTTCTATACTAGCTAATCCGAGAGAAGAAAAAATTGTTTGTATTAAATAATCAGCTAATTCTTCTTTTGCTAGAGGATCTGTGTTTATACCTGAAGGTAGTACTCTTTCACTAAGATCATAATATTTCTGGAAGTTCTTTCTATATGTAATCAGCAGTTTTCCTTGATCATATAATAATTCTAAAGCTAATTTCTCTTTTTTCCAATCCCACCATCCTTCACTTTTCTTAGTTTCATGTCTCTTGAAATCAGCACTACGCGTTGGACCATTCTTTTTTACGTAATTGTATACTTCTTTTATTACTTCCTTATTTTCTGGCGCCCATTTTCTCCACCAATTGGCTGGATTTTCTTTTTTATATTCCATTTTCCAGGCATAAAATGGATATTCTTCAAATGGCATTAAACAAATACCATGAGACCAAAACTCAAAGAGTATTTTCTCTTCAAGTAACTTCCAAACTTTTCCTTCTTGATAATCAGATTTTCTATTGAATAAAGTTAAATCTTGAGCACGAGCTACAACAGAATTGGTATCAATTTGTAAATTGTGTATTTTTTTAATAATGTCTAAAAGAGACAAAGATGAAAAATCAGTTGTTAACCCTTGTTTGTGGAGAATGAATTGTTGAGCTTGTTCTTTAGATATCTCGATCATGCAATATCTATTGTTTGTACTTTTATGAGTTTTTACATTAGTAAAGTAGTATTTTGCTACTACTTATTCACATGATTCTTATCTTCACCATACATTTTACTAGCGATATTTCCCAAGAATTTGATAGCAGCTTTTCGGCTTAACAAATGTCTAAGTATAAAAGCATTGAATTTATTACTAAATCCCGGATAATGATATGGTTTGTTTCTTCTTAAGCTTTTTAGTGATCCTTTAGCCACTTTATTTGGGTCCATTGGTCTTGGATTTATGAGACCCGATCTTTTTGGTTTGGAAGAAACATAATTCGGGGTTTTGGTTGCACCTGCAGCACAGGTCATAACATGAACTCCGTATTTTTTCAATTCATACCAGAGTGCTTCAGCGAGATTCATAGTATATCCTCTTGTAGCACTATAATGAGCATGATAGGGGTCTCCTTGTAATCCTGCAAGGGAAGAGAGAAGAATGATTCCACCTTTACCTCGGTTTTTCATTAGTTTACCAAAGTGATGGGTAAAAATCATAGGTCCTTTGACATTAATGTCAATGACTTTGAATTGCTGCTCTAAATTGAAATGAAAAAATAATCCAATGGGACTTGAAGCAGCATTGTAAACAACTAATCCAATTTCAAGATTTTCAGTCTCTGCTTTAATCCTATCTAGCATATCAGCAGAGGCTAAATCTAATTGAATTGCTTTTGTTTCTACTTGATAATCACGAGAGATTTCAGAACGTAATTTCTCTAATAGATCTTTTCGTCTTGCTACCAGAATAATATTAATGCCCTTTTTTGCAATCTCTCGAGCAAAAGCTTCACCAAGACCCTCAGAAGCCCCAGCTATTAAAGCCCAAGTCCCAAAATAATCTGTAAAATCGTTGGAAATAGATGACATAAAATTGTAGTAAATTTAACAAAATAAAAAGATACTGCTCAAAAAACCTCAGATAATCAGAAACTAATAAGCTCCTGAGGTTTCGTCTCTAATTGCTTCTGCTGTTTTTTGTCTACTAGTTCTTATGAGAGTTGGTATAGCCCCTAGAAACGCTAAAATAAATAATGCTACAATAATTACTCCAATTACTAGGTAGTTAACACTAAAACTATATGGAATAATCAAAATATCCGTTAAAAATGGTACTATTACAGCTGTTGTCAACAATGTCAAAGGTAGTGCAATAATTAATCCTGCAATAATTGTTACTACAACTATAATAGATAATTCTGAGACAGTCATTCTTATGTAATTTGCATTTGTATTTCCTAAAGCTGTTAGGATTGCAGTTTCTTGTTTTCTTTGATTCATAACGTAATCAATATTTGATACAATTACAAGTAATCCTATAATCCCAGTGAAAACTATTTGTGTCATTAAAAATACTCGTAGTGAAGGTACATATTTGTTAACATATCGCTCTGTAAATCCTTCACTAAGTAGGTCTGGATTTACTTCAATTACTTCATCTAGCTCTAGCAAGTCAGCAATTACTTGTTCAATATTTGCTCCTTGATCTAGGTTGGCAAAGAACAAATTCGTTGATACAATTCCATATTCATTATAGATTTTTTCCTCATTTATAATCATGTAATAATCATTTGGTTGATCTAAATCCAGATTTATACCTGATGACAATCCAAGACCTGGTGCGGAATGAATAATCCCAGTAATATTAAAGAAATCATTTCCTAGAGTAGCTTCAATAGGTATTGAGTTAACTTGTATGATCCTACCATATGTTAAACTTGGACTAAATTCAATTAACACATCGCTGACTATTGTACCATTTCCATTTGCATCAAGAATTTCTAACCAGTCTTCATATTTAGAAGCATTGTAATTTTCAGGTGCATCTACAGTATAGAAACTACTTTCTATCCATCTACCTATTTTACTATATTTTATGGGATCGATTCCATATATTGTAAAAAATGTATCAGAACCATACTTACCACTAGTTTTCATAACACTCATGGTTTCATTTATACCTTCAATTTGTGTAAGATTGTCTTCAAAAGAGTGGTGAACATTTTTTGTAATGATTCTCAAATCAGCACCATTATTATAATAATTAACCTCAGCATCTGATTTTTGCATTGTACTTATTAGTGTTAATGCAAAAAACATTGAACTTGTCATTATAAGTAAAACAATCATTACTGTGTTCAATTTGTATTTTGAATTTCTAAAATAGTTAACTAAGAAGAAACTGTTTTTCCGGAGCACTTTATTATAGAGAGCCTTCAGTCTACCAAGTAATGCAAATAAACCAATTGATAACAGAACTGTAATTAGAAGTATTGCAATGGATAGAGTAATGAATAATAGTGCACTTCTTTGTGTGTGCTCTACAGTAAAAGTATAGATGCCACTAAAGTTTCTACTATAGAGAAACGAAAAAACAATGAATAGAACTATTGATGCTCCTGTTAATACTGATAGAGTAATTAATGTAATGAGTTTCTGTAATTTCCCCCTAAAGACAACATCTCTCTCAGAAATATCAGAACGTAATATTTGATTCACTTTTAATATAACAAAAAGTGAAACTACGATTAAAGCAACAACAGAAGATATTGATGCTATTACATAAGAAAATTCAATATTCATAAAGAAGTCAGCAAAAGAAGATAAAGTTAATTCTTGGGAAGCTATAGCCGGTATTAACGATGCTACAATTAACGAAAGGATATTTGAAAAAGCAATTGCAATAACTGAAAGTATGGTAAATTCAAGCATAATTGAACCAATAATTTGCCATTTCTGACCTCCTTTCTCTTGATAAATTTCAATTTCTATTTTCCTGTTCTCAAGAATTATATTTGTTGTAAATATTGCCTGAATTATACCTAAAAGAATCACAGGCACTAATACTACCAACAGTGAACTTGCTCTACTGTAAACTTGTAATAAATTATCATAAGGTGTATTAAGTATAAAAGGTAATGATGTTGGGTGTTCAATTAGAAGAAAATCTGATAATTGTTCTAGTTTTGCATTAATACCATTAATCCCTTCACTTGCTAATGCATCAGCTTTACATTTAGCAACTAAAATAGGTGTAAGACCATTAGCTTCCATCCTATCAATATCTCCCTCTAACATATTCTCTTTAAGGAAAATTATTGAATCTTGAATCTGATCTTGAGAAAAAGTACGTTGTAACATGGTAATAGAGCTTAAGCTATCATAGATACCTCTAATTGTGATATTGTAGAAATTAATTGGTTCATATTGGAACAAGAATGCTCCAAAATCAACACTTTGTCTACACACTGTGAGATTTACAGTCATGCCTGGAACAACAGTGACGTTCAGATAATACTTCATTTGTTCAGCGTGGTATCTACTAATCAAAACATCATTTAATCCTAAATCAAACTCGCCTTCCACCTCAAACTGCTTAGAAATCCTTTCAATGCTTTGATTTGGAAAGAGAAATAACGTTGTTAAAGTAACTGGGTTTGCATTGTTTTCTTGATCATCAAGTGGCCAAAAACGGTAGAAGGGATTCTTGTTTTCAGCATTAAAGAAAGCAAGATTATGATATAATCGAGCAGTGGATTCAACTATTGGTTGATCATCCAACCAATTCTGAATGATTGGTAAATTTTGAGGAATATATGAGCGTACTCTTAACTCATAATCTTGATCTTTGGCAAAATCCCTTATTGCTAGTGTAGAAGCGGTTGTGGACCATGAACTAAGGGAAAATATAATAGTCAGAGAAATAGTGATGCCTATAAGAAAAACAAAGGACTGTTTCTTATTGTTCCAAATATTCCTGAAAGCAGAGCCAAAATAGAATCCTATTGCCATTGTAACCACTTAAATTAAACAATTCTTAGTATTTTATTTAATTATTTGAGTATATTGCCTTTCAAGGAAAAAGGTAATTCCTATTTAAATAAGAATCGCTTACTCTATTATTTTAGTTTACCAGCATTTTTTATTTAACTCTACGAAGCTTTAATTAATACCAATAAATTATCTTCTCTATCATGAAAGAATATAAACCTAAACCTCTACCTTTTGATGAATTGATGAGTCTCCCTTCTTTCAGTTTACCAAATTTATCTTATGATAAAAAGAAGCTTGCTTTTTATTACGATGAGACAGGGAAGATTGAGCTTTATGTTATGGATCTAGAAACAAAAAAGATCGAGCAAATATCAAATGGAGAAATTCCAAGAGCACCTCGTACTGGCTTTGCTTGGGATAGAAAAGCTGAAAAAATTTTCTTTGGAAAAGATACAGGTGGAAATGAACAAAATGATGTTTGGTCAATAGATCTAACAGGTAAGACAAAAGCTCTTACAGAGACTCCTAAAGTCCAAGAACACGTTGGAGCTGTGAGTCATGACAATGAATGGATTACTTTTATGAGCACAAAATCTGGTCAGATGAATATTCATAAAATGAAACTAGATGGTTCTGAAGATACTCAACTTTCTGCTTCAGATGTGCCGGTAATGGGTGGTTCATGGAGTCCAGATGATAAATGGATCGCAATGGGTACCAATGAGATGAAAA
The DNA here is from genome assembly GCA_013166835.1 of Promethearchaeati archaeon. Classification (GTDB taxonomy): domain Archaea; phylum Asgardarchaeota; class Heimdallarchaeia; order JABLTI01; family JABLTI01; genus JABLTI01. Next base: position 44,302 of record JABLTI010000003.1, on the reverse strand, counting down.
CAAATCTAGAAAATGATGATGTTTATCTCTATAATAATGAAACTGGTGATATGAAACGAGTAATAAGAATTACTGAGGAAGGATCTCATGATGATTTTGGTGATTGGGCTCCTGATAGTAAGAGTTTCGCTTTTCAATCAGATGCTTCTGGTGTTGAAAGAGTAGGTATTTTCAATCTTGAGACTGAAGAAATTAAGTGGCTAAGTGAAGGCAATGATATCGAGTATGTTGGAAAATTCTGTCCAGATGGATCACAACTAGCTGTCCTCGAAAACCTTGAGTCTGCAATTAAACCTATTATTTATAATGTAGAAACAGGAGAAAAGAAGGAACTTAAAATACCTGAAGGACTAGCATTTGGTGTTCAATGGATTGATTGTACAAACATCATTTTCTTCTATTCAAGTAATTTAACTCGACCAGAAGTCTGGCTCTATGATTTGTCTACTGATAAATATGAAGTACTTATGAAAGCAGAATATGGTTCCATTGACAAAAGTATGTTTTGTGAACCAGAATACATTAAATACAAATCATTTGATGGTCTAGAGATTCCAGCTATTGTCTACAAACCAAAAGATGTTCCAGAAGGAGTAAAATTACCCGCTATTGTGAACATTCACGGCGGCCCAACCGGTCAATATTTTAGGATGTTCAATGCCTTTATGCAATACGTTGCTTCAGAAGGTTTCGTAGTAATTCTACCAAATGTTCGTGGAAGCACAGGATACGGTGTGGAATTCAGAGATGCTTGCATAAAAGATTGGGGTGGAAAAGATCTCAAAGATGCTGTTTATGCAGCAGAATATCTTAAAACTCTTTCATATGTAGACCCAGATAGAATTGGTGTTGGTGGAGGTTCATATGGAGGATTCATGACTTTCTTAGCAGTCACAAAAGAACCAGAACATTGGAAAGCAGGTTTTGCTTGGATTGGTATAAGCGATTTGCTCTCAATGTTTGATGAATCAATGCCTCACTACAAATACTTCCTACAAAAACAAATGGGTAGTCCAATTGAAGATAGAGATCTTTGGTATGATCGCAGTGCAGTTAATTTCGCAGATAAAATGACTGCTAAATTACTTATCTTGCATGGTATCAATGATCCTAGATGCCCAATATCTCAAGCTCGTATTTTCAGAGATAAATTGTTGGAATTAGGAAAAGAGGAAGGGAAAGACTTCGAATATATTGAGTACGGTGAAGTCGGTCATGGAGGATTTGGTGACATTGCAACCAGAAAGAAAAGCATTCGAGCTATGACTGATTTCTTCAAGAGATCCCTGTAATCGGGTCTCTTTTTATTTTCTTTTTACCTCAAACGAAAGATTATATTCCTCTTCATTAATATTTTAATACAACATTAGTAAGATTATATGTCTAGAGTTAACTAAAGCTGGTAAAACCATGTTTCCTGACCAATCAGAAAAATTCACTTTTATTAAGGATTTAATTTCTGAAGGGAAATTTGATACTGCTCTCCATGAACTTGGTGTTATAAGTTCTAACAACCAAATGCGAACACCTGAACGATTAAGGTTCCAATTACTTGAAGTTGAAATCTATAATGAAACTGGAAAGTATGAGCAAGCATTGAAATTATCAGAGGACATTTTGAATAATAGTCAGAAATTGGAAGACTCTCTGCAAATGCTTGATGCTATTATAGCCAAAGCAGTGGCTTTATCTCATTTAGGAGAATTTGGCAAAAGTCTTGCCTATATTAAATTAGGTGAGAGAGTTCTTGAGAAACTAAAGAAAAGCGATCCAAACATCCTTTTTATTAGAAAAGCGACTTTAAACTATGAGAAAGGCTTCATTTTTGAGGTTGAAGAGGATTTAAAAAATTCACTTGATAGTTATTTACAGAGTTTATCATTAAGAAGAGAATTGGATGATAGGCAGGGTTTAGTAAGTTCAAATAATGCTATTGCTCGAGTTTATTTCAAAATGGGTGATATTGTTCGAGCTTTACTCATTTTCCAGCAAAGTCTGAGTATTGCAAGAGAGATTGAAAACGATGCTGCAGAAGCAGATATTCTAAATAATATTTGTAATATTTACCTCTGGAAAGGAGATTTTGGACCTGCATTAGAGCATTGTTTGCAAAGTTTAGCTTTAAGTGAAGAGATTAATAATAATGACTTAATAGCCAATGCTTTATTCAGTAAAAGTCTAATCTACAATCATCTCGGGGAATTTGATCGTTCAATAAAGAGTTTAGAACGATGTCTTTCGATTAGAGAGGAAATCAATGATAAGATTGGTATCTCAGAGACATTAAATGTTTTAAGCTATGTTTTGTTTTTAAAGGGAGAATTAAATCAAGCAACCAATTACCTTACTCAAGGGCAAGAAATACTTCAAACTCTTGAATCAAATCTAGGGATAGATGATATTTTAGAAACATTGGGCATGATCCTCTATCAAAGAGGAGAATACGAACAAGCCATTGAGCAATTAATAAAATGCAAGGAATTACGAGAGGATCAGAAAAATAAGAAGGAACTAGCTAGTGCCTTATTCTGGTTAATCCTGGTTAATATTGAGAACAATACACTAGAACAAGCACAAGATCACTTGAAGAAGATGCAAAAGATTATTGAGAAACAGAATAATCTTATTAGTAATCTAAAATACCGCCTTGCTTCTGCTCTCATTCTTAAGAAAAGCAATAATTTAGATATTTTACGAAAAGCCAGAAACATCTTCAATGAAATTGTTTCTGGGGAAATAATAGATGTCGGATTATCATCAATTGCTTTGTTCAATCTTAGTGAATTATACTTGAAGCAAATGCATCTAAGTAATAATTTTGATGATATGAATAATATTGATGCCATGATTGAGAAACACTTTGAATTCGCTGAGTTAATTGAATCACACACAATGTTCGCTGAAAACTTCTGGTTAAAAGCAAATGTTTCCTTAATACAACAGAAGCTTCCTGAAGCAAAATTACTCATGGATCAAGCAGAACAAATAACTAAGGAAAAAGGTTTACGAAGGCTTGGAATGAAAGTCTCTCGAGCAATTGATATAATCAAAAATCACCAACAAAAAGCAGAAACTCAACCAGTCAAGAGAGAAATCATTAACCTTGAACAAGAAACAGAGGAACTAAATGGTGACGTTATTCGAATGATTGATAAGCGTTCAGTTGATATACCCAAATTGCTACCAGAAGAGCCAGTTCTATTAATTATTGTTTACGAGGGAGGAGTTACTGTTTATTCACAAAAGTTCTCTCAGAAAGAAATGATTGATGAAATGTTTGTAGGAGGATTCCTAACAGCTATTGATGCTTTTATGCACCAAGCTTTTGCTACTAGGGGATCTATAGAAAGGATCCAACATCAAGAATACACCTTACTTCTAAAAGTAGAACATCCACTGCTGTTTTGTTATGTCTTCAAAGGTCAATCATTTACAGCAATTCAAAAACTGGATACCATTATCAAAGAAATCAAGAAATCCACATCAATTTGGCAAGCATTAATAGATAATCTCGGTGTAGAACTTGGAAAAACAGAGAATGAGTTGATAGAAGAACTAGCGAATCAAGTTTTTATGCCTGAAGACTAGATTTTTTACTTTTTTTGTATTTTAAGTGGTATAACAAGGGTAATGATAAGATATTTAAGAGGAAGCTTACCACAGAATAGTATCTCAGATACGTGAGAAACCTCATTCAAACATCAGATCCAGTAAGTTTGACAAACAAGTTCATGTAACTTGTTGGACTCGAAACTTCGGATTACAATGATGATAGGAGGCATAGTATGAGAGACACTATTACAGTGAAAGGCGCGAGAACAAATAATCTAAAAAATATAGACGTAGACATTCCTCGTGATCAACTCACCGTCATTACGGGAGTATCAGGATCCGGGAAGACTTCGTTGGCTTTTGATGTCATCTTTGGAGAAGCACAGCGAAGGTTTTTCGAATCAATGTCAGCTACTTCTAGAACTATGTTACCAATGCTAGAACGTGCAGACGTAGATTCGATCTTAGGCTTATCACCAGTTGTTGCTATCCAGCAAAGAACTGGCACACAGAATCCACGATCATCAGTGGGAACTATGACTGATATAGCCACATACATGAGAATTTTATACTCAGTACTAGGCCAAGCACATTGTCCTTACTGTAATGAATCTATTGCTACTCGGAATGCTAATCAGATAGTTGATCATCTGATGACATTGCCAGAAGGAACAAGTATAGAAATCATTGCACCTGTGAATAAGTTCTATGGAGAAGACTATCCCTACTTGTTTGATGACATTCGACAGAAGGGGTATAAACGAATTAAGATTGATAGAAAACAACACAGTCTTAATGATGAGATTGAGTTAGATGAAGACAAAGACTACTGTATAGAAGTCTTAGTAGATAGATTCATCATCAAAAGAGAACTCTACCGACAACTTGCATTATCAATTGAGAATGCACGCCTAGTTGGTAACAATATCATTCGCTTCGAATTTTCAGAAGAGATTACTGATGATGTTAAGAAGAAGTTTTACAAGAATTTTGGTTGCAAGAAACATCATATAATCATGCACACACTACTACCGGGAGGATTCTCTCCGAACATACCTGAACACGCTTGTAGAAATTGTCTGGGTGTGGGTACACTACTCAAAGCAGAACCATACTTGGTTGTTATTGATCCTAAGAAGAGTATGAAGAAAGGAGCTACAACATGGTACCCAAAGTATTGGTTGTATAGTATTGCTAAGCATCTTGATTATGATGTAGAGAATACTCCTTGGCAAGATATGCCTGAAGATATCCAACAACAGCTACTTTTCGGGATAAAAGAGAAATTTATCCTTCTAGAACCACCTGATTGGCCAAATAAATATCGTCATCGTCATGTTGGGAAAGAAGTCAAGTATCTCGGGTTAATTAACTACCTTGATCGCTTCTATCGCAATGATCGAAAGAAAGGAGAACGATATGAGTGGTATCGCAAGTATATGGCTGAACATACTTGTCCAGATTGTAATGGTATGAAACTGATTAAACAAAGAGTACATGTCACTGTTGAAGGCAAAAATATCATCGAGATTGGTGAGTATTTCATAAACCATCTATTAGAGTTTATTGAAAATATTAACATTCCAGAAACAAAAGAGAAGGCTGGCAATCAAGTTATTTTTGAACTTAAGAAACGGATACAATTACTAATGGACATAGGTCTTTACTATTTAAGACTAAATAGACGAGCTAGCACACTATCTGGTGGAGAGTCTCAAAGAATAAAACTCTCAACACAACTAGGTTCAGAATTAATGGGCATGTTATATGTTCTTGATGAACCGAGTATTGGTCTCCACATTCGAGATAGTAATAAGATAATCAACATCCTCAAACGACTTAGGGATACTGGGAACACAGTTATTGTTATTGAACATGATCTTGAAACCATCTCTCAGGCAGATCACATCATTGAGATTGGCCCAGGACCAGGAATACATGGTGGTACAATAGTTGCAGAAGGTAACTATAATGAGATATTAAACAATCCCAAGTTTCTAACCGGTCAATACATCACAGGGAAAAAGAAGATTCCATACTTAGGTAAAGCAAGAGAAACAAATGGTAAATCTTTGACAGTAATCGGTGCACAAGAGAACAATCTAAAGAACATCGATGTAGAATTCCCTCTGGGAATCTTTATCTGTATTACAGGTGTTTCCGGAAGTGGAAAAAGTACACTCATAGAAGATGTTCTCGGGAACAAATTAATTCATGATATGCGCAATCCTAGAATCAAACCAGGAAAACTTGAGAGAATCGATGGAATGGAAAACGTAGTCGATGTGAGAATTATCGATCAATCACCAATTGGTAGACATTCAAGATCAACTCCAGCTACTTTTGTAGGGTTCTTTGACAAAATAAGAAGACTCTATACCGATTTACCTGAATCTGTTGAACGAGGATACAAACTCGGTAGATTCAGCTACAATGCTGCAGAAGGTCGTTGCTCAGAATGTAACGGCGAAGGATTGGTAAGAATCGAGCTACAATATATGCCAAACATCCAATCTGTTTGTCCTGTGTGCAAAGGAAAACGATTCAACGAAGAAGTCCTTGAAATCAAGTATAAAGGCAAGAGTGTCGGCGACATCCTAGAAATGACCATAGAGGAAACAAATGAGTTCTTCAAAGATATCAGATTGATTTATCACAAGACTAAAACTATGATGGAACTTGGTTTGGGTTACCTCAAAGTTGGACAACCAGCACCTACACTTTCAGGCGGTGAAAGTCAGAGAGTAAAACTTGCGAAAGAACTTGGCAAACTGAAGAAACTCAAAGACAACCTCTACATCATGGACGAACCAACTGTCGGTTTACACATGGAAGATATCCAAAAACTACTGACGACTATTAACAAGCTTGTGGATGCTGGTAACACAGTGATAGTTATTGAGCACCATCTCGATGTAATCAAGTCTGCAGATTGGGTTATTGACCTTGGTCCCGAAGGTGGGGCTGAAGGTGGGTATGTCATAGCAGAAGGAACTGTTCAAGACATCGTTAAGTGTAAGGATTCCTACACAGGGAAGTTCTTGCAAAAAGTACTTTCAGATTAACTGGAGGAAAAACAATGTTTTGTACAGTTAATGATTGTGAGATATACTATGAAGTAGTTGGTGAAGGTAAACCACTACTAATGCTGCATGGGTTCCCACTCGATCATCAAATGATGAAAGGATGTATGGAACCAATCTTCAAGAAAAGACATGGTTGGAAACGAATCTATTTTGATTTGCCTGGAATGGGCAAATCGAAGGTCTCAGAGAAGGTAAAGAACACAGATGATATGGTAAACACTGTATTAGCTTTCATCAAAGAAGTCATTGGTGATGAGAAGTTTGTTGTTGCTGGTGAATCCTACGGAGGAACAATGGCAAGAGCTATAATTTATCATCTACCAGATATGGTTGATGGGATGTTTATCTTCTGTCCATCTAAGAAACCAGGAACAACTCCTGATAATCTTCCTACAAGAAATGTCATGAGAATAGATGATGAGTTTGTTAAAACTCTTGAGAAAGAAGACCTTGAATTCATACAATCCTTTGCGGTTGTTCAAGATAGATATACCTGGGATCGAATAAAGGATGAAACTATGTCAGGACATTCATTAAGAGACAAAGAATTCATAGCTCGGTACTCTAAAGAAGAATTACTAAAACTCTCATATGATATTGATAAGCTAAAGAAACCGTATGACAAACCTTCCTTAATACTAACAGGTAGACAAGATCATTGGGCTGGCTTCAAAGATGCATGGAATTTCTATGAAAACTATCCTCGAGGTTCATTTGTTGTTTTAGACAAAGCAGGACATGGTTTACAATACGAGCAAGTGTTACTATTCAATGTATTAGTTGATGAATGGCTTGATAGAGTAGAAGAAGAACTGGAGGAGCAGATCTAAATGGAAGATCCTAAAGTTCGAGAGAAATATGATGTAGCCCTAGAATTTTTTGTCGAAAGAGCAAAACAAGACACTCAAGTGCTAGGAATCATACTTTTTGGCAGTCTAGCACATAACAGAGTTCATGAACGATCAAACATCAATATCATGGTTGTAACAAAGGAAGGAAACACAGGGTACAAAAGAGTCGTTGAAAACGGTATACCATTTGACATCGGAATCTATAATATTAATGCCTTCAGAAGGAATATCTTTGGAAGAAGAAGAGTTGCTTATCATCAAAGCCTTTCTCGAAGTAGACTATTGTTTAGCAGAGATAACAGTATTGATGACTTGTATAAGAATATCAGTGAATCAATAAGTGGACAAGACCAAACTATAAATAGAGTAATTTATCATGGAGCAACACATTACGACCTCTACAAAGCTGAAAAATTCCTCTTCATAAAAGATGAGCCAGAATATGCTATGTGGTTTCTAGTTCATGCTCTAAGTGAGATGGGTTATCTCATGTGTTATATGAACGGTATTTTTCCACCACGAGAAGTTATTCTTCAAGCTAAGAAACTCTATCCAGATTTTTATACTCCCTTATATGAGAACTTACTGAATAGCACAGCATCAAAAGAGATCATAGAATATACTATAAGAGAAGCTTACAGGTTTCTTGATGAACACGCCTTAAAGAATTTTGAACTATTATTGAACTTCATCTCTGATAATGATGGTACAGCTACTGAAAAGGAACTAAATACATATGCTCAAGATAAAGGCTTGTATTTCATGGATATGGATTACTTACAAAGAAGAAGAATCATACGAAGAACCTACGCTCCTGTAAAATTAACAAAGAAAGGACGCATTGAATATCATATGCCCCAGTATCACTTTAGTTGGGATTCTTTTGATCCGAAAGATGTTGTTCCCTCCCAAATCGGGCCATCAAATGTTGATAGATCACTTGTCGTAAAAGACTATCAAGATGCTTTTGACTCCTTATTGGAGAAGGTAAAACAAGATGAATACATGTTGTCAATTATGGTCTATGGTAGTTTAGCTTACGATAAAGTTTGGGAGAAATCAGATATTGGTGCAATATTGATTACAAGAGATGATGTTTATAGAAGACATCATGTCTTGGTGGAAAAAGATGTCTCTATTAATGCCCAACTCCATACTCGAGATGATTTCAGAAAGTTTGTACAAAGAGTAACTGATGGAAGCATACCACAATCACTACTATCAAAGAGTAAAGTAGTCTATACAAATGATGAAACAATATATGATATCTATGAAGACATTCAGAAAATGGGTTCCAGAGATTTAGAAAACATACTATTAGCAAACTATGTTTACTGCAGAGACTTGTTAAACAAAGCATTAAGAGCTCTTAATGTCAATGAAGACCCAACTTTTAGCTTTAGCTTCATTATTTCATCTATGAGACGACTTGCAAACATCGAAGTTATCCTTGACAAACAGATACCCATAAGAGAATCAATTATACAAGCTCTTGAAATTAATCCAGAGTTCTTTAATGAGATATACAAAGAAGCAGTTCGCAATCCAACAAAAGACAAAGAATCTTTGAACATTCTAATTCGGAAGATTGAGAAGTATCTGGATGAAAGATTGGAAAAGATAGCTCAACCAATCATTCGACTAGTAGAGAAATATCAAGAAGCTCCATATGATCTCATTTGGAAGTATCTCAATGAAATACGTATACCTATCGACTTGAGTGATTTTGTAAAGAAAGATTTTCTAGATGTGATTGAGACACCAGTTCGCTTTGTGAGAAAAAGTTCTTCTGATATGAATCAACCAACTTACATTTTAGCAGATAGTACCGAAGATATAATGATGGACTTTGATGTTTAATCAATGCCCATTATTTCTTTTCTTTTTCTTTATTGGGAATATTTATTGTTAATAGTATTAGCTCATCTTTTCCAGTATTTTTATATCCATGATCTATGCCTGCTGGAATTTCTACAATTAACTCAGGTTTTATTTCATATTTTTCATTGTTAATATAACCAGTTCCTGTTCCTTTCATGAAATAGAAAACATGATGGTATGAATCAATGTGATTTCGAAATTCTCCATTTGATTCCACTTTTGTTAGAGAAATTGCTACATTGGACCAATCTTTTGGGATTAATGATTTCCCGTAAACTTCTTCTGTTAATTCCTCTCTAATTCTACTCCAATCTTTCAATCGTAAATCATAGATTCTTACTTGGTCCACAATGGTTCCCTCTTAATAATAATAGACTCTTGTTGATTGTTATTTTTATCAATTAAGTATATAATGATTATATTATAGAAAATCATTTCCTAAATTAATTACAGAATGATTTTATAATGTCTTTTTCTATATTATTTTATGGAAGAGAAGTTTAGAGCAAGAAGAATTCTTTTCATTTTCCTAATGGTATTAGGAGTGTTAGCTATACTAGGAAGCTTCGGATTACTCACAATTGTAGATATATTGAGTGAATTTTTTACTGTATTAAGCATCGGATTTTTCTTTTTTATAGTCGGTCTTGTTGGTTTTTCTGTTAATAGAAGAGATCATAAAAAGATTATCTTGGCAAGATCTCGAGTAGATATGAGATTATCTGATATAGAAATCGAGAGAATGGTTGACGAAGCAAGTGTTATTGATTTAGCGCAATTTGAGAAGGAAAAATCTAGTGAATATGAACTTAAATATATTTTAGCTAGTGAAAAACAAGAAAATATAATTTGTATGATATCTAAAACACTAATTGGAAAAGATGAATCCGCTTTACAATGTCCCAATTGTGAAAACTATTATCTAAGCAAATATCTACTTGGGTGGCTAAACAAGAATAGTAAATGTCCAATTTGTCAAGCAAAACTAAAAATAAAGAAGATTTAATAATTTGGTTACCCACTAGTAGTTTATGTCTTCTAAGAGGTATCAGGGTATTTTATCTTGGATTGCAATTATATTAGGTCTAGGACTTGCTGGTTTTGGTTTGTTCAGATATGGATTTGTAGAAGGCTCAAGCTTTGATTATCTTTTCATTATTTTTGGAGTATTGTTCTTTATTTTTGGAACAATACTTTTTGTATCAAACTTCAAGAAACAAAAGAAAAGAAGTCCACCAAGAATACAAACAACCCCTACTAGAACCAGACAACCTGTTAGTAGATCTCAAAGATTATCGATTGAGGAAGAGGATGATATAGTATCTAGTGATGCGAAAATTATTGCTTCAAAAGTTGATTATCCAATTCAGAATGAGAAATGTATGATTTCAAAAACGGAAATACAGGATGATGATGAGGTTTTACAATGCCCATTTTGCAGCTCATATTTCATAAAGAAATATCTCGAAGAATGGCTTGTGAAACATAAGACTTGTCCTGTCTGTCAGAACATGTTAATTGAAAAATAAGAAAGAAAAGAAGGAAATGAATTGATTTAATATCAATACTTTCCGAAGAACCAATCTGTGTCCCAATTACCAATCCAAGACATAGTCATAGATTTAGGACCTAAATGAACACCAACGGTTGGTCCAATTTCATAAATATCGATTTCTTTGGGAGCATTTGGTAAATCCTTAATTGCTTCATAAAGTCTCTTAGCATTTTCATCGTCTGCTGCATAACCTATCCAAACGGTATCTGTTAACAAATTATCAAATACTTTCGGAACCATTTTCACATAATTGTCGAAAGCTTCATCGAATCCTTTTACTTTGCCAAAGCTGTCTACAAAACCATCTTTGACTTGTAAAATTGGTTTCATATTCAATAAGGTTCCAAGGACTTTCTGAGCTCGACCTATCCTACCACCTTTATGGAGATATTCGAGAGTATCAACAACAGCACAAATCTGGGCATTTGGAATGAGAGTGTTATTTAAGATATTTAGTAATTTATCCTTACTTTTACCAGCTTCAACATGTTTTGCCAACTCATAAACGATTAAGCCTAAACTATGGGTTACTGTGTTACTATCCACAATAACTAGATCTTTATCTTGCACCATTTGCTTGGCTAAATTCACTGAGTTCAAAGTACCAGACATGTTTGAGGTCACGTGAACAGAAATTATAGTTTCATATCCTTCTTCAAATGCTTTATTATAATAAGGTAATAAATCACGAGCTGCTGGTTGAGAAGTTGTAGGCCAAGGTCCCTTCTTATTTTGGAGTCTCTGATATACTTCAGAAGCAGAGATTGATACGCCATCTTTGAATTTTTCTTCGCCAAAAAAGATGTTTAAGGGAACAACATCAATATTGAGCTTTTTAGCTATTTTAGGCGAAATATCACTTGTAGAATCTGTAACAATTTTGATTTTTTTAGACATAAGTTATCTCCTGCAGATTAACTTTTATTCTATAATTATTTCTTTTGTATTCTCATTTTTCGTATTTAAAAGATTTTTTCTAGTTTGACCGTAAAAACAAAAGATTTTACATTAAAGTTACTAATGTTAAAGTTATTCCGAATATTTTAAAAAGCCTGTGTGGAACAATTTCATTAAGAGTAAGGAGCCCTCTTAAATCCGACTTTGCTATCTGGATTGAATAAAACTCCAAGTAAAAAATTATAGGTGTTATCATTTGGAAATCGTAGCAAAGTATGGGCGTGATGATTTAGCAATACTCTATATTGCACAAGAAGATGGCAAATTCATTGAATTTGTTGAGTCTCTTCAACCACCGGTTCCTCGAGATATGAAGTGGGTTTTGATTCTTTCAACGATGTATGGTTGCCCGGTCAAATGCTCTATGTGCGACGCTGGGACCTATTATCATGGCAAAATTTCTTACGATGTTATGTATAAGCAAATTGATTATATGGTTTCCAAACGTTATCCTGATAGAACAATCCCTGCTGAGAAATTTAAGATTCAATTTGCTCGAATGGGTGAACCAGCTCTCAACCCTGATGTTTTAGATGTTATGAGAAAACTCCCAGAGTTATATAATGCTCCTGGATTAATGCCTTGTATATCAACAATTGCACCGAGTAATGCTAACAAGTTCATGGACGAGATGTTAGAAATCAAAAACGATCTTTATCCTAATGGTCATTTCCAATTACAATTTTCTATTCATTCAACCGAAGAGGATGTCCGGAAAAAAGTTATTCCATACAAAATCTGGACATTAGAAGAAATTGCTGCTTATGGAGAAGCGTTCTGGCAGAAAGGTGATCGGAAGATTACCTTGAATTTTGCTGCTGAAAAAGGTAATCCACTTGATCCAGATAGACTCCTAGAAGTCTATGATCCCAAGAAATTCTTCATTAAAATAACTCCAATAAATCCAACAGAAATAGCCAAAGCTCATAGTCTTCAATCCATGATTTCTCCTGAAACAGGGGAATTTGCTAAGCAGAAAATTAAAGCCATTCAAGATAAAGGATTTGATGTACTCCTAAGCATTGGAGAATTAGAGGAAAACCACATTGGCAGTAATTGTGGTCAACATGCATTGAAATTTGAAAATGGAACATTCACAATAGAAGAATTTCAGAAATATGAAGAATCATGCTAGATATAAGGTGAGGGTAGTGAAAAAAGAAAAATATTTCACCCAAGAAAATAGGAAAGGAAAAATCTCTGAATGGAAAGAAATTCTTGAGCAGTTCTATTCCTCAAAAAGAGAATTTAATTTTGACATTCAGAAAGCAGCTTTACTAATTATTGATATGCAAGAGTTTTTCCTCACTCCAAAATCACATGCATATCTTCCAGCTTCTGAAGCGATTATTGACCCAATAAAGAGACTGCAAAAATTTTTCACTGAGAATAACAAACTAGTAGTTTTCACTAAATATGGATTAAAAGCTAGTTCTGAGGATACATCCATTATGGATAAATGGTGGGGAGATTCTTTGAAAAGTAGTGATCCATTAGCAAAAATAGATCCTAGATTTGATACAATAGATGCTGTTGTTCTTGAGAAAAGTACCTATGATTGCTTTAGAGATACAAATTTGTTGAATTTATTAATAGAAAGTGATTGTAAACAAGTAATAATTGCCGGTGTAGCAACTCATTTATGTTGTGAAACGACAGCTAGAAGTGCTTTCTGTTATGACTTCGAAGTCTTCTTACCGATAGATTGCCTAGCAACCTATACTGAAGAACTTCATCTCAATACTCTGAAAGCAGCTAGTCATGGATTCGGAATACCAGTCACCAGCAATGAACTTCTGGAGAGAAAAAATGATGGTAAATAAGAAAAATCAGATAACAGTAATTGGTGCAGGACCAGCGGGATGCGCAGCTGCTGTTCAATTGAAACGCTATGGACTAGATGTTATTCTAATTGATAAGGAAAAGATTGGTGGATTAGCAAGAAATGCAAATCTCATAGAGAATTATTTGGGTTTTCCAAAAGGCATCTCTGGGGTAGAATTTTGTTATACACTCGAGGAACATCTTAAGTATTTAGAAATTGAAACTGTGAAAGATGAAATAATCAGTCTTTCTTTTGATAAATCACAAGATGAATTTATTGCCAAGTCCAAAAAGAATCAATATAATTGTCAATATCTTGTAATAGCAACCGGAACTAAGCCTAGAAGACTGAATTTTAAAGGAGAAGAGGAATTACGGGAAAACGGGTTGTTATTCTATGAACCTGCAAAAATGCTTGAGAAATTATTCTTTAACAAGAAAATTGCCATTATTGGAAGTGGCGATGCTGCATTTGATTATGCAATAAATCTAGCGAATAGGGAGAATCATATTACAATAATTACTCGAACAAAAGATTACAAATCTTTACCTTTACTAGTTCAAAGAGCTACTGATAACAAGTTCATCACAATTAAAGCAAATCAAGATATCAAAGAATTCTCTGCAAAAAAAGAAAAGGAAGAAATACTCCCTATTGTGAAGACTAAGAGTAAAGAGGAAATAGTAGCAGATTTTATTCTTGTTGCAGTTGGACGAGATCAAAATCATATCCTCTCAGAAGTGAAATTTGACAAGTTTGTTAAAGAAAATCGAGTTTATTTTATAGGCGATTTGGTAAATAAAATTGAAAGACAAATATCTATTTCTTCAGGTCAAGGAATAAGATGTGCAATGAGAATTGCTAAAGAGATTTTAAATATTTAATGAAATTAGTTTTTCTAGCAAACTGCACAAAGAAAATCTTCATTTTAAAGAAACCTTTTACGGGAAAAAGTCAAAACGTATTAAAGGCAGCAAAGAAAAGCTACGATTTAACAGAAAAGCTTTTACATACACTGCTTTTCATAACAAAAGAAGCATTGCTCAAAAAAATTGGGTTAGGACTCAAAGGTGGATTTTACAAAGTAAAAATTGAAGAAATTAAAAAATGGCATAGAAAGGAAAAGGTAAGATGGATTTCTTCATTAGCAATTGACCTATAACTCAAAGAACCATTCTGTTAGAGCATTGATCCAAGACGAATATATCCTAACCGCTTCATAAAAAAAACAGTGAGGTAGTAATATATGAAAGTCAATAAAAACCTGCTAAGAGATGCAGGTGAAAGAGTTTTATTAACAGGTAATGAAGCAATTGCAAGAGGAATTATAGAAGCAGGAGCAGGAATAACAACAGCTTTTCCTGGGACACCATCAACTCAGATACTTGATAATCTCGGACCACTTGCGCATCAATTAGGTTTTCATGCAGAACATTCAGTTAATGAAGCTGTTGCATTTGAAGTTGCAGCAGGATCTGCACTTGCAGGTGTTCGGTCAGTCATGGTTACAAAGATGCTTGGGGTGAATTTAATCGCTGATCCTTTGCTTGTAATAGCCATAACTGGAGTCAATGGTGGTTTGGTAGTAGTAACTGCTGATGATCCCGGGCAACACTCTTCGCAAAATGCAGAAGACACAAGATATTTTGGAATGTTAGGGAAAATCCCTGTTCTTGAACCAATGGATGGTCAAGAGGCAAAAGATATGACGAAATATGCTTTTGAACTGTCTGAGGAACTTCAATTACCAGTTTTTGTAAGAATAACCTCAAGGATTTGTCATTCTTATTTTGATGTAACATTTGGAGAAATTACTCCTCCGAGAAGAGAAGGACATTTCGAAAAAGATCCAAAGAGATATGTGATGATTTCCACTTTGTCTCGAGCAAGGCAACCCATATTATCTGAAAAAATTAACAGAGCAGCAGTGATTAACGAATCAAATCCTTGGAATAAAGTAATCTTAATAGACAAAGGAGAAATAACAACAAAAACTAATCCATTTAAAACAGAATTTGGTATTATTGCTTCTGGACTAACTTATCCTTATGTAGAAGAAGTATTAGAGAAAACAAAAATCAGTGCAAAAGTGCTAAAATTAGCAACCACATATCCTCTACCAAAACAACTCTTAAATGATTACTTTAAAGGACTTGAAAAAGTTCTGATTGTAGAAGAATGTGAACCGGTAACTGAAATGCAAATAAGAGCTTTTGCTCAAAGAGAAGGTATAGAGGTAATAATACATGGAAAAGAAGACCAGACTATGCCTCGCACTGGAGAATTGAATCCTGATCTTGTAGGGGGAGGAATTGAGAAGCTATTCAAAGTTAAGTTTAGTGAGGAATTAACTAAACCATACTTAGAAGTAGAAGATATGCTCACAAAGAGAGTCCCAGCACTATGCGCGGGATGTCCTCATAGAGCAACTTATTACTCAATAAAGGAGGCCCTTAGAAAAAACAAGAAAGGTGGAGTAATACTGGGAGATAGAGGGTGTTACAATCAAGGAGTTCATGAACCAATAGCAGGAATTGATACCTGTATTTGTATGGGAGCTTCAATAGCTATGGCTTCTGGTATGTACCAATCAGGGGTGAAAGAACCAATCTTAGCTGTGATAGGAGATGGGACATTCTTGCATTCAGGCATACCATCACTTTTGAATGCTGTACAGCACAGATCAAAGATAACTGTTATTATTTTTGATAATTCGATAACCGGAATGACAGGACATCAACCCAATGCTTGCACAGGCCGTAATTTAATGGGTGACCCGACTCCTGAGGTTGATTTGGCTAATATTGTTAACGGTCTTGGTATTGAGAATGTCAAAGTTGTTGAATCATTTCACACCGAACTTCTCCAAGATACAATAACTAGACATATCGAAGATGAAGGACCCAAGGTAATAATCTCTCGTGGAGAATGTGCCATTCTTGCTGGAAGAGAACGTCGAATTACCAAAGAAAAAGTAACTAGAGCCAGAGTAGCTGCAGAAATTTGCACGGGTTGTAAGGTCTGTATGAAGAAACTTGGTTGTCCTGCATTCGGTTGGTCATCAAGTGGCGAAAATGAACATCTAGTAATATTACCCAATTGTAATGGTTGTGCACTTTGTGTCCAAGTCTGTCCTAAGCAAGCTATTTCAATTCCAAGGGAAGAACAAATTCCCTTAAAAACAAAACAGGTGGTTGCTGGAAGATGAATATAATAATTTGTGGCGTTGGTGGAAACGGCATCATTCTTACTACAAGAATTCTTGCTCAAGCTGCTATGAAAGAAGGTTTTAATGTTAGAATTGGAGCTTCTCATGGTTTAGCAATTCGAGGTGGAACTGTTGTCTCCTACTTACGAATTGGTTCTGATGCTAAAGGCGTTATCATGCCTCAAAGAAGTGGTGACATTCTTCTTGCTTTTGAACCACTTGAAGCATTAAGACAAATGAAATTAATGAAGGATAATGCGAAAGTACTCTTAAACAATGAACCATACATTGGTGTTGATGCCCATCTTGGCTTATCCAATTACCCAGAAATAGACGAAATTGTTTCAAGACTTAGTGAGACACAAGAATTAGTCGAGATAGAAGCCTCAAAACTAGCAATTAAAGCAGGATCTCAAGTTATGACAAATGTTGTTATGCTTGGAAGTTTAGCATCATCAGAAGAATTACCGATAAAACGAGACACTCTACTAAATACCATCTTGGATATGGTTCCACCAGAGACTGTCGAATCCAATAAAAGAGCTTTCGAATACGGAGAAAAAGCTTTTCACGAAAAGCAAAACTAAATTGATTTCCAATAGGATTTCACTTTAGTTAACAATTCTCCTTTTTTCATTTTACTTATTTTGCTAATTGCTACAATTCCATCTTCTTTTTTTGCCAGTTTTTTAATTTCTGTTTCCACTAAAACTTTGTCTTTGTGGAATGCTTGTCCTTTGAAGCTGATTTCAAATTTAGAAATACGATATTTCTCTATATACTTCTTTGGCATGCTTTCAATAACCCATTCTAGATACACCCTATTATTTACATGTTTATTGAGGTCAAGATCTGATCGTCTTACTGTCAATTCCACTTTTTCATCAATTTTTTCTGGTAATTCTAATTTTGGAAAGTCATAAACAACTGATCGCTCATGTCGGAATGGTCTATCAGAAAAATGAGCTATATAGCTGACAGGTCGTTTTTTTATGAAATGATACAAAATCCAACTAGTAGTTGCACTACAGACTAGCTTTCCTGATTCATCTAGAATTTGAAAATCCCTTAAGGAATACATATCACTCTCGCTGTGAGCAACCCAAGATCGGACTGTTAATAAATCATTTAACTTTGGATATTTGTGCATTTCAATATAATTTCTAAGCAAATACCAAGTCAAATTTTTTTTGAAAGTCTGCTGGAAACTCAATTCAAGATTATACGCATGTTCGTAAGCAATTAATTGTAAATAATCTACTATTGCTGTGAATCTCACTTCTTCATCTACAGTTATGTCTAAAGCTCTTGGCTTTACTTGCATCTCATAAATCTCTTTCATAAAGATACAAAATTTATAGACTTAATAAATTTAATCGCTTTATTTGAAACTTATATCAATGTAATATTTTTATTTCAATATATTCTCATTATTACTGATTGAAATGCCAAAAGAAAAAATTCACAGAGTATCTATGAAAGATGTTGTTTTCAAAGCAGATAGAGAGAATAAACCAGTTCTTACAATCAAGTCTGGAGAAACGGTTATTTTTGAATGTCGTGATGCATTCAATCAAGTAATTCAGAAACCAGAGGATTTACCAATTAATTTCGATATGGACCACATTAATCCTGCAACTGGACCAGTATTTGTTGAAGGAGCAGAACCTGGTGACACTCTTGAAGTTCATATAGAGAAAATAGATTTAGCGGAACAAGGATCCTGTTGCATAATACCTAATTTTGGTTTTATACATGAGGATTATCCTGAACCATGGACAAGAATTATACCGATAAAGGATGGATTTGCTGAATTCAGTGATAAGATAAAGATTCCAATTGATCCTTTCCCTGGAACAATAATTGTAGCTCCTCCTGAGGGGTCTCATGGCACATTAATTCCCAAAGAATATGGCGGCAATATGGATTCTAAGGCATGTAGAGTTGGGACTATTGTTTATTTACCAATATTTGTTGAAGGTGCACTTTTCGGTGTTGGAGATGTTCATGCAGTACAAGGTGATGGAGAAGTCTGTGGTACAGCAGTTGAAATAGATGCAAACGTTACAATTAAACTAGTAGTTAATAAAAAGAAGAAAATTAAACGGCCACAATATGAAACAGATGAATACTTCATGACAACAGCTTGGGGTGAAACTGCAGATGATGCTGCAAAACAAGCACTCAGAGATATGATTCATTGGCTTGTAGTGGAGAAAAATCTCACTCGAGAAGAAGCATATGCTCTTTGTAGTTGTGCTGTGGATTTCAGAGTAAGTCAATTCGTGGATATTACTCCCGGAGTTCGAGCGGTTCTCCCGAAGAACATCTTCATTGATTAGAATAATTAAGCAAAGGTGATTCACTTGTTTGAAGGTGAGAAAGTAAGACTTAGATCCTTAGAGTTAACAGATTTAGATGCAATGATGGAACACTGGAATGATTTGGACATCAGACATAATATTGGAAGTGCAATCCCTGATTCAAGGCAAGATAGAGAAGATTTTATTAAGAATTCTTGGAAACTTAGAAGTGAAGGGAAAGCTTACATTTTTGCAATAGAAAGAAAAGATACTAACGAATTTCTAGGTCATGCTTCAATATACATTCAACGAAATAGAGCTCGTTCTGCAGATTTAGGAATAATGATCTATAGTAAAGAAAATTGGGATAAGGGTTATGGAACAGATGCAATGAACGTAATACTTGATTTTGGATTTAATTACCAAAATTTGCATCGTATTGAATTAAGCGTTTATCCTAATAATAAAAGAGCCATTTATGTGTATAAGAAATTGAGTTTTAAAGAAGTTGGTAGAAGAAGAGAAAGTAGATTCATGGATGGCAAATATCAAGATGAAATTATAATGGATATTCTACAACGAGATTGGAGAAAGATGAATGAGTGAGGAATTCACTGAATATTTCAAATCCCCAATTGGTTATATTGAATTAGTTAGCTCAGATACTAGTGTTCTAAAATGCATTTTTGTTGAGAATAAAGGGGAAACAAGTAAAAATATGCCTCTAATTATGATAGAAGCCTTGGAGCAATTAGAAAACTATTTCCTAGGTAAACTCCAAGTATTCAATCTTAGCTTAAATTTATTGGGAACGGATTTTCAAGTAAAAGTTTGGAATGAATTACAGATAATACCTTTAGGCCAAACAATAACTTACAAGGAATTAGCTAATAGAATTGGAAATAAGAATGCCATAAGAGCAGTAGGAAGTGCGAATGCAAAGAATCCTATTAGTATCATAGTGCCTTGTCATAGAGTGATAGGTAGTGATGGAAAACTACGTGGCTTTGGGGGAGGAATTGAGAAAAAGAAATGGTTGATTGCCTTTGAGGAGTCAACTATTACGAAGTAAGAATTTCAGTTGATGAATTAATTATAATATTTCTCTTTTTTAGTTCATCATTTAGTATGTTAAATGGAATATCATTTACCGGGGATAATAGACCTTTTTTGGTTATTTTTCCTAAGCCTACTAATTGAGCACCTATACTAGCAGTAAATCCAACAGTTCGACTCATAGCTGTAAAGCCTGTTTTTAGATCTCTTTTATCAACCATATCATAAATTACTCGAGTTCTTTTACCTTCTTTTTCACCAATTAATTCAACTCGGATAATTGCCAAGTCTCTTTCATGAGGTTGGAGTTGGATATGAGGTTCAATTATTTTAGAAATGAATTTCCGCCTGTTAATTTCATTATTATTTATAATAATAGGTTCGTTGTCAAGGAAATGTAAATCGACAAGAGTCTTCCATAATGAGGAATGACCAGGCCAACGCATTGAATACCTACCCATTTCTTTAATCATTTTATATTCTTTGGAACCCTTTTTTATACCAATTAATTCTAAATATTTAACGGCATCACCATTTGGAATAGCTTCTAATTTTCCAACCCCTTTTATGATAACTTCATGAATATTATTTGGATGAAACATCTTATTTTCTTCTATTTCAACGATTTTTCCATTTTTAATTAGAATTCCTTTTCTGAAATATGATCTTAATACACCTTCAAAAGTCCAAGTAACTTTGTAATTCAGAGGATTATTACAAGCTATAGCTTCAGGAATTCCAGCACCATAACTGTTAATTAATTCAATATCTTCTAATCCCTTCCTTGCTTCTCCTAGAATTACTAAATCAATTCCTGGATCAAAACCAAATTCAGGAAGAATAGTTATTCCTTTTTCTTTAACTTTCTCTGCGTTTTTTCTCAAGTAAGGAGATGTGTAAAAAGTATTTACCAAATTTAAACCATGATCAATTGCAGATTTTGTAATTTTATCCATAAAAGTTACTGGCAACAAATCTATAACAACATCTGGTTTCTGAGCCATTAATTGATCAATATTCTCTTGTTTATTGGCATTAAGAAATTCATAAGATACATTAGTATATTGCTTTCGAGCAACTAATTTTTTTACATTTTCAATCTCAATATCTGCTGCTATAATCTCATTAACTCCTTTTGAATTAGCAAGATCATGTAATGTAGCAATCCCTTGTAAACCTACACCAAGTAAAAGTACTCTCATAAATTAACTATAATTTCCAAAATAAAAGAATATCTGGTGAGCAAGAACGTTACTATTTTGTTAGTTCTGTATATTCTTCCAGTTTATTTTCAAACCATGTTTTCAAAGGCTCATCAATTGGTATGCTAGCTCTCCATTCTGGATTTAGCAATTTATCAATATACAATCTAAAAGTAATCATTTGACTAATTGATTCTGGTTGTAAAACTTCTAAGCTTTCGTGAAAAAGATGTATTGGATAACAATATTCGAAAGGTAACTGATATGTTTCTTCTTTCGTAAATTCAGTTAAGAAAAGACTCGATAAAACAGCTTGATGGGTGAAGATGGTATAGAGTTCATCTTTTCTGAAGAAATCTTCGATATCTTCATCATAAATCATATTTTTGTAATGTTCTGCCCATGTTTGTAGGAATTGTTTTTCTGGTCTAACAATCAAGAAACCTGAATTAATGTATGGACGAAGGGTATTTCCATCGATGTGAGTTTTCATTGGGAAGACTTTGTTTTCATCAACATTGCATTTCTGATAGATCATTTCCCAGAAAGCATCAATTGGTTTGTCGTAAAGTGAACCAATTAGTGTATGATGAACAGGTCTATAACCCAAGTTAATACCATCAGCTAAGATAAATTCATCTGGTTCGTTAATTACCAGCGAATTTGTTCCTAGCCAAACCAAAAATTTCGTTTTTCCTTTAGCTAATGATTCTGCTTTTGCTGCACATTGAGTGAAGCCAATAAAAGGCAATTTTATAACATCTGAAGTATCATTGAGATAAATTATAGTAACATTCATAGAATTAAAGAAATCAATCATTTTACTTGGAATTTCTATATTCTTCTTTGTAGTAACTACCCATATCGGAGAATTAGCAAACTTTCCTGCGAATTTTCGAATGCTTGCTATCAATAGTGGTGTTTCAATTTCTGTGCAACTTGATGGTAAAGCAATGATCAGATCTTCCATTCTAAACAAATCCAATTGAATTAATTAGATAACTTCAATATTACTTGTAAAAAGGATTATTTCTAATCTTGTTTTGATAAGTATTATATCAAAAACATGTAATTTACTTTGTTATTGTACACACCAGAATCGTTTGATTTTTCCGTCAGCGATTTCATTAACAACTATAAATTTCATACCTACTAGATCTTCATTATGAGCTTTCACAATTGTTTCTTCTACTTACATTTACTTTGAAAAGTTACTCTTAATTATCATGAGAACTAATAGAATTCATGAAAAAAGATCAAACTACTTTGTATAAATTAAAGAGAAGAGATCTCAAAAAAGCTGCTAAAGTTCTAGCAGATGCATTTTATTCTGATCCTCTAACACAATATATGTTTCCAGACGATGAAACTAGAAAGGAACAATCAGCTCATTATTTCAACTTTACAGTTTCATATGGATTAAAATTCGGTGAAATATATGCTCCTTCACCTGAGATCGAGGGACTAGCAATCTGGTATCTTAGTGATAAATACGTGATGAACATGTTTAAACAGCTTAGAGCCGGTGGTATGAAATTATATCTGAAACTGAAAAAGGACAACATAAGTAGAATGATGCCTATTGGCAGATTTTCTTCTGAAATGCACAACAAATATGGAAACTTTAAACATTGGTATTTATCGCCTATAGGTGTTGCACCAGAACATCAAGGTAAAGGTTTCGGGAGTTTGCTTTTACGAACAATGCTTAATAGAATCGATATCGAGAAATTACCAAGCTTACTAGAAACACAGAATCCAACTAATGTAGAAATCTACAAACGATTTGGGT
Organism: Promethearchaeati archaeon; assembly: GCA_013166835.1. Classification (GTDB taxonomy): domain Archaea; phylum Asgardarchaeota; class Heimdallarchaeia; order JABLTI01; family JABLTI01; genus JABLTI01. The sequence goes on along the minus strand of JABLTI010000003.1, from coordinate 21,034 downwards.
ATGAAGTCGTTACTAAAGAGAAAATACCTAATACAGAAATTCCCCATTGGGTTATGATTCGTCATCCAAAATAGTTTCTTTCAGGCTAAACCGTTGAAAATTCTTCTACAAATTGCAATCTGAAATCTACTTGCTTTTCTTCAGGAATTTTCTTGATATCTGGAGAGAAATTTGCGAGAACAAATATTTTAGCCATTTTTTCTACAAGTTGTGCAGTATTGACACAGTACTCCATTGTTTTCCCAACTACAATAGAACCATGATTTGCTAGGATTACTACATTTTGATTTCCCATAGATTGTATTGCATTCTTTCCTAGATTCGCTGTTCCCGCCATAGCATATTTAGCACAAGGAACACTTCCTCCGAGGAAAATTAGCATTTCTTCAAAAATTACTGGAATGCCTTTATGCTGAATAGACAAGGAACTAGTATATGGCGAGTGTGTGTGAATTATACAATTAACATTGGGTCGTGCTTTGTAGAATACTCTGTGAAGATAAGATTCAGAAGAAGGTTTATTGTTTCCTTCAACGAGTTTTCCTGCCAAAGTCATGTGAACCATATCTTCAGACATAGGCATTCTATAATCATTTCGAGAAGGGGTTATTATCATTTCATTTTTGCCTTTTACCCTGATACTAATATTTCCTTCACCAATGTTCACTAACCCACGTTGGTAAATCTCTCGAGAAGCCCAGCAGAGTTGTTCCTTAAGGTCCTTAATTAGTTCTTTCATACTAATATGAAATATAAGAAACGAAATTTATAAATCTTTGATTATTAACAATGAGAACACAAATTAGGATCCCTATGGAGATAGGGACTTTCACCAGTTTACTTGGCTGAATCAATCTATGTTGATTAACTCATATTCTGTAGTTCCAAGACCTAATTTTTCTCCATATTTCAAAACATAATTTGTTGAAACATCAGGCTTTTTGAAAGGGTCTACGCCATTGTTCTTCTCAACTACTAGATCTATTGAAGCTTGATCTATTGCTATTAGATCTTTAGAATAGACTAATCCAATATCATCCATGAAAGGCACTTGTTTATATGGCATACAATCACATGTCTCAGTAATATTATTAATCGCATTGATGTACCACCAGTTTCTACCTTTAGTAACCGCATAGGCATACTCAATCAAAGTCTCTAAAAATTCCTTGCCTCTTCGTTTACCAAATTGAGCCATTATTGCTCTTTCAGGACAAACTGAGATGCAAAATGCACACCCAATACATTTCTCTTGATTAATGAAAGCAAATTCATTAAGAGTAATTGCATCTGCTATACAATTTTCTACACAATCACCACATGCAGTACATTTCTCATCATTGACTTTTGGAGCCAATCCTGAATGCATGTCCATTTTACCTGCACGAGAAGCTATACCCATTGCCAGATTCTTTATAGCTCCACCAAACCCATGACCAGGAGTTCCTTTAAAATGAGAAATTGCTATGAGATTATTATATTGTTTTAAACCAGAGCTTATTTTTGCTTTCTTTATATTTTTGGTATTAATATCAATTTCATCATAGTCTCTTCCTAATTCACCATCAAGAATATCAATCTCAAGAAAATCGAATCCATGCTCAAGAGCCAATTTAATATGTGAATCACTCCTATGCCGGTTTCCTGGATACAAGCAATTGCTTTCAATAAAAACAGGATTTTTGATATATTTTGGTAGGTCAATCAAATATTTTGGATTAACATGAGTGTCATTATTTTTTGCACCGAAATGAATTTTGATTGCTGTTTTATCTTCAGGTTTCATTTCATCCGATATAATCTTCAAGAATTTGTTAAATCCTGTTTTATAATCCTTAATGTTATTATAGAAATAGACTTTTGCTTTGTTCAATTATTTCACCAAGAATATTAATAATAAATTAATTCTATATGAAATACTGTATTTATTAAAATTCAGTTTCCATAGGATTATGTCAGAAATGTCTGCAGTACTAACAGCATTGGCAATTATCTTTGCAATACTCTCTTATTCTATGCTAAACATTGGTTTCGTTCTCGAGAAAAAAGCTGCTGCTACATTACCGAAAATAGAGGAACAATCAACTTGGCGTAATCTTAAGAATTTTTTAACAAGTAAAACTTGGATGTTAGGCTTTCTTTTAGTTAATGTTCAATGGTTCCTATTTTTATTTGCTGTGGAATTTGGTTCCCTATCACTAGTTACTCCCATGGCAGGTGTAGGATTAGTTGTTCTAGTTATTTTCTCCTATTTCTACTTGAAAGAACCAATTACTAAGCCAGAAATTATTGCTATATTTGGAATCATTTCTGGAGTAATTATTTTGGGAGTAATGAATACAGAGAGCGAAACGACGTATTCTTTAATTGATATGAATAATGTTTTGAAACAAATACCAGCTATAGTTTTCGTTGTTATATTTACAGCAATTATGATTGGAATGGTTTTGTTTTCTTTAATAAAACAAATTTCAATTATTGGTGCTCTCTATGGTTTGGCTTCGGGTTTAGCATCAGGTTTAGGAGTGATTTTCACAAAAGCAGTTACAAGTGGATTTGACACCAGTAATTTTTGGGCAACATTTGTTGATGCGATGAAGCAGTGGGAATGGTGGATCTATTTTGCCTTGCTTTTAGGTTTTAATATTGCGTCTACAGTTTTTCTTCAATTGGGATACCAGAAAAGTAAAGCAGTTATTGTTTCACCTTTGTTTTCAATGGCAAGCTTAGTTATCCCGGTTATTGGTGGTTTAGTGATTTTCTCTGAGTGGCAATCAGATAGCATTGGGACAATTATAGCCAAAACTGTTGCTTTGGTTTTAATTACAATTGGGATATTACTTCTCTCATATGCAAGTGCTAAGGAATCAAAAAAAACAGAAAAATTGGAAAAAAGTGTTGAAGTTAAATATACGGAAGAGTAAACACTAAAGTCAAAATTATTGCTAGTAAAACACAAAAACCAATAACTGAATAAGAAATTGCTAAGCCTATTTTTGCATGGATATTTTTCCCTCGTTTGTATGAAACATGTCCAAGAATTACCGCAATAATATTTGCAATTACTGGGAAAATAAAACAACCAATAATCCCAATATAGATAGAAACCAATCCTAGTGCTTCACTTTCTTTTATTTCTGGTGATGATCTAGGTGGAGGACTATATGTTTGACTTACGATTGGACTATATTGTTGTTCACTCGGTTCTGCTGCAGCTCCACATGCTCCGTAGAATTTTGAATCCAGTAGTATAATACTCCCACAAAAAGAACAGTATCTTTCATTTCTACTCATTTGAGTTTCTCCAAGATGAAATTATGTTGATTAGGTATATAATTATAAATAAATTACTTTTCTGATATTTAGTTAAATTATTTTTTCCCAAAAGCTCAGTCCCGTAAAATGGGACAAGTCATGCAATGAGGTCCTCCTCCTCCTTTGACGAGCTCAGTTCCTTTAATTGGAATAACTTCTACTCCTCTTTGTTCGAGCTCACGAATGATCCGCCCGTTCCATTCATATGATATTACTTTTCCGGATTCTATAGCAAAAATGTTTGGTCCAAATGCTGTTGCTTCTTCACGAGAGATTGATATGATGTCATATCCCTTATCTCTTAGATAATTTATGAAAAAGGTTCGTCGTACACCATCTTTTGTTATTATCGAAGTTTCTTTCGCGCTAACAGATGGTTCATGAATAACACAGAGATCATGATTAACAATCATAAACGCACCATCTAAATGTACTCGATAATCTGCAAGTGGTATACTAACAATTTCTTCTATTGCTTTGTCTTGAAACCCTTGTATTATCTGCTGTATACCAGTATGATTAGATCTTGGACCATAACCAACGGCAATAGTATTTTTATCCAAATAGAGAACATCTCCTCCTTCAAGTTTCCCTGGATCAGCAATTTTCATGAAAACCGGTATGTGCCTTTTCAGAGCTTCCTCAGCTATTATTGGCTCAAAAGCTCTTCCTTCAACAGCCATATTCATAATAATTAAACCTTGATTGCAAACAGACACAATATCTCGAGTAAACAGCATGTTTGGGTATTTCACTTCAGAAATCAAATCTGTAAGTAATATAACATGAACACCATTATAATGAAGAATCTTCAAAAAGTCATCAAATTCTTCTTGAAGACGAGGTAAATCAGGGATAGTTCTAAACTTGTAATAATCTAGTGTTCTACCTGTAATCTTCTTAATCTCTTCACCAGGTCTATGCATTAATACCGTATGTAATTTCCCTATCTCAGAATTAATACCAAATTTCATTTAATTAATCCAACCATATGAATCAATCATTCTCATAAGATAATTTGGTTAGTTTATTATTAACTATTTCACTCGCCTTTTTATAGCTTAAATTTAGTAATTCGACAAGTTTCGGTTCTGTGAAATCATCAAAATTACTTGTTTCTCTTTTTAGTTTAGCAATTTTTACTATATCAGTTAACTTTACTTTTTCATTTGATTTCCAAAAGGATATTAAATTAATTCTCTTTTCAACTTGATTGTTGTATCTTGGGATTTTTTTAATTTTCCTTTTAGGCTTGTTTTCTTGTATTGCAATTATTCGTTGATACTGCCTTAGAATCTCTCTAATTTCAATTCTTGACTTTCCACGAATAAATAGTAATTTAAAAGGATCATATTCAATGAAATCAGATAAAATGTAAAATACTGCAGCAGTATGTTTACATGGATTTGCCCAATCAGCACAAGTACAGGAAGTTAGAAGATCATTACTATTACTAGGAAATAGAGGATAGTTAAACTTTGAAAAAATCTTCTCAAGATCTTCTGGAAACTTTTCAATGAGTAATTTCGAGAAAAGCATTGCATTTTTTGCCATTTGCTCGAGTATATTTTGCCATTCTTCATCGGTTAGAACTTGTAGTTTTATTATTACAGAATAAGGCTTGATTTTGGTTCCTTGAACTTTTGCTTGAATACAACCCTTATCTATAATTAAACTCCTAATTTGACCCTCTCGAGCATAAAAACGACCTTGGACAATTCTTTTATCGTTAACAAAAAACTCCAGTGATTCCAACCATTTTTTAGACCACCATTTATTACCGAATTTTCCTTCGAGATTTTTCGGACGAATCCCATTCTTTACTTTTCTTAACTTCGTCTGAAAATGTTTTAATCTAGTATCTAATGTAGCCAATTATTCAATTCCCTCCCATAGTTAATTTTCGTAAACTAAGAATTTCTCGTAGTTGTTCTGTTGACATTTCTGTCAACCAAGATTCACCAGTTCCTATTACACTATCAGCAAGTACTTTCTTTTGTTCGATTAATCGATCAATATTCTCTTCTAAGGTTCCAACACTGATGAATTTGTGAACGAAAACATTCTTTTTCTGTCCGATTCTAAAGGCTCTATCTGTTGCTTGGTTTTCTACTGAAGGATTCCACCAACGGTCAAAATGAAAGACATGGTTTGCTGCTGTTAGATTTAGTCCTACTCCTCCAGCTTTTATTGAGAGTATGAAAATATTTGGAGAATTGTCTTCTGTACATTGAAATCTCTTAATTAACTCTTCTCGTTCTTTCTGAGGTGTCCCACCAAAAAGTAGCAACACATCTTGGTCTAAAACAACCTGTAAATAATCTTTGAGTAATTGACCCAATTCTGCATACTGAGTGAAAATTAATGCTTTCTCGTTATTTGCTATTATTTCCGTTAGCATTTCAATTAATCGATCCAATTTACCAGAACGATCCTTCAAATCCAAAGAAGACTCATGCATGAACTGGACAGGATGATTACAAATTTGTTTTAGTTTGGTTAATGCTGCGAGAATCAAACCTTTCCTTGAAATCCCTTGTATTCCATTTAGTCTCTTTATCAAATCTTTAACTACTGCTTCATACAAAACACATTGTTCTTCTGTCATTGAGCAGTAAACTTTGAACTCTGTTTTTTCTGGAAGATCCTTAATGATAGTAGGATCTGTTTTCAACCGTCTAAGTATGAATGGTTGAACTAATCTAGCAAGTTGTTTTATACTTTGGGAATTCTGCTTAGTTTCAATAGGAGTAACATATGTTTCTTTGAATTTCCTCAATGATCCAAGATATCCTGGATTAAGAAAATCAAGAATAGACCATAATTCAGTAAGACGATTTTCAATTGGGGTTCCAGTTAACGCTATTCGGTAATCTCCGTTTAGTTTCTTAATTTTACGAGATTGTTTGGTTGAAGGATTCTTAATATTTTGAGCTTCATCTATAACAATTGTAGACCAGTTAATTTGATCAAGGACATCAAAATCCCTTTGTGCTAGGTTATAAGTTGTTATAATTAAATCATAACTAGAAGCGTTTTCAACAAATCGCTCATCGAGAATGCGTTTAGATCCATGGTGAATTAGTGTTGTTAGAATAGGAGCAAAACGCTGTATTTCTCTAAACCAATTGCCTAGAATAGATGTTGGACAAATAATTAATGTTGGAGCATTTGTTGGATTTTCATTTTTTTCCTGAAGAAGATAAGCAATAACTTGAATGGTTTTTCCTAAACCCATATCATCAGCAAGACAAGCCCCAAAACCATATTGCTTCAAATAACGAAGCCAAGAATAACCCTTCTCCTGATATGAACGTAATGTCCCTACAAAATTTTCAGGAGCAGTAAGATTCTCAATTCTACTTTTCTCTATAACCCTTTGAATTCTATCACTAAAACCGCCCCTAACTATCAAATCGAATTTCTTTCTTGCAGGAAAATCCTCATTTTCTAACTCTAGTTGAAGGATATCATTCATTCGTAGATTATTGTAATATTCTCTAAAGAATTCCACAGCTTCATTTAGTTCTTCTTGATCTAATTTCAGCCATTTTCCACGAAGTTGAACAAATGGAACCTTTAATTCTGATAGTTTTTCAAACTCCTCAAGTGTTATTTTCATATCATCAATGATGAATTGCCATTCAAAATCAATCAGAGAATTATACGTAAATAAACTATAGGATTTATTAGCTGTTGAATCCTCTTCTCCTAAATCTAAAGTCAAACCCAATCGGCTATTTGGATTCTTCCACCATGAAGGCAGAAAAACTCCGAAATCATTGTCTTCTAATTGAACAGAGTAAACTTCCAGAAATTCCATTGCTTCTCTATCATCTAGTTGCACTTTACTTGGAAAAGTTGTCTCCAGACTTTCACTAATTTTAGGAAAAATTGTTGAAGCTTCTGCTAGATCTTTCAGTAATCTTTCTTGTGGGTCCTCAAATTTCTCTTGTAAATAACTAATTGTCCCTGCTTTGCTTTTCCAAACGTCATCCGCTGGAATAATAATACTAATATCATCTTGATTCTGCAAATAGAACTCCACTCGCCAAGTTCTTTCTCCTTTGTCAGGATCTGGAGGAACTAGCTTGAAGCAGGTTCGAAAATATGTTTCCGGGATTTCTCGAAAAATATTTTTTTGCCATGAAAGAATTATTCCATTAAAATAAGCAAAATCTTTGGTAGAACATTCAAGTTCAATTTGAGTGGGATTGAAGAGAGATTTGAACCAAGTCTCTATTAATTCATTAATCCTCTCGGATTCTTCATTTCTTTTCCTTGGTAAATGTATGGAGAGTTTTTTCCGAAGAAAAGAATCAATTGTTTTATTTATGAAAGTAAGAACTATTTCTTGTGAACTCAAATTCTTATTGAAGAAAGACAAACAATAGTAAGGCATGGATTTAACTAGTAAGTTAAACGATTGAAGAATCCTGTTAGGTATAATCGCTTCCCAAATACCTGCAAAAATAGTTTTCTCGGAATCTTGGTTGATCACTTTTGTAGCGGGAAAATAAGAATTAATTGAGATTATTTCCAAACTAAATCTAGCAACTTCAGTCCAAAATTTCAGAGAATCACTAAAGATAACACCTTTAGGAGGTGTTTCAGGTAAGGACAACAAGAAATCTAAGGCGTCATACAAATCCAGATTCAAGGTATTAACTTGCCAATAATTAAACTCCAAGTCTTTCTCATTCTTTAGTTCATCAGAAATCTTATTGACGGAAATAACTGGATTATTAGTTATTGTAGGCAGATTCATAGCTAGCCAATTCGGTCTAAAGGCTAAACTCTCATCCAGATTTGAAGACATAATTTTTAGTAATTCAAGCAATCTACTAAAATTAACAGTATAAGGATGCTTTTTCTCAAGAACGTTGATGTTTCGATTGTCTCTTTGGATGTTTCTCTCAAGTAAATGAGTATTCTCTGCCCAGAGATGAAAGTTATTTGTATCCCAAATAGAATGGAGAATTTCCAAGAGAATTACACCAGAGTATAGTTTAATTATACTATTTTGTATGTTGTTATTGCTCTAGAAATTATTAAACTGTGGTATGATTGGCATATTGTCTAATTAATACCAGATGAGAGAGAAAAGAAGCTTTGTATTAATTACAATAGTCTTTTATTTTATAGTGAGCTATTTTACTATTATAAAAAAAACAAAGGTTATTATTTTGAAGAATAATATTTTCAGAAAATTGATTACTTTGAGCTTTTTAGTAGCTCTTGTATTGCCGATGTTTGTTTTACCGGCAATGTCAATGCCTAAAGATGGAGATTATGGAAATAATCTCACAATCGAAGGTGCTGATTCGTATGTTGAAGATTTCACATCAGTAACCTACAGAAGTGGTTCTACAACTGCTCTTGGTTGGGGCACTGGTGCGGTTCTTGCTCCAAGAAATAGTTCTTTGGAGTTGTTAGATTTCTTTCCAACTGAATTTCCTGCTTATGGATTAGCTGTTCAAGGGAGGAAAGCTTATGTCAATTGTTATGATACAGGTGCATCTTATACATTGCATGCTTTTGATATCAACAATCCCTTTGATATCCAACGTCTAAGCTATAGGGATTCGATAGATACTGCCTATACTTGCGAAGTTGATGGAGACTATCTAGCAATCGGGACAAGTGATGAAACTATTAACTTTTATAATGTTCAAGACCCAACTGCCTTAAATGGAGCGGGAATTTTTTTGGATTGGTTCGATGTTGATGGTGCTGTAACAGATATTGATATTGATGGTCATTTGTATTACTATACAATATATAATTCGACTAGTGGAAAATCTCTTGGAGTTGCTTATGCAGATGATCCTGGCGCGCCATTAAATATTATCTGCGATTGGGCAAATGACAAAGCATTAGGCTTAGATGTAGAAGGAACAACAGGTTATATTGCAGCTAGCGATGATGGTTTCTATGTAATGGATTTCCAGGACAAATATAATCCAGTAGAATACGGCTGGGTTGATACTCCTGGCAATGCAACAGATGTTATAGTTGAAGGTGCGTTTGCTTACGTTGCAGATGGAGAAGCTGGCATTCAAATTATCAATGTTGTTGATCCAACAAATCCAACAATTATTGGATCTTACAATACTGGCGGTTATGCTAGAAGATTGGTCAAACAAGGCAACACTTTACTTGTTGCAGATGGTAGTTCTATAACCGTTCTTGATGTTGCTGACCCAACACATCCATTAGGTGTTGCAGCTATAGGTCCACATACTGATCTTTATGATGTTGATCTATATGGAGGAATTATTGTAGCAGTTGATCAAGATGGTATCTACACTTATCGTTACTCACCCAATTGGGGAATTCCAGATATATCAACAACTGTCTTTCCAAATCCATTCGACCAATTCCAAGTTTGGGATGTTCGCGTCGTTGGTAGAATCGCATACATTGCCGGTGGTCCCGATGGATTCTATACTCTAGATGTTAGAGATCCAGCAAATCCTATTCTACTTGATAATTATGCCCTCCCTGCTGGTCCAGCATTAAGAGTAGATGTTGATAATAATATCGCACACGTAACAACTGATACAGCTAATTATGTTCTAGATGTTTCAAACCCGAGTGACATTTTGCTTCTTGATGAAATGACCGGAGCATTTGATATGATTGATATTTGCGTCCAAGGAAATATTATGTTTGCAACAATGGGAACAAATCTTGGCATAGCTAATTTCACAAATCCCTTAAATCCAATTGTAATTATCAATTATGCTGTTCCTGGTGCAACAAACCTTACTGCTGTTTGGGCACAAGGACGAAAACTCTATCTTGCGAATAATTTCGGTGGTTCTGGTAATAATCTTATCATCCTAGATATAACCGATTTATTTGTCCCTGTTGTTCATGATGTTCATTCACTTAGTAGTTATGGTGAAGATATCTGTGTAGATGGAGATTTAGCATACATGGCCGACTCGGACTGGTTGGTTCCATACAATGTCTCCGATCCTACAAATATTGTCTACATCGATTCAGCATGGATTGATGGTGACTTCCCAGATTCATATGGAGTCAGCAATTTTGGACCATACGTTTTGAATGCTGGTGGTGCAGATGGTGTCTTAATGATTAATGAAACTGATTTCACTGCTGAAACAGCTACTCGTTATCTTAATGCTACTTCTGCTATGAAAATCACCACAAGCGGTGACTTTACTTACGTTGCTAATATGTCAAATTTGATTATTTTACGTCATTTCTTGAGTCCAGGAGCTACTTTCCACCCAGGTGTTTCTATTGCTGAGTCAACAGAGGTTGATATTATTAATGGCAATAAAATAATCAGTGCTACACTTACAGTAAATCAATTCACACCTCCAAGAACACAAATTGATTATTACCTATCAGCTGATGGTGGACTAAATTGGGAAGCAGTCACCCCTGGTATTGCACATGTATTTATTAACAAAGGTGATGACCTTCGCTGGCGAGCTGAAATAATTGGCCCCGAAGATACAAGTGCTCATCTCTACGGATTGACAATTAACTTTGAGTACAGTGCTTTATCCCCAATGATGCTCTACATAATTATCGGAGCTGGTGGTGGATTATTACTCATTATACTCATAGTTATAATTGTTATTGCTGTTAGACGAAAAAAGAAGACACCCACAAGATAATGAAAAATGAGGCGTTATTTAAACGTCTCATAAATCCTTTTTTTTATTTTACTCTTGCATCTTTCATAAATCAAATATTTTTGCTGCGTTTCCTCCAAGAATTTTGTTTTTTTCTTCTTCATTAAATTCGGGATACCCCATTGATTTAAGCAGTGACGGTAATTCCATTTTTTTTATCCCTTTTACCCATCGTTCTAGTGATAATATTGGAGAGAGTAATGGCCAATCTGAACCAAATAAAATTTTGTCTATTCCACAGTTCATCTTTGCCTGAACTAGCGTTTGGTAAAAAGCAAATGGAGCATATTTAAAAATGGCTTCCCATGCTGAAATATCAATATACACATTAGGATTTTTTGCTGCCACTGTCATTGCTTCGTTTGTCCAGGGTTCACCCATATGGGCCATTATTATTTTAATTTTTGGAAAATCTATGGCAACAGTATCTACAAATGCTGGTCTACAATATTTAAGATATGTCTTTTGTGGGCCAGCACCAGTATGGCATAAAATTACAGCTCCAAGCTCTTCTACGCGCTCGTAAAAGGGGTAAAATTTGGGATCATCAGGATAAAATCCCATTAAAGGCCAGAGCTTGATTCCTGCGAATCCCAGCTTTCCTATACACCTCTCAAGCTCTTGAATGGCTTCCTTTCCTCTTCTTGGATCAATACCAGCAAGACCAATTAACCTATCGGGAAAATCCTTTACATACCCTGCTACTTTATCATTGTATTCCTTGTAACTAATATGTCCTCGGTAAAGATACTCATAATCTAAAGCAAGTATTACTGCTTTGTCTATTCCCGCCTCATCCATTTCCTTTACTAATCTTTCAGGAGTCGCATTCAAAATTAGACTCAAATCAAACTTATGTTTCTCCGCTGTTGCAATAAGGATACCTCGAAGCTCATCAGAAAGATATTCCTTATCCCAAACATGACAATGTGCATCAATTATCATCTTCCTCACCATATAACGTTTTAATATTCAATTTCTATTTCTAAAAGGTTTAGCTCTTAATGTAGAAGAAGTTGGACTAGGATAAGTAGGGGGATTATATTTGCTAGTCACTAATGTACATCACCAAATCACAAGTGAAAAGCAATCCAGTTTTTTTAACAGATTCTTTATATTTGTGATTTGAGAGTATTTCCTTGTTTATAGATTGAGTTCTTCTAATTCGAGGAAAGATTGTATATTTATGAATAAGATTAGAAATCAATTATTTTGCTATTTTTTACAAAATGAGTAAAAGCTAACCAACAGTGAGTTTTCGCAATAAAAATTAAATATCACCAAATTTCATATAATCGCTATGTCTAATGATGTTGGTAGGATTTTTGGTATCGATTTCATCTATTTCGACCTTATGTTGGTCACAGTTTGGATGGCTTTATTATTTGTTAGAAAGAGGTACAAAGAGTTTTTCTTTGGACTCTTTGGGTATGGTGTAGTTCAATTCGTAGATGCCGTTATTTGGTATACAATAAAAGGAACACGTATTATTGATACAGGTGGAGTTATTGGTCCGCATGTTTTCTTGACTTACTTCTCCTTCACTTATGGTATGATCATGTTTTCCTTCGCACCGCTTATGTTTAATAAGAAGATCCATGTTGTGGAGAAGCTTATGTGGGCAGGATTGATGTACTGTGGTTGGTTAGCAATCGGTTTGATGTCTAAATATATTGTTTGGGATGATCGAATTATAAATATCAATAGAGACATGGGAAACGCGAGAATTAAACAAATCATAATGGCTTCTGTAGGGTATGCAATTTTACTGATTTGGAAAGTACTGTCCGAGTTTCTGGATGGGTTCCCTTGGAATATTATGAAGAATATTCCGTATTGGTACTTTGGAATTTTAATTGTTACTGGGATATTCATTCATTTCTCAATGGAATCTACCTTAATGATTGCAGGTATTAGACCAATAGATTGGGAAGTTCTAGCTGTGAATAGCTTGCTAGAATTTAACACGGGAATACCAATACTGTTTGGATTATGGACAGCATTCAATTGGAATGATTACATTCCAAAAAGTCCTGCGGAAACTGAGGAAACTGAAGCTGTTCTGACTCAAACACCTGAAAAAGTACTAGTTGAATGATGGAAAAGATATTTTCCATTATTTCTTTTTGTTCTAGATTGTTTTCATCAGTTTAATTACCTTTTAAGAAACTGTTATAACTGCAAACAAAATCTAGTGTTATTGGGGTTATAGTTTGTTAGATTCCTTATATCAGAAAATTATAACAATTGAAAATTTAATCAAAAAAGGGAAATTTTCGAAAACGTTAGATGATATAATGAATTTGAAAAAAACTGTTAAGAAAAACAGCCGAGAATTCTTTCAATTATCAATTTGGGAAAATTACTTGAAAATTAAACTTGGAGACTATGCTAAGGCAATAGAAAAGCTGGATAAGTTAATTGTAAGCATTAAGAAGAAGGATTTACACATACTCGTTCTTGAAGCAAATCTAATAAAAATATCAATATTAGGTGAAATAGGTAAATATGATGAAATGCTTTCTGGAATAAATTTCGGTGTATCATCAATAGCAGAATTAGCTGAGTCAATAGAGAAGAAAATATTGAAAGCACACTATAATTTTCAAAAAGGAAAATATTTCTCATTCAAGGGAGAAGATAAAACAGCAAAACCTTTGTTTGAAGAATCAATTGCTGTTTATGATGACTTGAATGATTTGTATTCAAAAGCTGATGTGTTACTTTATTTGTCTTCAATAAGGAGAAGAGAAGGAAAAAAGGATGAAGCATTAAATAATATTAATGAGTCATTACTAATTTCAGAGAAAAAAGAATTTGATTTAATTAAAGGTAGAGCCTATAGTACTTTAGCTTTACATTACAATCTAGAAGGAAAACTAGATGAAACTATGGAATATCTTCAAAGAGGATTAGAGATACTCAAAAAAATTGGATCAATAAATGAGATAGCGAGAATAAATATCAATTTAGGGGTAGTACATCATTTTTCTGGAAATCTTAATACTTCATTGAGTTACTACAAGAAAGCACTGGAAAATTTCCAAAAAGTAGGTAATAATATAACAATAGCTACTACAATTTACAATATTGGATTAATTCATAACTTACAAGGAAAACTAAGAGAAGCTTTAATGAATTTTGAATATACTATACCATTGTTTCAAGAATTAAACAATATATCTTTGATAACTGCAGGTTATAATTCAATAGGAAAAGTCTATTTCGATTTAGGTTTAATAGAAGAAGCAGAAATTCATCTTAGTTTAGTGTATCAATTAAAAGACAAGATAACCGCAGTAGCATTGTCAAGAACACTTTTCTATCTAGTTCAAGTGTTGATTAGTCGAAACAAAATCAATGGAGCTAAAAGCTTAGTTAATGAATTAGAAAACATTTCTCTTGAACAAGAAAATGATGTCATTAAGCATCGTTTCCTTTTCCTTAAAGCATTAGTGCTTAGTGGAGATGGAGATACAGTGCTTGGAAAAGTAGAGGAATTATATTTACAAGTCATTAATGAACCTGTAACTGATCAAGAAACAACTGTTAATGCAATATTAAACTACTGCTATTTACTTATCAAGAAGTATTCTCAAAGTAAAAATGATGAGGATCTAGAGCGTCTCAAATATTATAGTGATCGCTTATCAAAATTAGCTACAAAACAACAATCTAAGCTCTTATTTGCTGAGCATTATTGGATAAAATCCATAATCACTTCTTTAGAAAATAAAGAAAACGAAGCTAAAGAAATTTTAAAACAAGCAAGCAAAATGGCAAAAGAAATGGAATTCATGAGATTACTAAATAAAATAATGGAATTCAATTTACAGAACTAAATTGAAAAAAATATATTGGAAGATTTATTAACTTTCCAATTATCCTTCTTCTGAGTAAAATGAAATACAGAAAAATGGGTAAACTGGATATCAAGGTTTCAGCACTTGGTTTTGGATTAATGAGATTACCTACTCGAGGTAATATGATGCTAGGTAGGGTTAAAACTAAAGTAACAACTGAAATGATCAGGAGTGCTATAGATCAAGGCGTGAACTACTTTGATACTGCATACGTTTACCATTTAGGTGGGAGTGAGAAAGCACTAGGTCAAGCATTACAGGATGGCTATCGGGAGAAAGTTTACATTGCAGATAAGTTGTTCATGATGCTTGTAAGGAAACCTGAGGATTTTGATAGGCAATTAGCGAAACAACTCGAGAGATTACAAACAGATTGTATTGATTTTTACTTATTCCATGGATTGAACCGGAAAAAATTTGAGCAAGTTAAAAATTTGAAATTATTAGATAAAATGGTCGAAGCAAGAGAAAAGGGGCTAATAAAATATATTGGTTTTTCATTTCATGATACTCTGGCAGTATTCAAAGAGATAATTGATGCATTTGATTGGGATATGTGTCAAATAATCTATAACTACATGGATACCGGGATGCAAGCCACAACTGATGGGTTGAAATACGCCCATGAAAAAGGAATTGGCACCGTTATTATGGGACCTCTAAAAGGTGGATTGCTTGCTGATCCTCCTGAAGAAGCTACTGAGGTTATGAAACTAGCTGAAGTGCAAAGAACACCGGTTGATTGGGCGCTACAATTTCTCTGGAATCTACCAGAAGTGTCAACGATAATAAGTGGAATGGAATCACAACAAATACTTGATGAAAATTGTAGCTATGCAGATAAATCAGGTGTTAATTCTTTAAGTAAAGACGATTTAGCAGTTATTAATCAACTTGCTGAAGTATACAAAAAGAAAATACTTGTCCCATGTACTACTTGTCAATATTGTATGCCTTGCCCTTATGGTGTCAATATTCCAGATAACTTTGCTTTATTGAATTACTTTAGTCATGAAAAAGAAGGTTTTCGAAGATGGCGAGTAAGAAGACGTTATAGGAAAATGTTAGTCTCTAAAGCTGCTGAATTAGATCTCAAGAAACCAAATGGTAATGCAACATTTTGTACTGAATGTATGGAATGTGTTGAGAAGTGCCCAATGGAAATTATGATCCCAGATGAGCTTAAAAAAGTACAAGCCATTCTAAAAGATAAGAGAGAAATTTCAGAGTACTACTGAATTTCTAAAATTTCCAATTTTTCTTATGCAAATCAATACAATAATCTCATATAATATTCTACTTTATTACTGTAAAATGAGTGGAAAATTAATAAATGGTTGAATATAAAAAAAGTCAACTCTTAACAGGAGTATAGTAAAATGGTAATGGATGAAAATGAATTCGATTTAACTCAAGAGCAATTAGATCTTATTAAAAACCTAATTGAGGACTCACCAAAAGATGCCCCGGAATTCTATGAGGAAGGAGAATGTGAACAATTCTATATTCCTGTTGACGGTGGAGAAATTCGAGTTTTTCATCGAAAACCAAAGAATATTACTGCAAAAAGACCAATTTTATTTATTCCTGGTTATTCTACAACTCCTTGGTCTTGGAGAGGTTTTCCAAAACCAATACACAACAACACTGAGTATTACTTTTTGGAGACAAGAGAAAAAGCGTCAAGTAGAATAAAACGTAATAGAAAAACAAATCTCACCGTAGATCAAAAAGCAAAAGATGTTGCAGCAGCTATTAAGTATCTTGGCTTGGATAAAAGAGATTTTGTACTTTATGGCACTAGCTATTGCAGTGGAGTGGTTCTCCAAGGTTTAATCCAGAAATATTTCACTGCTCCAACAATTGTCGTTTTTGATCCATTATGCTTGTGGGCTTACAATAGAAAGGCAGTTAAATGGCTTCTACCTATTTTACCGCCATTCATCATGGGAGCTTTCCGATTTGTATTTGCAAAGATTATTTTAAGAACTATGAAGAATCAACATCAGAAAGAACGTATTCTAGATTTTATTAGAGGTGCAGAACCATACAAATGGCGTAAAGCTTGCATGCAAAATTTGAATTTTAATATAACTGATCAACTTGATAAAATATCTGAAGAATTATTTGTAGTACACGGTACAAAAGACAAATATCATCCTGGACAAATTTTCTATGATTACGCTAAAGATATTCCAAATGGTAGATTCATTTATTTCAATTGTGAAAATGAACAAAGAGAAATCTTCAATGGTGTAATAGGTTCTGTTTTCGCTAATGTTACAAAAGAAAAGGGTTTACCTGATGAAATTACTTCTTTAGAGATGGATCTTGGAAGATAACAAACTCATAGTTCTGAAATTGATTCCAAAATTTAGTTTTTAAGTAGTAGTTAGGTAATCTCTGTTTCTATAGCTTTTGAGTTGTCTTGAGTGCTTTCTGGTGTCTTTTCCTTTCTAAAAACAAAGAAGTATAACAGAATTGCTACCACAAAACCAAATGCTTGCAGTGCCAGAGTAACTGGAAACATAATAAAAATTCCATTCGATGAGGAATCAGCAAATATCCCTAGTAGTAGTATCCCTGTAACGTATCCTAAAGTTCCAAAGGTACTTAATATTCCAAATGCCGTCGCTCTTCTTTTTTCATTTGAATATATATCAACCAAAGAAAAGAAGAAGACATTATAAATCGGATACATTGGAACAAAAGATAATGCGATTAGCATTCTCCAATTCGTTGGGAATATTGTCATCAATACGTATACTAACGTGAAATAACCAAGGAATACACAGATGATTATTCCTATCTTTTTCCGCGATTTCACAGATCCCAGTAGGAAAGAAACAGGAATTGCTAGAACTGTTTTAGCAATAAGAAATATTGAAAACATTTTGCCGGGAATAGCTAATTCATCCAAGAAATAAATGGATGTGTATGCCCAAAATCCCCCTCCGGTTTGAAAGGCAAAGACTAGAACCATTATTCCTATGAAAATGAATGGAAACACTGTCATAACTATTTTACTTTTATTTTCTTTTTGGAATTCATCAACTATTTTGATAGGTTCATTTTCTTTAACAAAAATTAGGATGATTATTGCCATAACAATAGCACTAGTTGCAATAATTAATTGTATAACCATCGCGTTTGCAAAATTATCAATAATCCAACCAACTAATGGACTTAGAATTACAAAAGCAAGACTAACTGTAATAGTGAGTTTTGCCATAATTATTTCTCTTGGTTTATTGATTGTTCTTGTTGCCAAAGCAGCTAAATTAGATGCTTGAGCTGATCCAAAGAGATAGCCAATAAGAATTACTACTAGAAAATAAATTGAAGTCTGAGTAAAAATCTGTATTATAATAAGACCTAGAAACATAAATGCAAATGATACATAACCTATGATTACAAATTTTTTAGTTCCAAATTTATCTGCAAGAAATCCCCATCCAGCAGTTCCTAAAGCTGTTACTATGCTTGGAATTACTACAACAAATCCTATTATTAGAAATGAATCTTCAGAGAAGATCTGATTCAACCATAAAGGTGCGTATGGTTCATAACTAGCGAAAGCAACACCAAATAGAAAATAACTGAGTAGAAGTAATATTTCATTTCTTTCAAAAGTAAACCAGTTTGATTTCGTTTTACCTTCACTTTGTTCAGCTACCTCCTGTTGAATCAACGGATTTTATACTCCTTGTTAAGAACAGTTATTTCTGAATTATTATTTAGTTGAAATAACTTCTTATTAATCTCGATTGAGAGAAATCTTTCTCTATTTTCTTACATTTTTACGTTTTTTATCAAATAGTCTCCTTTCGAAAGATTATAATTCAGAATGAATTCCTTGTAATATCCCAAAATAAGTATAAACTACTTTTAGGTGCAAAAGCATGGTAACAATTAGATTAAACGATATAGGAAAAGTCGAAATTGACAAGCGTTTGAAAGCTGAATTAACTATCACAACCCGCGAGCTTTTTGATCAATTTTCTGAAGCTGCTGCTAAACTATCTCCCAAATCCAAAGATAT
This sequence comes from Promethearchaeati archaeon, assembly GCA_013166835.1. Classification (GTDB taxonomy): domain Archaea; phylum Asgardarchaeota; class Heimdallarchaeia; order JABLTI01; family JABLTI01; genus JABLTI01. The sequence goes on along the minus strand of JABLTI010000003.1, from coordinate 2,141 downwards.
TATCTACTTAGCAGTTGATCGAAAAGAAGATCCAAAAGTGAAGAAACAAGAAAATGAAATTCGAAATTTCTTTCTTGCTGTTGAAGCTAAATCCACTCGAATGAAACTCGAAGAAACAAAAGATGCAGAACTTGAAGAAGAGATACAAGGAATGGGTTTCGCTGAAGAAGAACAAGTTGAGGAAGAGGAAGCTGAAGAACTGAAAGCGGAAGAAATGGAAGAAACTGAGATTGAAACCTTTGATTCTGAAGAAGAAATTGTAGTAGAAACTGTTGATGAAGAAACTGGTGAAGTAGAAGGTGAATTAACAATTGAAGAAGATACTGAGAGCAAATTAGTTCCAATTGTTATTAAAGAGAAATATGAAGCTTTTTACAAAAACGACGGCACACCAACTGCAAAAGATCCTACAAGTAAAGGATTAGTCATTTTGGAAAATATTTCTGAAAATGATAAATTGTGGGACATAAAACTCGAACTAGAAGACCTTGAAAGAACAACTCTTGAAGAAGATTCCATTTCAATTCAAGAACTAGAACCAACCGAGAAGCATGAAATCGAGTATTCAGTTAAGGAAATTATAAGACCTGAATTAAAAGTCTCTGAATTCATTTCAACAATTAATGACCCCGAAGTTGCTTCATACTCGCTTTTGTTGAATACAGAAAACATAGTGTATTTCAAAATATTCGTTGATAATCTTTCTCAAGAAACATTAGAAAACGTAAAAGTCAAGAAAGTAATCCTACCTGAATTTTCTAATGTAAATGTTAAAGGACAATCAATTGGTAACGCAGAAATTGTCGAAAAAGAAGGAAAGAAATTTGTTCTTTGGAAAATCGAAGAATTAGCTGAAGAAGCAGAAGAATTCCTTGAATTAGAAATGTCTGTACAAATTGATGACAAAGATGCCAAAGTTCGTTCTGGTGAAGTAATTGCGAAATATAAATTAGCAAAAACACTAAGTGGCATTGGTATTTCTTCGTTTGCAAGCTACACTAACAATGCTTTTAGTATCGTAACAAATGAACTTGAAGATGAACCTAACAGTTACGATTGCAAGTTTATCTTTACTAACAAGAGTGATTATGTTCTCCGATTAGTCAATGCAGACGTTTATAGACCAAAGGAACCAACAGCTAAATTCATTGATATTGATCCTAACGATATCCCAGAAATTGCTGCAAAAGGTAAATGGGAATCAAAAAGTTGGACATATACTTCTGAACCAGGTAAATATCCTAAATTCAAAACTAAAATTGAATTCTTCACTGTTGCTGACCACAAACTGAAATCAATCTACAAACTACATTATGAAGATGTAGAATTAGCAGTTGTTGCTGTTAAAGGTGAAATTATTTGTAACATTACTACTTTACCATCATTCAAAATCACTCCAATGAAGCTTACAAGTAAATTAACCAATACTGGTGGCGCATATATAAACAAGGTAAAACTAGTTGATGAAATTCAGAAATGGTATTTACCTCCAAATAGAGATGAGATAGAAGTTCGTCTAAGTGGAAAAGAAATGATTATTCCAAGTGAAGCTATATCAGTTAAGCCTGAGGATAAGGATCCAACTATTGCTCATAAGCTAACTATAGAACTTGAAAATCTTAATGACACCAACACTGGAGCACTAAATCCCGGCGAAGATTTAGTAATTAAATATCCAATTATTGCTCAAAAACCTGAGAAAGATACAACTTACAAATCCAACATAACAATCACTGCTAATACTGATCCTTTAGGACAAGAAATACCTATTGAACTAGAATCAATAGAAATTAAAGTTGAACATGTAAGACGTAATATTGCTAAAGGTCGAGATGTTCATGCACTTGAAACTGAAGGAGAATTCGAAGTTATTCTCACTATTGAAAATTTAGGTGAAAGCGAGCTCACAAATTATATTCTCACTGAAAAGGTTCCCAAGGACCAAGTTATTTGGGATGTTAGTCATGAACCAGAAGTCATTGATGAATATGATTCCAAAGTGCTCAAGTGGACCTTTGAAGCAATCGAACCAAATACCACTATCGAGATTAAATACAAGACTAAGCCTGCTGGTGAAACTAGCGTCGTTTCCTCAGAAGAAGCTGAGCTTTAAGTCATTTACAGATGCCTATTAGGCATCT